>JAIOPU010000009.1 GCA_021413725.1 Armatimonadota bacterium | reverse complement strand
CCGAGACCGCCGACAAGAAGGGGTGTCGCCTCTTTCAGAGTCCCAGCAACCGCCCTCGGACTCCCAAGGCTTCCATTAATCACCTGAAACAGTACATCTGAGGGAGCCTTGCCCGCCAGCAAGATGGCCCCTACTACCAAAGCAAATCCGATTAAGGACAGTGCAACAAGCCGACCGCTCACGCGCCCACCATAAGCCTTCCGATCTCACTTCGGTCCATTTCCTTGCCGGGAACGGGGGCGGTCAGGACTCCGTGGCAGACTGCGACCACGCGATCACACTGCTCAATCAGTTCGTCGAGATCGAAGCTCACGATCAGGGCGGCGGCCCCGGTTTCACGGCAAAGCGTGCGAATTCCGCGATAGACGTTTTCCGTGGCGTCGATATCCAGCCCTCGCGTGGGCTGAAATGCGAGTATGAGGCGTGGATTTTCTTCCAATGCCCGACCCGCGATAAATCTTTGCTGATTTCCACCAGAGAGGCTTTTTAGCGGGTTCTTGAGCGAAGCGAATTTGGTACTGAACCTTGCGGCGACTCTCTCTGCCATCTCTGACAAAGCTCCCTGGTCGCGCTGGCCGTTTCTTTGTAGACTTGGGAAGCGTTGGTAGCCGAGTAGGGTGTTTTCGATCAGGCTCCAACTCTCCATCGCGCCCTCTTCCAGACGATCTTCGGGAATCAATCGTACTCCGGCCCTTAGAAATTCGGCGGGAGTTTTATAAGTAATGTCTACCCCGTCGAGCGTAATTCTCCCTTGCGAGAGCTTTTGGACCCCGGTCAAAGCGTGAAAAAGTTGTCTCTGCCCGTTTCCATCTACACCTGCCAAACCCAACATCTGGCCTGGGCGAATCGACAGAGTCGCGCCATCGAGCAACGTCGCCCCTCGATCGCCTTTTACCACCAATCCTTCTGCCCACAGGACCGGATTGCCGTCGAATTGGGCGGACTCTTGCTTGCGCTGGCTGATGCTTCTGCCTACAATTAGCTCAACGACGTGGTCGGAAGTCAGCCCTTCAACTTCCCTTTCTTCAATTAGTTTCCCGCCTCGAAGAACGGTTAGGCGCTGGCAGTGTTCCAGTACCTCGGGAATCCTATGGGTGACCACGATGACCGTTGCGCCTTCGGCGACGAGTTGCTTTAGGCTCGCGAAAAGAGCGTCGGAANGCTCGTCGAGAATCATGATTTTCGTATTTCGCCAGAGAAGTTTGAGGATTTCAAGTTTCTGCCCGCCCGCCGGGCTTAAGCCCGAAGCCGGAGCGTCCCAGTCGAACTCAAACCCCATTTGGGCGGCGAGTTCTGTGGCTCGCTGTTTCGCCGCGCTGTATGAAAATATCGGTGCTGGCTCGTTCCCTAGAAGAAGATTTTGAATGCAAGTCAGCTCCGGGATGATGCTGTAGTGCTGACTCACCATGCCAATCCCCGCCGCAATCGCATCGGCTGGTTTCGTAAATTTTGTTACTTTTCCGTCGATTTTGAGGGTGCCCTTTTCCGGCAGATGCAGTCCCTGCAGAATCTTCATCAGGGTGGTTTTCCCTGCCCCGTTCTCGCCGACTACCGCGTGGATTTGGCCCGACCTGACATTGAGCGAGACATCGGAGAGGGCCGCGAACGCGCCGAAGTGCTTCGATATTCCCGCCATTTCCACGATCATCCCTTCGCTCATTCGACGCTGAACTTTACCCGGAATGGGCCTACTCTGACTCTATGCAGTTTTAAATGTTGACGTGGGGTTTTTGGGGGTGGTGAAGTTAGGACTAAACTCCGTTCGCGGGGGCAGGCTGAAGACTATCCTCCGGTTGTGGAACGGCTGAAATGGTCCGCATCATGGTTCGAGGTTGGATCGTCTTTAAACGAGATGATCTGCACAGCCTTACTTGCGATGACCCTTGCTCAAGCGCCTCCCGGTCTTTCGGCTACCGATTTGGCACAGCTCCGAAAACTCAAACACGTGATTTATCTTCCGAGTTGGATTCCGCGAGGCTTCCGAGGGAACGTTAGTGTGAACATGGATAAGGACCCAATTCAATGTTTCTATTCGGTGGTGTACTCGAAGGGAAAGGGTAGCTTTACGCTTCAAACGGCCAGCGAGGGGATTGGGGACATATTCTTGGAGGATGGTAACGGGGAGTTGCCGGCGTCGATCGTGAAAGTTAAGAATCCCGTTTTTGGGATGATTGAGATTGAATTTGACAAGAAGACTAAGAGTCAGTTTGTGGTGAATTGGATGGAGCGGAAGGGGACAGCCCTTCCTCATTACGTTGGGGTTTTGGGATCGAAGATGGAATTGTCGGACGCAAAGCGGATTGTGGGGAGTCTGCGGGTTTTCCGGTAGAGTGGGGGGAAATTTATAGCGGCGTTGCAAAATTGTAATGGCAGTTGATAAGACCGGCATTTTAGAGAGTAAACCTCACTCCAGTTCCCTTCGGTCACAGGCCCTCTCCCGCACGGAGTGGGAAAACTTTCTATCGGCAGTAGTTCCTTCCAATTGGCAAGGACATATTAATTGCGCAAAAAGGGCCGCCTCTTTCGAAGCAGCCCTAAGTCATTCCAACAAAGACCTTAGTCTTCCTTGTTGGTCTCCGGCACTTCCGCAGGAAGCTCCATGGCCTCCGCGATATCCGACAGCGAGCCTAGATCAAGCATGTCCAAGCTGGACTGCTCGCCGAACTCGTCGGCTTCGACAAGCGCAGTAAGCGACTGTTGAGCCCAGGTTGGGGCGCTTCGGTCTACTTCGATAGAAACGTGGCGGTAGTTGCCTGCGCCGGTTCCTGCCGGGATCAGTCTTCCGATGATGACGTTCTCCTTGAGGCCGATCAGCATGTCCTTCTTTCCTCGGACGGCGGCTTCGGTGAGAACCCGAGTCGTCTTTTGGAATGAAGCTGCCGATAGGAACGAGTCCGTGGCGAGGGATGCTTCGGTGATACCGAGGAGAATCCAAGTTGCGTTAGCTTCCTTCGGACTTCGCTCCACGTTGTCGCCGGTGATCGGATCAATGTACTTGATCTTCACGCCGGTGGCGATCAGTTGGCGAACCTTGTCATTCTCTCGCTCGAATCGGAATCGGTCGACGATTTGGCCGGGGAGGAACGGAGTATCGCCCGGTTCCTTGACCTGTCGCTTTCGCAGCATCTGTCGAACGATAACCTCAACGTGCTTGTCGCTGATGTCAACACCTTGGGCCTTGTAAACCGCTTGCAGGTTTTCGACAAAGTAGTCGTAAACCGCATCGCGACCGGCAAGTTCCAGAACCTCATGCGGGTCTCTTGGTCCGTCCGTAAGCGGATCGCCCTTGATGACCTTCTGCCCCTTCTCCGCCGGAAGCTTTCCGAGCGGTGGAACGAGAACTGGGTAATAGATATTGACTGTCTCTTGACCAAACTTTCGCAGAGTCGTAACGGTTGCTGCGACCATCTTCGCGCCGATCAATCGCTCCAAGTTGTTGAAGCCTTCCATTTCGGGCTCCCACTTCTGCTTGTCGCTGACGTAGGCGTCTTTCAAGTTGCTAACCAGAATCTCCGCTTCGACGATGATAAATCGACCGTAGCTCGTTTCCTGAATTTCCGCAACGTGTCCGGTAACCGGACAAATGATCGCCTTACCTCGTGGTTGGCGTCGCGCTTCGAAGATTTCTTCGACGCGGACGATACCACTGGATTCACCCGTCCAAGAGGCAAAGAAGGTTTTGCGGCTTCGGTCCCACAGCTTTCGCGAGTCCTTGTCCATCTTCTCCGCGGCCTTGACGGCGGCCTTTGTTTGTCGGTCCGTTTTCGCCTTACTCGGGGTTGAACCGTCATCAGGCAATGCCGATTTCGGTGTGAACAACCCTCGGATAATGCTCTCTTGAGCATCGATCAGCTTGGTGGCGTCGAATTCCTTCATGTCGGTCTTCGTCGCCGTGCTAAAGTCCTCAAGGAACTGCTTGATGAACTTACCGGTCTTATACTGGTTCGTTCGAGCAATCGTGGCCGCACCCGCAACACCTCCAGAGTGGAAGGTACGCATCGTCAGCTGGGTTCCCGGCTCGCCGATTGATTGGGCGGCGATGATTCCCACCGCAACACCAGTTCCTACGAGTCGCTTGGAACTGAGATCGACACCGTAGCACTTGGCGCAGATTCCCGATTCCATCTCACAAGTGAGCGGGGAACGAATTCTAACTCCAAGCATTTCGTGATCGTTGATCACAAATCCGGCTCTCTCGTACTTGTCCAGAACAACTTTTCGCTCAGCTTCGTCGTGCAGAGGTTCAACTTCCTTGGTGTACTTGACTTCAAGTGCGGTCATCGCCTTGGCTTGAGCGGGGGTAATCAGCTCATCGTAAGTGATGATGACTTCGCCCGTCTCCACGTCCATGACGGTCGACAACGAGACCTTTCCGGTCATTCGCTCACCAATCGGCTGAAGAGTTTCGCCTTCGCTGATCATTCGGTGAACGACGATTCCGTCGGTCGTTCCGCAGTCGTTGCGCTTGATGATAACGTCTTGGGCAACGTCGCAAAGACGTCGCGTCAAGTAGCCCGCGTCAGCGGTTCGTAGGGCGGTATCCGCCAATCCCTTTCGAGCACCGTGCGTGGTAACGAAGTATTCGAGCATCGATAGGCCACGGTGGAACGAGTTCTTAACGGGAAGCTCATAGATAACTTCGTTGAACTGGTTCATCATGAGGCCGCGCATTCCGGAGAGCTGCGCAAGTTGCTTGACCGAACCACGAGCACCAGAAACGGTGATAATCGAGAGCGGGTTCATCTGAGCCATACCCTTGGTCAACTCGATACCAATCTGATCGTACGTGTCCTGCCAAAGCTTGATGAGGCTTCGTTGCATTTCGTTAAAGTCGAGCATTCCGCGTTGGAACTGAGTCGAAATTCGACCGGACTTTTCGTCCGATTCGTCGAGGATTTCGTCACGTCTCTTCGGCGGGTCCATGTCCGTGAGAGCGATGCTCAAACCGTACTTGGAAGCCCACTTAAACCCAAGATCCTTCAGATCATCCAGCAAATTGATCGTCGCATCCACTCCCACGAGTTCGTGGCAGGTGACGACAACGTCAGCAAGTTGCTTCTTACCAAGTTCCATCGCGAGCATTTTCTCGCTGTACTTCAGCGGCCACGGAAGGATGTCGTTGAAGATCAACTGCCCTGGGGTCGCGGTCGCAATAAAGGTCTCCGTCTCCATCGGAAGCGGCTTCAGAGTCTTCGTCTCGTGACCATCTTCGTCGGTCGTGACCTCGTACTTGTACTCGGCACCGGTCTTGTAGTCTCGGTAGTCGATTTCGCTGTCCGGACGGCAAAGAGGTCGCTGCAAACGAACCTTGACCGGATCGTTGATCGTAAACATTCGCTCTACGGCCGGGGAGTCAAGGCAGAAAAGGACCTCGTTCACGTTGGCAAAAACGCGATTCGAAGGGTTCAGTTCTGGGTTCTCCTTGTGGAGTCGGTCCTCTTCTTCGAGCTTAGCCTTTCCAGCGCGGCTCACGAATGTAAGCGCATAGTTGCCCAAAACGATGTCCTGAATCGGGGCCATAACTGGCTTTCCGTCCGCAGGCGAAAAGAGGTTCTGCGTTGACATCATCAGAACGCGGGCTTCCGCTTGCGCCTGCTGGCTCAAAGGAACGTGAACCGCCATTTGGTCACCGTCGAAGTCAGCATTGTACGCGTGACAGACGAGCGGGTGGACCTGTATCGCCTTTCCGTCGACCAGAATCGGCTCGAAAGCCTGAATTCCAAGTCGGTGAAGGGTCGGGGCGCGGTTCAGCAGGACCGGATGCTCCTTAATAACCTCCTCGAGGCCATCCCAAACCGCTGGGTGCATTCGATCAATCATGCGCTTTGCGGTCTTAATGTTCTGCGTAATCTTGCGCTCGACAAGGGTCTTCATAACGAAGGGCTTGAAGAGTTCGAGGGCCATTTCCTTCGGCAAACCGCATTGGTGAAGCTTGAGGTGAGGTCCGACGACAATAACGGATCGGCCGGAATAGTCGACTCGCTTTCCGAGAAGGTTCTTTCGGAAACGACCTTCCTTACCCTTGAGCATGTCGCTCAAGGACTTCAGTGGGCGCTGGTTGGAACCGACGACCGGTCTCGCTCTTCTGCCATTGTCAATGAGGGCATCGACGGCTTCTTGGAGAAGTCGCTTTTCGTGATTGATAATCGATTCTGGAGCTTGAATCTCCATGATCTTCTTCAATCGGTTGTTGCGGTTGATAATTCTGCGGTAAAGATCGTTGAGATCCGAGGTCGCAAATCGTCCGCCATCAAGCTGAACCATCGGTCGCAGTTCTGGCGAAATGACAGGCACGACGCCTAGGATCATCCACTCAGGACGGGACTTGGAAAGGATCAAAGCCTCAATGAGCTCAAGTCGCTTTATGGATCTCGCTCGCTTGGCACTTGTGGTCACGACGATTTCTTGTCGCAATTCTCTGGCGAGTCGGTCGAGGTCTACCTTGCGGAGAAGCTCAGCCATGGCGTCAGCACCAATGTTGGCACGTACCATGTCGCTGATATCCTTACGCATTCGGCGCCCAATCGCGTCGAGCATTTTGCTGACCGCGCGCCACTTATCTTCTTCGATGAGCTGGTTAATTTCCAACTTGCCGAGAAGATCGACGGCAACGTCGAGGTCCTTCAGTCGCTCGTCGGCGTCTCGGTACTCGGCACGGATTCGGTCGAAGTTCGACTTCATTCGGTCGCGAACGAAGGATTCGTCGGCGTACTCATCCGGGTTGTTGCGCATCTCGTTGCAGAGGCGCGAAACCGACTCCATTTCGAGGTCGCGAATTTCTTCTTGGATCGACTGCTTTTCTTCCTCAACCTGCTTGCGGATCGCAGGCAAAAGCCCGTGAATTTGCTCATTGTTGAGTTCAATGATGATAAAGCTGGCGAAGTAAATGACCTTCTCAAGCTGCCTCGGCGAAATATCGAGAATCAGCGAAAGCGGAGACGGAACGCCCTTTAGGTACCAAATGTGGCAGACCGGAGCGGCAAGCTCGACGATGCCCATTCGCTCACGGCGAACCTTGCTGCGGGTGACTTCAACGCCACATCGCTCGCAAATAATGCCCTTGTACTTGATCTTTTTGTACTTGCCGCAAGCGCACTCCCAGTCCTTGGTGGGACCAAAAATTCGCTCACAGAAAAGTCCATCTCGCTCCGGCTTAAATGTCCGGTAGTTGATGGTTTCAGGTTTTTTGACCTCGTAGTGGATCATCTGTCCGTTCGCGTCTTTGCGATACGACCAGCTTCGGATGTCTTCGGGACTCGCGATCCCAATTCGGATTTTATCGAACAAATTGACGTCAGCCATAGTCGGTGTTCTCACGGGGTGCCGGACGACAAAAAGACGTCGTTTTTGGCAGGGGTCGTGAACCTTTAATGATACCCTTATTTTTTGCTAAAAAACCGCGTAATAGTGTCTTTATTCCGTTCCGTATAATCGGTCGCCAAAATCGCCTAGCCCCGGTAGGATGTACTTCTTGTCGCTTAGCTCCCGATCTACGCAAGTGGTGTACACCTCGACATCTGGGTGCTCTTCGGCAAGCCGCGCTACGCCCTCCGGCGAAGCGATCACGCTGACAAATGCAAGGTCCGTCGCTCCCTGCGCCTTCAAGAAACTCAGCGCCTGTGACGCACTCCCACCCGTTGCGAGCATGGGGTCGAAGCATAGGGTGTAGCAGTTCTCTAGCTTCGGCAGCTTGCAGTAATAAGTGTGAGCTTCGGCCGTGTCGTGATTTCGTTCGAGCCCAATGTAGCCCACCGAAACCTCGGGAAATAGACTCAAAGCCGCCTCCAGCATTCCCAACCCTGCTCTCAAAACCGGAACCACCGCTAGCCGCTGATCAAGGCAAGGAGCCTGCATCGGCTCCAGTGGAGTCTCAATCATCTGGATCGTAGACCGAATCCCCTTGGTTGCCTCGACAATCAGCAACGTCGCCAAATTCCGGCTGATCTGGCGAAAAACCTGCGGCTCCGTGCGCTTATCACGGAGCACGCTGAGCATGTGCAAAGCGAGGGGATGATCGATCACGTGAACGGACATGATCTCAGTATATCAGTCCCTCAGCACGCTCTGAACGAACGCGACATCCTCCGCCGACATCGCATTCCCTGCTCCCGCGAGATTCGCCTTGACTTGTCGCAGATTCCGGAATCCGGGGATTGCGCAGGCTACGTTTGGCATTGCGAGTAGGTAGTTGATTGACATTGATGCCAAATCTTCCACTGTCTCGCCAAAGTGGGCCTTCAGTTTTTCGATTTTCGGCGCAAGGGTTTCCAACTTCGCAGTTTGGAATCGGTCTGCCCCCTTGCGGTGGTCTCCCTCTTCGAATTGGGGCGGATTTTTCGGGTCGAATTTTCCCAGCAGGAGGCCCTGCGCAAGGGGGCCGAAAGCCACGAAGGAAATTTTGTTGTCAACGAGCAGTTTGCTCACCGTCGAACCGGGGCGTACAAATAGGTCATTCATCGCGTTCGCTTGGTTCTGCAGAACTTGCGGTCGAACCTTCGGCACGAGCTTGACGAAGTCAGCTTCGCTGTAGGCAGATTGGCCCTTGACCCTGACCTTGCCTTCCGCGACGAGCCGGTCCATCACTTCGACCGCGCCGTCCAGATACATGTCGTTCTCACCAAAGTTGCCGTGGTGGAAGTAGTAAATGTCGATGTATTCGCGCTTCAAATTCACGAGTGACTGCTCGCACTGGTGGCGAATGTGGGCGGGTTCGTAGGCGTGGGCGGCGGTTCCGGGGAAGTGCCCGATTTTCGTCGCGACGATAAAGTCCGTGGACTTGACGCCGAGTTTGTCGAAGCATCGCGCTAGCATCTGTTCGGCTTTACCGTTGCCATAAACGTCGGCGTTGTCGAAGTGGTTGACTCCGGCGTCGATGGCGAACTTTATCGCCTCGGTGACCTCGGCCTCATCGACATTCGCCCAGCCGTTTGGCTGACCATTAACCCAGTTCAATCCCCCCATCGTCCAGCAGCCAAGGCTGATTTCGGAGACAAAAACGCCTGAATTCCCAAGTTCCCTTTTGTTCATCCTCTCAGTCTACTACCTCCCGCGATGCTCAAAAGATATACTCACCCCCATGAACTACTGGTTGCTTAGAAGCGAACCCGATGTGTATTCGATCGACGATCTCAAGAAAGAGGATGTCGGGATGTGGGAAGGCTGCCGCAACTACACCGTGCGGAACTTCCTGCGCGACCGATTTAAGGTCGGTGACCTTTGCTTTTTTTACCACTCTAACATCGCCCCCGTCGGAATTATTGGGATCATGGAAGTTGTGCGAGAAGCCTATCCCGATCCGACGCAGTTCGACCCGAAAAGCGAATACTACGACCCAAAAGCCGACCCCGCCAACCCTCGCTGGCTCGTGGTAGATGTCAAATTTGTAAAGAAATTCGACAAGTGCGTTGAGCTTTCTGCCCTCAAAGCCAACCCCAAACTTGCGAGCATGGGCGTTGTGATGAAGGGGCAGAGACTCAGTATCATGCCCGTCACGGATGCAGAGTGGACCGAGGTTCTAAGGATGACAAGCGAAGACTAGGTGTTGCGAAATGCTAGGTGCACGCCCAAACTGGCAAGCGGCACAAGGACTAAGCGGTTCGCCTCTTCCTTGCTAAAGTACTGAACTAAATCCGTTGATCCGCCCACTTCAACCGTGAGTTCACCTTCCATTTTTTCAACTTTGTAAATGACCCTCACCGCGTGAAGATCCGAGTTCGGCAGTTCCAAAAGTTCGCTGTCCACATGCACGATTTCTTGGACACGAACCCGTAGCCCGCTTTCCTCACGAAACTCACGGACGACCGCATCCAAGGGGTGCTCACCAAAGTCAATTCCACCGCCCGGCAGTGTCCACTTCCCTACTTCCTTCTCCGTATTTGACAGTCGCGCGAGGAGAATTCTTCCCTCTTCAACCAGCAACCCGTAGGCCGCAAGTCGAGTCCTTTGAAGGCGATTCATTATCGCGCACCCAGGATTTTTCGAACGCTTTCCGCTTGCTCAGGCGTGTCAACGCCCATCTCCGTCCCGCGTCCTTCGGACATCAAGATTCGAACACCATTTTCCAGAAAACGCAACTGCTCCAAACTCTCCGCGGCCTCTAAATCACCGACCGGCCAACCCGTAAAAGCCTGAACGGCTTCCCGACGATATGCATAGACACCAACATGTCGCTTCACAGCAGTAGGACGTGCATTCCGGGCAAATGGAATCGCATGACGGCTGAAGTACAGGGCAAAGCCCTTGCGATCGGTTACGACTTTGACCACCGCAGTGTTGTCAATGTCCTCCGCTTCGCAGACAGCAAAAAGACTACCCATTGCAACGGTAGAGTCTTCTAGCAACGGTGTTGCACATGCACGGATGCTCTCCGGCGGCAAAAGTGGCTCGTCGCCTTGGACGTTGACATAAACGTCGGCAACGATGGTCTCAGCAACCTCCCCAATTCGATCCGTGCCACTGGCGTGGTCGTCTCGCGTCAGGACGGCATCCGCTCCAAATGTGCGGCAAGCGTCCATTATTTCTGCGTCAGGAGTAGCGACAACTACCGCATCTCCAACACCAGAGGCTAGTGCGGCTTCGACGACCCACTGAATCATGGGCTTCCCCAGCAGATCAACCAGCGGCTTTCCTGGAAATCGGGTCGAGGCCATCCGCGCGGGGATGACAATAAGGCATTTCATCCAATCAATATACACGAACCATCAAGATCGCCCTCAAGCAAAAACAAAAAGACCCGTCCGCGAAGCGGACGGACCATTTGTTGTCCAGGGAGGCAAAGTTCATCACCTTCCCAAACGGGTCATAGGCTAAAACCCACGACCTCCCTGGCACTGTTTATGACTTAAATCCATTGTTTAGCACCACCTCCGTTCTTTTATTTCTAATCGCTGGGTGGCGATCAGATGTTTATTCAGACGCGAGTTAATCAGAATTAGTTTCGCTTTGGTTCAAAAACTTCTGTAAGGATTTTATTTGCCTTGGTTGAGTCTAACGCGGCAGAATCGGGGTCCATTCTTAGTGCCTTAAAAATGTCGTTCGTACCGACCGCAGTAGCAATGGCGTTCTTGCGCTCCGAGTCTGTCGTCCAACACAGCATAAGGGTATCCGTATCCCGGACCCAGTGGTAGTACTCCACGAGTGGACTTAGCACTGCCTTTGGAGCCCCGTACCTGCGAGTAAAGCGGTCGAGGATTTCGGTTTTCTGCTCGATTTTTACGGACTCAAATGATTCAAGCGCAAGGACAACTCGTCCTGCCTTGTGCAAAAGGGCAAAGATGTGGCCGTCCTTCTCCCAGTATTTCGCTTTAAGGCCTTCTGAGGCCACCGGAATAGACTCAGTCAGGTATTCATTGGCTTT
>JAIOPU010000171.1 GCA_021413725.1 Armatimonadota bacterium | reverse complement strand
GTCCCCTGTTTCCAAGGACGCACCGCGCCATCCTCCAGCGTTTTTGCGGGATCAACCATGAGTTCGGGATCGAGAAAATTTTCCGTGCCGATTCCCTGGCACGCGGGGCAGGCGCCAAGATGACTATTGAAGGAAAAATGTTTCGGCGTGAGCCGCGGAAGCGTGTATCCCGTGCGGGGATTGCAGAAGTCCGTGGAGAATCGCGTCGATTCCATTACCTCTGCATCCTGTGTGCCATGCAGCACGACAATGCGGTTCTCTCCCCACCTCAATGCCAGTTCGATGGAATCCGAGAGGCGTTGCTCGATGCCGTCGCGGATGACAATGCGATCCACCACGGCCTCGATGACATGCGAACGGGTCTTCGCCAGTTTGATTGGCTCCGGCGTATTCAGTTCCAGGATTTCACCGTCGATGCGAATTCGGACAAAGCCCTCGCGTTTTGCTTTTTCGATGACATCGCGAAACTCGCCCGTCTCATTCTCCACCAGCGGCGCGAGCAAAACCACGCGCGTCCCCTCGCCCCATGCGCGGATGGCATCGGCGATCTGCTGCGGGGTCTGGCGAACGACGGGCTCGCCTGTATGCGGGTCATGCGGCTTGCCCGCGGCGGAATACAGAAGGCGCAAATAATCGTAAATCTCCGTGGTGGTGGAGATGGTCGAACGCGGATTCGAGGCCGCCGTTCTTTGCTCGATGGCGATGGCAGGGGACAATCCTTCGATATAATCCACGTCCGGCTTTTGCATCTGGTCCAGAAATTGCCGGGCATAGGAGGAAAGACTCTCCACATACTTGCGCTGCCCCTCCGCATACAGGGTGTCAAAGGCCAGTGAGGACTTCCCCGAACCGCTCAGGCCCGTGATGACAACCAGTCGGTTTCTAGGAATCGTAATATCGAGATTCCGAAGATTGTGCTGACGCGCTCCCTTGATGCGTATAGTGGCGGTTTCCGGCATTTGGGCAAAGGACAACCTTGCCCCATTCGGCTCCCAAAAGCAAACGCTTGAATGCCCGAATGTCGATTATCCGCCTCAGCCGCCCTTGCTCAGGCGTTCTTTGGGCTTGTCGTCGAACAGCGTGTGCATTTCCCGGAGAATTTCCGGCACACGCTGCCGGAGCTGGCTCGTGCCGCCGGAAGCGGCAATCTGTGCATCGTCCAGATCCTTGACGCGGCAGCCGGAAAACCAGTGTCCGCCCTGCCCGAACAAATTATAGCGTTCCTTTGCGAAGTCATGCAGTTCGAACGCCTTGAACATCGTCCACAAACGAACGACTTCCCGCACATTGATGCCACCGGGAGAGTCCGTCCACTCCGGCATGCCCTTGCTCCATTCGAAAGGCCATAGCGGCCCGATGATCCTTTCAATTTCCTGCGTGAGACGTTTCTCGATTGGCGGCACCAGTTCCTCTGCCCTATCCATCAATTCCACCGCGCGCAAATGCTCATCGAAATCCGAAGGCCGTGCTGCGCCGATGCTCAGGGTATGGACTTCCGGTCGCAAAAGGCAGAAGAGATCATTGAATATGATAGGCGACAGCGGCTCGCAAAGATTTCGGAGTTTTTCCGATGGGGCATAAAGTTTTCCGCCCTTGTCATTCGGACTGATGATGAAAACACCCATGTCCTGCGCGGTAGCGGCCATGATGGCGGGCCAGTTCAATTGAAAGATGTAATACCAGTGCAGGTTCACATAATCAAACTCACCCGACCCGATCGCCCGCAGGATGACCTCCAGCGGACCGTGTGTGGAAAATCCGATGAAGCGCACCCTTCCCTCTTTCTGGAGCTTGCGCGCCGCCTCCAATGAACCGCCTTTCCGTAAGGTCCAATCCAGCGTTTCCTGATTGTTGATGCCGTGTATGCCGAGAAAATCGACGTAATCCAGGCGGAGATTCTTCATCGATTTTTCAAAGCGCTCGAAGAACTCCGGCTGCGTTTCCGCAGGAGCGACCTTCGTCTGCACGATGATTTTTTCGCGAGGCAATGCAGGGAGAACGCGGCCAAGCTGCACCTCGGATGTTCCGTACCCGCGCGCGGTCTCGATATGGTTGATGCCCCGCTCCAGTGCGGAATGAATCGTGCGTTCGAGATTCTCCTGGTTCTCCGGCGTGATCGCGCCCTCGTCCTTATCGCTCCACGAATGCTGGTAGCGCATGCCCCCGCAGGTGATCACCGGCATGGTGATTTCGGTTCTTCCAAATCGACGATATTTCATTGGCGCACCAAGCTTACGACGACCTCTATTTCTGCCGTCTGGGGAAACATGTCTATGGGCGTCA
>JAIOPU010000170.1 GCA_021413725.1 Armatimonadota bacterium | reverse complement strand
TGAGGCGGACGTCAACTTTCAAGTCGCAAAAAATTTCATCGCAAAAGTGAAAGAGCAAGCAGTGGGCGAGGAGATTTATGGCAGTCTGAACGCAGACCAGACGATTCTGAAGATCGTCAAAGACGAACTTGAAGAGATGCTGGGGGGCGAGGAAGTCCGCATCAATTGGGCACCCTCGCCGCCAACGATCATCCTGATGTGCGGACTCCAAGGTTCAGGGAAAACTACCACTACGGCAAAACTCGCCAAATGGCTGATCGGGCAAGGGAAAAAACCAATGCTCGCCGCCTGCGACCTTCAGCGACCAGCAGCAGTCAAGCAACTTGAAGTGCTTGGCGAGCAGGTCGGAGTTCCGGTTTATACCCAGATGGATGGAGCTTCGCCCGTCGAGGTCGCCAAAAAAGCACTAGAACGTTGCAAATACCTTTTCAACGATGTCCTGATCGTAGATACCGCCGGTCGCCTCAGCATCGACGAGGCACTCATGCAGGAACTTGCCGCGATCCAAAAGGCACTGAATCCGACTGAAGTTTTCCTAGTGTTGGACTCGACAACCGGCCAAGAGGCTGTCAATGTTGCCGAAACTTTCCACAATCTGCTCAAGACGACGGGCGTCATTTTCACCAAGTTGGATGGCGATACTCGTGGAGGAGCGATCCTCAGCGTTCGCGCCGCGACCGGGATTCCCGTTCGATTTGTGGGGCTTGGGGAGCAGGTCGACGCGTTAGACTTTTTCTATCCGGACCGAATGGCGCAAAGAATTCTTGGATTCGGCGACGTTATGGGCATCATCGAGCGTGCCGAGCAGGCGATCTCGCGCGAAGACGCCGAGAGCATGGAAAAGCAGGTCAAGCAGGGCCACGTTGACTTCAACACCTTGCTCCAGCAATTCGCGATGATGGATAAGATGGGGAGCTTCAAAAACATCATCTCCCGCATCCCGGGCCTCTCTGCAATGCTCCCGGAAGGTGCGATTGATAACATCGACGAGAAGCAGATTCAGCGCACCAAATCAATAATTTTGAGCATGACCCCCAAAGAGCGAGCGAATCCTGATATACTAAACGGTTCACGGAGAAAGAGGATTGCCCTCGGTTCCGGGACCTCAGCTGAGGAAGTCAACGCTCTCGTCAAACAACTCTACGAGATGAGGCGAACCTTCAAGCAGTTTGGGAAGATGGAATCGAAGATGAAGAAATTCGGCAAACGACCGAAGTAATTCGCTTTGGGAACCGGACAGTACGTACAGAGGAAAAAGCTTTGGTAAAGATTCGACTTAGAAGAATGGGCACAAAGGGACGACCGTTTTACCGGATCGTCGTTGCCAAGAGTAGCGCAGGCCGAGACGGTGCCTTCATTGAAGTCATCGGAACTCGAAATCCGACCGCCGCGAAGGGAACGCGCAACGTTATCGACGCGGATAAAGCCCTGAAGTGGCTCATGGACGGCGCCCAGCCAACCGAGACCGTCGCGCACATTTTGCACGAAGCCGGTGTCTTGGATAAGTATCTCGCCGCTCGCCCGAGCGCGAAGAGCAAGTTCAAGAGCATCGACAAGCGCACTTCCGCCATGACCAAGAAGGCTTCCATTGAAGCTCCTAAAGCCGATGCCGTCGTCGCCGTAGCCGAGCCGGTTGCAGCGCCCGTGGTTGAGGAAGTAGTTGCTGAGGCTCCGGTAGTCGAAGCTCCGGTGGAAGAAGTTGTCGCAGAAGCTCCAGTTGCAGAAGCCACTCCCGAGGCCTAAAATAAAATTATGAGCGTAGAACTAGTTCAGCATCTCGTGGAACTTCTTGTCGCAGAACCGGAAGCGGTCACGGTGGAAGAGCAGAAGGATCGAGATGGTTCAACCTATTTCGTTCGGGTCTCTCCGAACGACGTCGGTAAAGTCATCGGAAAAAATGGTCGCGTGATTCAAGCCGTTCGGTTTGTGGTCAGCGCAGTTTCTTCCAAGAATCGGCAAAAAGCTTTCGTGAAAGTCGTTACGGACTAGCGTTTGAAGAAGTCAGGATTCCAACCTTCGCTTTCGCGGCCTCGCCCACGCAAAAACGCAGTGAGCGAGGCCGACTTTATGGTGGTGGGCCGAATCGTCGGCGAGTTCGGGCTGAAGGGTGCCGTCAGAGTTGAAGTCTTGACCGATTTCATGGAGCGATTCGATGCGGGTACGACGTTATACTTGTTGGGACAGCCGCACACTGTGGAGACCAGTCAGGTCTACAAAAATCAGGTGCGCCTGAAGCTCAGTGGGGTCGACACGGTTGATCGGGCCGAGGAGCTGAAGTGGGAAAACCTTTACGTTCCCGTCGGCGAACGGCCGGAACTGGAAAAAGATGAATTTTATGCCTCCGATTTGGTGGGCATGTCGCTCGTACTTGAGAGCGGAAAGGTGGCCGGGAAAGTTGACGACATCGTCACCGGGGCCGCGCAGGATCTGATCCGATGCGGCGAGTACTTGATTCCCATGGTCAAGCAGTTTGTATTGAAAGTGGACTTGAAGATGCGAATCATCATCATCCGACCCATCCCAGGGTTGCTTGATGATGGCGCGGAAGAAGTCCGATAAATGTAGGTTTGTATGTTTTTTGATGAAGCGATTGTAGAATTTACCTCTGGAGATGGCGGCTCAGGCGCCGTCTC
>JAIOPU010000250.1 GCA_021413725.1 Armatimonadota bacterium | reverse complement strand
TCTGCCGCGATGTCCAGCATGTGAAGTCCGTCCGCCAGCACCTCAGCCAGGTCTCGCTTGTCCCAAGCCTTGTTCGTGCGGCCAATATATTCAAAAACGCCCCGAATTCTCTCGGATCCCGATCCAGCAGCAGCATAATCTCCAGTCTGAAACCGAGCTCCAGCTCCGTCAAAGAAGTAAATTCCAAACGCTTTCTTTGACTTATCATAGGTCGCCAAAATCGGAATATAAATGCCCACTCCTTCCATAGAAGCCGCCATGTTTGCCGCTACACTTTTGGATATTTCTTGCAGTTTCCCCTGAAGCGACATCTCCGTGAGTTGCGATCGTCGGTAGTATTTGAAACTGTGTTTGAGCATTCGAATAGCATCGACCGCTCGGGCGAATGAACCGCTAATGGCAATGAGCGTGGAATCGTCCAAGGTACCCACCTTGTCGGCATGGTCATACATAACCAAATTCCCCATCGTCGCGCGGCGGTCCGAGAGCATGAGGACACCCTTATCGTAGCGGAGAGCGAGGACAGTTGTGCCGTGCGTTTCCGGGTGCTGAGACGAGATTGCCGTTGGCTCCCAACCGGTTAGATCCTGAAAAGTTTGAGGTGGCTTCGTTATCATTAGGCTATTCTCCCGATCTTTGGCGATATTTTTTTGCTTGATCTGGGTCTACATTCTTCATTCGCCGCAAAAGTTCGTTAGGCATTGCGGGCTTTTTAAGGTCCGGCTTGGATGGGCCACTGTCATCACCCAACTTCTTCTCGGGCTCGGGTTGCCCTGGGTTAACTTGTCGATCAGCTTGGATTTTCATAAATGTCCTCAAGGGATTGGATAAAACATTCTACGTCAGAAATGTCAGCGAGATTCAACGGATATTCGCGATCAGGGGCCAGGTTGACCTCCTTCGGGCCATGGGTAGTATTGAAAGTCAGGCTAGACCAAGATGCCCCGACTAGGTGCTTACTGAATTTTTGTACGGCTAAACCCCTTGCAAACGCCCTGGTAACTTCAGGTTCGTATGACAAAGTGTCGTCCGCAACAAAACCACTATCTCGCAATCCGTAGTACAAACTCGCGTCCGGGTCAACCGAGTGATAGGCCAAGTCGCAAGCCTGCAATGAGTTGTCTTTTGGCGAACATCCGGTACTTTCTTGGAAGTCTTCCAGAATAAATCGCTTCGCCGCCCAATCCACTTGGGGAGCCAAACTGTGCCAATTCGTCGGGAGTTCCGCCAAAAGTTGCCGTGACTCCCGGATTACCTCGGTAAGTTCCTCATCAAGCGATAAGTTCCGCTCGGCGGCTGCAAAATAAGATTCCAGCACTTCGTAGACGTTCGTGTGTGATCGACCTTCCAGACTAATTTCAAACTCAAATCCAGAGTCCCTGGAAATACTTTGAGCTGCCGCGACGGGTTTATCAAAAGCCCAAATGGGTGCCTCCCCAATCTCTGCCAGCGCCAAAGCCAGCCGTAAAAGACCAACTTTTCTGCGAGTGCAACTCGGCATCATATTGGCGTCCCCCGCGATCACGTGAATCCGAATCCACTTGCGCGGATCGGCGTGCGGCTCGTCGCGCGTATTGAAAATCGGACGTCGAAACAGCGTCTCAGCGTTGAAGGGCTCCACAAAAAAGTCCGCTCGTTGGCTCAACTGATAGTCGCACCAGGCACCGGTTTCCGACCCGACCTTACCCGCCCCCGTCAAGACCTGGCGACAAACGAGCATTGGCAAAAGTGCTTGATAGAGTCCCTCAAAACCAAGGGACCGAGGCGCCAAATACGACTCGTGCGTTCCGTAGGAGGCGCCATGAAAATCCGTATTATTTTTATAAACCTGCACAGTTTGCCCGGTAGAAGCAGCAAATGAACTCGCTGCATGCCAAACCAAGCCCTCGCCAAAGCTGTCGTGCTCGCTGAGCGCATACAGACTGCGACACTCCGGCGTTGCAAACTCGGGGTGACCGTGATCGTTGTAAAATCTTGCCCCGGTAGACGTGATCCGGTCGGCGCGAGTGTCTGTAGTACCCTGGGACACACTGGACTTGGCTTCGAATTTCCAATCCTCAGGATCAACCTGAAGGTGATCCAACTTAAATCCTCTCAGATCGCTGCGGGGTGACTCATGCCGATAGTCCCACCCAATCCATCCTTCACGATACTCTTGCACACAACGCATCGCGTTTTCAACCTGCGTCTCCGCCCCTTGGCCTTCGACCAGAAAGCCGTACTCGGTCTCAATCCCGGTCAAAAACGGAAGCGGCATCAGAGGCTCAGAAATGCACTATCAAAAGTCCCGCGACGAAGAATGGCACTTTCGGGGGTCAAATTCTCGGTCAGTTTAGCAAAATCCCTTGAACCTTCTGGATCAATCGTCTTTGCCCAGGTAGTTTCCATAATCTTTCGCGCTGCGGCCAAAGTCAGGTCGCTCCACTCCACACTAGAAGTTGCGGCTTGGATCGCATCACTCGCCTCGGGGCTTCCCGCGACGAAGGCAAAGTGCTTTCGCACTGTGTAGTCTCCGTCATAGTCCATCACGTAAAAGCAGTCATCAGCAGGAGTCGCGCCCACTTCAGCAAAAAGTGCTCGCACAATAAACGGTGCGGTATTGAAATCGCCAAAAGCCCGCTTAAGCGGTCCGCTCAAAGCGTTCACCGCTCGGTGAATCGTGACATCCTGCTCTGACCGCTGAAATCCTTCTTGATGGGCAAAATCTATTGCTCCAATCCGCAAATTTTCAACATCGCTTTGTTGCCCAACCATCCCAACGGCGAGGCGATCGTAGACCTCAAAAACTTTATTTGCCTGTCGGCGAACGGTGAAAAAGTAAACGCCATCTTTGATGGATGCCGCAAAAACCG
>JAIOPU010000008.1 GCA_021413725.1 Armatimonadota bacterium | reverse complement strand
GGGGTGAGGATTCAAGCTCTCCTCGCACTAGCCGATCGTTGCCCTTCGGAATTCCGCCAGCAGTTTCTCTATCTTCGCAACGACCCAATTCCAAGCGTCAAGGCCGTCGCCCATCGGTTGTCACCGTAGGGACTAAAGTCCTTGGTCACCTGAAATTTCCCGGGAAAGTTCCTAGGTTACGCGCGTTTTATTGCAATAAGTCCGAATTCTTGAACTTACGGCACCATTTTGCGTCTAAAATAGTATGTTCCTAGGAGGGAAAGAAAGTATGGTAAGAGCGATCGAAAAGCTCAGCCTCACGGAAGAGGAATCATTCGCGTTGTTGGAACTCTGTTTGACAAGCCCGACAAAATTGAATGTAACTTCGGAGCGCGCACTCCAAAAACTGGCCAATTACTGCGCAACATCAAATAGCAATCATAAAATAGAGCCAGGAAATGAGGAAGAGCTAGAACGAGCGGTCTGAAAAGACCGCTCTTCTTTTTTTCACTTGGCTACTTCTTGCGTTTGCAAGTGAGAGTTCCAGTTGCAACCTTCAGTTCAAACTCATCGTTGGATTTCCAAGTCATTTTTCCGGACATGGCCTCACCGGCTTGCTTCAGACCTGCGTCCTTTGATGCGGCCATTCCAGCATCGATCATCGATTGAACCTGAGGATCGGGGGATTTCGCCGAGACCGTCGTGTACGTGAGCGTTAGAACATCCTTTTCGAGTTTATAGGTTCCCGCCATGCTCATTTTGAGCTTCTTGCCCGCTAAATCGAGTTCGTTCACCGTGCTTACCTTATCCCCTTCGAAGGTGAGAGTTCCGTCTTGCCCCACGGCTTTTCCGGCGGTACTGATATCCCAGGTCCCGACAACGGTTTGCTTCGATCCGCACCCGGTGAGAAGGGCCGCCAACAAAGTGCAGCCAAAAACTAAACCAACTGATTTTTTCATTACGATATAGTAGCGGAAAAAGGTGGATTCGCGTTGCGCCCTTTATTTTCCAATGCAGAAATCCCTAAATATTCGATCCAGGATGTCGTCAGTGGTGTTCTTGCCGGTGATTTCTTCGATTGCGACCAATGCGTCTCGAAGCCCCACTGCCGCCAAGTCATCAGGAACGTCGCCTGTAAGGGTCTCGCGGGCCTGCAGTGTGGAATCGCGGGCACGTTCTAATAGTGGCTTATGCCGAGAATTGATCACGCCGGAGTCGCCCACCGTGATATCGCCGAGGAGTTTTTGGGTCGCCTTGGCAAGGTCGACAAGACCGGTTAAGTGGTGCGCGGAAACCACTGTTCCGGGGCCGGATCCGAGGTCTGACTTGTTAGCGACGAGTACCTTTGGACGCTCAATCTTCTCAAACCAGTCGCGCTCTTCTTCGCCGAATCCTCCCGCGACATCATAAACAAACCAAACCACGTCAGCGGCGATGATCTCGGCTTGACTACGCTCAATGCCGATCTTTTCCACGTCGTTCTCAGCTTCTCGCAGCCCAGCGGTATCCACGAGCCTAAGAGGCAATCCGCCGAACTCGACTACTTCTTCGATAGTGTCACGAGTTGTGCCGGCGAACTCGGACACGATAGCTCGGTCCGAACCCAAAATTGCGTTTAACAGTGAAGACTTCCCCGCATTCGGTCTTCCCACAATGCAAACTGCTGCCCCTTCGCGAGCGACTCGACCCGCAACGGCAGTTGATAGGAGCTTCTGAATTCCGTCCAAGCAACAGTCAATTCGTTGTAACGCCAACTCTTGGTCAACCGGACCAACCTCCTCGCCAAAATCCGTGGAAGCTTCCACCGCAGCCAAAACGCCGCCGAGTTCGTAAGCGATACGATCCAGTTCGCGGTGCAACGCTCCTTCTCGGTTGCGGCTGGCGGCGCGGAATTGGGCTTCAGTCGATGCTTCGACGGAGTCTCTAACGGCTTCAGCCTCTGTTAGGTCCAGTAAACCGTTCATGAATGCGCGCCGAGTAAATTCCCCCGGCTCGGCCATTCGCGCTCCAGCTTTCTCACAGGCTCCCAAAAATGCGGAGACGGAAGCGGGAGAACCATGGAGGGAAAATTCTACCGATGGCTCCCCGGTATAGCCGCGTCCATCCAAAAACACGAGAGCGAGGCCGTCATCGCCATGCGAAAACCTACCGAAGTAGGCACGGTGGGATTCCACATTTTCTGGCAATCCAGCAAAAACAGAACGTGCTACTGAGAATGCCTCTGAGCCAGAAACGCGAACAACTGCAATTGCCCCGCGCCCTGCCGCAGTAATGGGCGCGACGATCGTATCGAAGAGGCGACCCGAATTCACTCTGAACTCAGCGGCGCAAATAGGTCAACCGTGTTTCCGTCGGGGTCAGTCAGTTGCGCATATCGCTGGCCCCAGAAAGCATCCCAGGGCTCGGCTTTACCGACGAATCCAGCCGCAACGACGGCGGCAAAAGTAGAGTCAACTCCGGCGACATTCCCGCAGTCAAAGGCTAGCCCCATTCGGTGTCCGACAGGTTCTTCCCAGTGCCCGACTTCCTTCATAAGTTCTACGGTATCCCACATGAGTCGGATACCGCATGGCAGGGTTGCCTCGACGTGGTCTTCACCCTCCGCAGAATCTGGCACTGGCACGCCCAGGAGTCGGTAAAAGCGCAAAGAGCGGTCAATATCTTGAACGACGATTCCTATCGCGTCTAATTTCAACACGACGAAAGTCTACCATCAGGAGCGCACTAGGAGGAGTTGTCTTTCCGCGCGGCTTGTTCTGATTGGTGAGTCTGTTTCCAGGCTCGAATTACCGCCTCATCGTCATCCTGCTTCATCACTTGATCGACCTTATCGACCTCTTCCAACTTTTCGCCTTCCGTTTTCATCGGTATCCTTTTGAGTGCTCCAACCGCGTTAGGGTTCATCCGAGCAACGAATCCATTCCCTGGACTGGGTCAGTGGACCCATAGCAGGCTTACGGGCATTTCGGCGTCCTCATGTACAATAGAGCCTGCTGTGAGTGATTCCAACGAGCCTACATGTACCTATGACCCGCTGACTGAGCTTATGGCTCGGTTTGAAAATGTCAAGGCGGTTGATGACCGACTGGACCCTTTTGAAGGACTCGGCTGCGAGGATCGACTCAAAAAGCATATCGTCGACGGGATCAAAAAGAACCTTGACCGCCACATTGAGGACGCTCTGGAGTCCTATGAGCCCCTTGCCATCATCAATGACATCCTTTTGGACGGCATGAAAACCGTCGGGGTTCTCTTTGGCTCTGGCAAGATGCAACTTCCATTCGTCCTACAAAGCGCGGAGGTCATGAAGGCCGCCGTTCGCGTTCTGGAACCTTTGATGGAGAAGGTTGAGGGCTCGGAAAAGGGCTCAATCCTGCTTGCCACGGTACAGGGGGACGTTCACGACATTGGCAAAAACCTCGTGGACATCATTCTTTCCAACAACGGCTACCGTGTTGTGAACATTGGCATCAAGCAGCCGATAAACTCTATTCTGGATGCCATCGGCCCCAGCAAGTGCCAGGTCATCGGGCTGAGCGGGCTGCTTGTTAAGAGTACGGTGATCATGCGGGAGAATTTGCTTGAAATGAATGAGCGGGGGTTTTCGAACTATCCGGTTATTCTTGGCGGGGCCGCTCTTACTCGGGCTTATGTCGAGCAAGATTGTCAAGACCTTTATAATGGTCGGGTCTTTTATGCGCAGGATGCATTTGAAGGTCTTCGGCTTATGGAGCAGATCGGCTCTGGGAACTACCCCGAGCCTCGAACGGTTGCGCCGGTAGAAGTTGTTGAGGAGGAAGTTCACGAACGTCCTCAGGATCAAGGTTCGCCCGAGCGGTTGCCGACCCACCGTCTGCCCGGCAGCGACCCCGCGTTGTATGTTTTTGACGGAGTCAAGTCCGATGTTCAGCCTGTCGCACCCCCCGCGCTTCCCTTCTACGGCGCGCGAAAATGGACGAAGTTCGACATTTTTGAACTCTACAAATACATCAATCCGATTGCTTTGTTCCGGGGCCAATGGCAATTCAAGCGTCCGGACGGAATGTCCCAGCCGGACTTTAATAAGTACATCGACGATCAAGCCGGCCCGATTTTCGAGCGCATGACTCGGGAACTGGCCTCTCTCATGGAACCAAGAGTTGCGTGGGGATACTTCTGGTGTGCAAGCGAAGGAAACGACCTGATCATTTACGAGGAAGATCAGACGACCAAGCGCACGAGATTCCGGTTCCCGAGACAGCGGGATATGCGGCGGCAGTGTTTGAGTGATTTCTTCCAGCCTATTGAGTCCGGAATTCGCGATGTGGTGGGTTTTCACATTGTCACCGTCGGGAGCAAGGTCACGGAGCATGAGCGAGGGCTTTTTGCAGCTGGGAATTTCCAGGATTACCTCTATACACATGGGATGGGCGTTGAGACCGCCGAGGCTCTTGCTGAATACTGGCACAAGCAGATTCGCCAAGAAATGGGCTTTGGCGCGGAGGAGCCTGACGACAAGAAGTTGTTATTCAGCGCGAAGTATCACGGGGCAAGATATTCTTTTGGGTATCCGGCTTGTCCGAATTTGGAAGATCAAAAACAACTCTTTGAATTGTTGAATCCGGGGGACATCGGGATTGAACTCAGCGAAGAGTTCATGCTCGTCCCTGAGCAGTCCACATCCGCCATCATCGTGCATCACCCTGAGGCCAAGTACTTTAATATTCGATAGCCCATGTACCGACGTCCACAAATCCCAAAACAGATTCCGCTAATCGTCCGCATTGGGCTGTGGGGCATTAAATCACGGAGCACGGCGTTATTTTTCGTTGGGCTCTCCGTCGCTCTTGCGGTCGTACTGCTCCTTCTTAAAATCTGGGTGGGCGGCATTGGGTTCATCGCAGGTTATCACTATTGGTACTCCCTTAGTTGGATGGACCAGCACAACGGATGGAAGTGAACGGTGGATTGCACACACCAGACCGCGTCCCACGTGCCAATCTATTGATTCTTGTCGTAATTGTGACTATTTTCGGCATAGCTCTTCTAAATGCTTGCATTTTTGCGGGAGTTTTGTTATGATTGCCTTTGAGGACAATGATGAACAATTTCACAGCTAGGTCTTTAGGTGTCATCGGCTTCATAGCCGGTGCGCAGTGTGCATTTTCGCAAATTTCACAAGTCTCACTCGACCAACTGGACTGGTTCGGGCCGGATGGTTCGCTCGCAGCAGGAAATTCAACTTGGGGGCAGATCAGTCTTGACTACTCCGCTACGTCGACGCCGCAATATCTCAACCTCTTTCTGTCGTCGGGGTCAGGGTCTCCGGTTTTGGCGATTCAAAATATGCCTCTCATTCAAGAAATCGAGCTGGGCAATCAGATCAGCGAGTCGGTCAATTTCGACCTCGGGACGCTTGGATTTACTACCGGACAGGACGTCAGCAACCTTTCAATGGGCTATTCGCTCACGCCTGGTCCGGTCAACGCCATTGCCCCGACGATGAACCCAATTGGGGTGGGTTCTCGGGATCGACGGGCTTGGGATCAGGTCGGAGAGTCAACGGGAGTATTCGCGGGGATTGGCACCAGCATTGGTTTGGTTGGTGGTTTCACCAACGGCATCCTAGAATTGCTGAAGGCGCGAAAAATGGACTCGGTACAAGAGGCCGACAATCACTGCTTTGCGGGCGCAACCGCGAGAAGTCTTGGTTGGCTGAATCGCCAAGGCAACTTCAACCACAACCGAACGAGTCAGCAAATTTACGATGACCTGGTGACCGCCGGTGTCTCCCAGCCTAATGCAGACGGCACCAAAGCTCGGGAAAAGTGGATCAAAAAGAAGAATGACTATGCTCGTGGGATGTCAGGAAACAGCATTGCCACATCCTCGTGGGACGCCGGCGGAAATCTCGACCCCGTTCCCGGGGTTCCCGAGGCTGGCGGAGATTTCAAGACCTGGCTGAAGGCGCAGTTTGCGCAGAAAAAGGACATCGAGATCGTTTACAACTTTGCTGGGGGCGGGCACATCGTCACCTTGGTTGGGCTCTACGAGCAAAACGGCGAGTGCATCGCACTCTATGCTGACGACGAAGACCAGGGAAACCCCAATATGGGCGACGGCCTCATGGGCTCAAAAATCAAGCGCACCAAGATCATCAAGGACGGGAACACCTACCGCTGGGGGTCAAACGCAAACACGATTACCTGGGCTCTTTCGGAGGCTGTTCCCGAGCCCAGTTCACTAGCCGCGATTCTGGTTGCGGGGGTCATGTTTGCTCGCCGAAGGAAATAGGAGAAGGTCGCACCCAAAACAAACCCTCGTTCGTATCTTTGATGCGTGAGTAAGTTTGTCGTCTGTGGCGTGGGGCAGGTTGGATACCGCATCGCCAACCTCCTCTACGCCCTCGGCGAAGATATAACGGTTGTGTCCGTGGACATTCGTCCCGCTTGGGCTTCGGAATACACCGACAAGAAAATCAAGATTATCCTCGGCGATGCGCGCGACCCCGTTGTCCTTAAGCAAGCTGGCATCGAGAAGGCTGAGGTTGTTTTTGTGGTCACGAGCGACGATACGGCGAATGTCGAAATCGTCTTGGATTGCAAGGAAATCAATCCCAAAATCCGAACCGTTGCCCGCATTTTTGACCCCACCCTCGCCCGCGAACTCGAAAAAGGGATCGGGCTTGATCGGGGTCTCGCGATGTCTATTCTTGCTGCGCCGACGATTGCCGCTATCGCCATCGATGAGAACATTCTTGGCGAGTTTCGGCTTGATGGCCAGAGTTTATCGGTCGCAAAATCTACGTTTGAGGACCACCCGAAGGCGATTATCTGGGCAACTGAGGACCAGCGGGGCGATCTCTGCTTCCATCCCGATCAGCCCTCTGAAACCGTTTA
>JAIOPU010000209.1 GCA_021413725.1 Armatimonadota bacterium | reverse complement strand
AAACTATAAAAAAACACTAATATATAAAAAACAAAACAAGACAAAAACTGAGAAATTTAAAACCAGGACGATCTCGGATATCTGTCGAATTCCCGCGCGCCGAGTGTTCGCCACGCTGTCCATGTACTTCTTCCGCTGAGCCTTCAAGCGGCCGAGGACTTTCAGGGTTTTTAGCCCGGCGATGCTATCGCGCAAGGAGCCCGTTTCTATTTCGGCTTTTTCTTTGAAGAGAAATGCGCTTTCCCGGACTTTGTTAAAGAGCCTGTGCGATATGTACGCAAACGGGAAGATATAGAGAACTAGCAGTACGCTAAGAGTCGGGTCGATCAGGAACAGAAGAATCACTCCCCATAGGAGGGAATAGAGCGTTTCGACAATCAAAGGAACGGTACGAACGATCAGCCCCATCACGCCGGGGTCGTACGGATCGACGTCGTTGGAATAAATCGCCATCGCGATTTCCTTGCTGTCAGGGGCAGATTGGCCGGATGCCGTTGCCGTGGCGGGGCGACTGGCAACTCTGAAAACAGAGACCATATCCGCCGTAGAGCGAAAAAGATGCTCTCCCGGAAGGCGTTGGGAAAGGTAACTGAGCGGCATTCGATGCAAATGGCGATAGAACGCCAGCCGCAGATCGAACGTTGATCGCATAGAGCCGTACCATTCAAGAACCTCTCGGCAAGTGCCAAGCAATGCACTTGAAAAGTAAAAAATAGCCTGCAGGCCGATGATTCGGAGAACGGTTTGCCACCTTTCATCGGCGGTCAAACTGGTTGCGAGGAGGGCTTTGTTGGTTACATCTCGCGTGAGAAACAGCGCGAATTGCGCGAGCGGCACCGAAAACAGCAACAGCAGAATGCCGAGGAAGAACTTTCCCCGGTACGGGCGCACAAACGCCCAAAACCTCTTTATCACAGCAAAGCTTTCGGCAAGGCTGATCGGAGCTTCTGCTGGCATAGTATTTCTATCAAGAAAGGAAGCTTCAGGGCTTGTGGCCCTGAAGCTCCGATTTTATCGCACGGGTGCGTCGGTCGTTCGTTCCCGGTAACCGGGCTGGCCCGGTCGCGGGGGATCTTCGTCTTTGGTATCAACTGTTTTGAGATCGATTTTTTGAGTCGATTCTCGGGTGGACATAAAGTACCACCCGCCAACGATTAAGAGCAAAAGTACGATTGCGCCAATGAACGCTGCTGGAGGAATTTCCTTGTTCTTCATCATCTATTCGGTCGGGCTGTACCAAGTTCCCCAGAACTCTGTCTTGATCTGACTCGAAATGAACTGTGAGTTATTGTAGCCAGCACACTCATTCGCTTCAGCAACCGTCTGATTGAATTTCATAACTTTTCCGGAAGGAACGCTGCCAGCGTGACCATCGCCGTAACCAGTTACCAGTCGTTCGCGGTGGAATTTTGCGGCCAGATATGCTCGTTGGAATCTTGAGTTGGATACCGTGTTTGGATTGACTACGACAGGGCAGTATGCTTCATCGCTTGTAAAGTTATAGCCAACCTTTTGGTTAGCGGTTTGGGCGGTAATGATGTAAGCTGCTCGCTCGGCGATCTTTTCTTGTGAACCTGCCGTTCGGAATGCTCTCACAAATGTCCCGAGAGTCTCCCAACTCGACCAACCGTTCCGGTTGATGGAAATCGATGGTACGAGAGTCCAAGCGTTACCGGTGCTTGTGTCGACCGGAATACCACGGGCATTATCAAAGATAATCGCCTTACTCTTTAAATACGGCTCGAGGTAGAAATAATATCCTGCATCGGGAGTGCCACAGCTCGCATTGAATCCCGGCCCATTGTTGATGCAAAGCTGGTGAGGTAAGTTTACATCATCATTGCTGTCTGAATACAAGATTCCGCCCAATGCAACTTGCTTCATATTGCTCACGGTGACAATGGATTTAGCAGCATTCTTGGCCTGGGTAAATACCGGGAAGAGAATAGCCGCGAGTATCGCGATGATTGCGATGACGACGAGTAGTTCAATTAAGGTGAACGCCTTGCGATTATAAGTTTTCATGATTGCCTCGATGCATGTGATCTACTTTGACCTTGTAAAGTATTTATGTTGTATCTCCGATGTAGAGATTGACGGGAAGAGTTGTAAGGGGTTCTGATTCCTTGCCCTCAAGAATGTCGACGAGTTGACGTACGGCAGACTCCGCGACGAAAGCCCAATTCGCACGAATTGTCGTAAGGTGATCGGCCGGCTCAACCGGAGGCTCAATGCCGTTGAACCCAACCACCGCCAAGTCTTGCGGAACCCGAATTCCTTGCCTCTTGCAAAATGCGATAAGAGCATAAGCGCTTGGATCGCCCCAACAGACGGCGGCAGTGATGCCGAGTTTCACCCGATTTGCAATAATTTCAGCTTCTTGCTCTTGCACCCCGCCCTTCCAATCGGCGGTCTTGCCGGGGATTACCGTAATGCCGAGTTCTTCCGCTCTATTTTCGAAAGCCAGTTGTCGGCGGTGAGCCGAAGCGGACGCTCCGGGGCAAGTTCGGTACAGAACTACCTTATGGCCCTTTGCCTGAAGGTGGTCGGCGATTGCAACGGAACCGAAGTGGTCATCAGCGACAACCGAGGGGATTCCATCGATGGGGTCAGTGATCGCTACGACGGCGAGCTTTGACCCTCGCACCTTTTCCACGAGTGGGTCGCTGGGTGATGCAATTAGGATGAGACCGTCAATCTTGCCGCAAACCAGTTCAGAAAACACCTCACCCACGCTGTATTGGTGGAATGAGTAATGGATCATCAGATCCTTCTTGGTCGCTTCACACCCCTTTTGCAGACCGGTAAGGATTTCAGCGTGGAACGGGTCATGTGGCTCTAACTGACCATAACCAAAATATAGTCCTAAGATGTTGGTTTTGCGCGACTGAAGGGCTCGGGCAAGGCCGTTGGGTTGGTAACCTAGAGCGGTTGCCGCCTCAAGGATTCGGACGCGAGTGGCTTCCGATACTCGTGTATTTGACTTTGACCCATTCAACACCACTGACACCGTGAACGGGCTTACTTTCGCCTGCTCCGCGACGTCCTTCAAAGTGACGCTTCCTGTCTTGTGGTGTAAGTTCCTTAAAGCCATTTTTGCAATGTGACCAAATGTTTGGTCTAGTGTACTTCTGGTTCAACAAGATTGCAAGGGCTCACGCCCCTTTTTGTTGAAAAAGTGAAGAATGCCTTCGGAGGGACCCCCTCCGAAGGCAAACGAGACCCTTATCGGGTTCGTCGTCGTCGGACCATGAGCAGAGTAATTCCACCCAAAGCAACCAAGCTCGAAGGCTCAGGTACGGCAGCGCCGATGTTGTTCATGTAGAAGTCACCATCTGTACCGTAAGCATAAAATTGCACGGTCTGAACTTGCTGACCTGCAGACAAGAATGTTCCTGAAACGGTCGAACTGCCACCACCGAAGGCTGTGAACAGAACATCAAAAGTGTCTCCGGCGCCGATTGTCATCATGACATCGACACGCTGACCAGCAACCACGTTCAAAGTGGAACGCACGGAGCCGCCATTTCGGTAGACACGCCATTGGTCGCCAACTTCACCGATAATTGAACACATATCGCGACCCGGATTGCCAAGCAGACTCGATCGAATTTCAGCTCCGAATTCGCCTTTGGTGTTGCCAGTTCCTGCACCATTGCCGCCTGCCATCATGCTCCAGAACATGGTGTTGCCGGTGCTCAGAGGATTCAATAATCGTCGTCGGGCATCCGCGCCGCTGAAGTCGTTTCCACCTGCCCCACTGCGAACGCCAAATTGCTGAGCGCCCATGTTGAAGCTCGGGTTGACGTTGGTGATGAGCGTATTGCCGAAGTTGCCATTGTCGCCATAACCACCACGCTGCCACTTGTTCCAGCCATAGCCGCCGTTTTTGCCATTGGTCGCGTTAGTTTGGTCGCCGGCTGGCGTGCCAACCTGGATGTACTCCTGCCCCACGGCATAAGTTGCGTCCGACGCGCTGTCAAAGGCGATGTAGCCAAAGCTCGAAGCTGCCGTAGCGGTTGCTAAGGCCAGAGTCAATATTCTGAGTGATACTCGTGTTGTCATAACTATCTCCATTCCTAAAACGTGACCAAATGTTTGGTCACCTTTCTCCAAACATTGTACAGCAAGAATTTGAAAACAGGACGATTTGGCTAAAAACCTGGCATATATGCTGGCGTAAACTTGAGCTGTAGCGAGCTCATTTCAAAGGGTCTGCCAGCGACCTGCGCAAGTCACTTCGTGCGAACTTAGGAAGTGCCAACGGGTTGTTAGGCTCGAGCTGCTAGACCGGTATTGGGCGGCAAGGAAGCGGACACGTAATTCTGTCTTGTGATAGACGTTGCAGCGTGAGCGGCACGCGCTTTTTTGGAAATTGCCCCAGTACGTTTGTCTGTTACCAGACCGCATGTCACTTTTAGCTGATATCTCTCAAAGCAGAATAACCGAATGCCATACGCTAAGTGTGGTCGGGTCTCATCCAAAATCGCCAGCATTGCGAACGAAACTTCTGGGCCGTCAAAACCCAGAATCAGGCAACAAAAAAGCCCCCAATGGGGGCTGTTTGAACCTAAAATGGCTGGCGCTACAGGACTCGAACCTGTGACCCGCTGATTAACAGTCAGCTGCTCTACCAACTGAGCTAAGCGCCAATGCTACGAAATAGTACCTAAATACTCGGCGGTTTGACCGGACTTCATTAGGGCTCAAGCAACTTCTTAACGAAAGCCTGCCTCAACTGGTACAATGGGAGGCTCCACTGAATTGCTTATGAGCACCGACATTGATTTGAAATCGAGAGCAAGATCCCTGGGGAAAGAAACCCTTTTGGGCTTGCATCTTCAACTTATCCGCATCCGACTCTTTGAAGAGCGGGCAGCGGAATTACTTGAAGCCAAGGAAATCAACACGGCTTGCCACCTTTACATAGGGCAAGAAGCTGTTGCTACGGGAGTTTGCAAAGCTCTCAGAAATACCGACCTTATCTGGGGAAATCACCGGTCCCACGGCCATTATTTGGCGAAGGGTGGCGATATGCGCTCGATCATGGCGGAACTTCTCTGCAAAGCCACGGGTTGTGCGAAGGGCCGAGGCGGGTCGATGCACCTTTACAATAAAGAAATTGGAATGCTCGGGACGGTTCCGATGGTTGCCGCAACAATCCCCATCGGCGTGGGCGCAGCACTCGCCGCAAAGCTCAAGAAAACCGACGATGTCAGTGTAGCCTTCTTTGGCGACGGGGCCACGGAAGAGGGAATTTTCTTCGAGGCAATCAACTTTGCCGCGCTCCACAAGCTCCCCATGATTTTTGTTTGCGAGAACAACTACATGTCGAGCCACCTTCCTTTGACCGACCGAAGGACAACCGAGAAACTTTTTGAACTCGTCGCGATGAATTCGATGCACAGCATTCGCGCGGACGGGATGAACGTCATCGAAATGTACGACCTCAGCACCGAAGCCGTCGAGCGAGCGCGCCGAGGCGACGGACCGACCTTCATAGAAGCAGAGACTTATCGTTTCCGAGGCCATGTGGGCCCCAAAGACGATCTCGACGTAGGCATTCGCGACCGTGATATCCTTCAGTCTTGGATTGACCGAGACCCGATTTTGCAGCTAGAGTCACTTCTCGTATCCGAGGGTTACACAACGGCAGCCAAACTGGAAACCATCCGAAAGCAAGTGCTGGCCGAAGTCGCGGATTCTGTGGAATTTGCGCGAAACAGTCCCGACCCCGATGGGTCCGGCGTCCTTGACCACGTTTTCATTGGAGGAGCGAAGTGAGAAAATTGAATTACGGCCTCGCGATTAATGAGGCTTTTCACCAGTGCATGGAGCGCGACGACCGCGTTTTTATCCTTGGTCAGGGCGTTCTGAACCCCTGGTACGTCGGCGAAACCGCGCGCGGTCTTGACACGAAATACGGCCCGAGCGGTCGCGTGATCGACCCGCCGGTGAGCGAGAACGGCATGAACGGCGTTGTGATTGGAGCTGCCCTCGCGGGGATGCGCCCGATCACGATTCACCCACGGCTCGACTTCCTGAATATGGGGCTTGAGCAAATCATCAACGAAGCTTCGAACTGGGCTTACGCTTTTGGCGGACAGCAATCCTGCCCCTGCGTTTTCCGCGGAATCATCAATCGCGGTGGCGAGCAGGGTGCGCAGCATTCGCAAGCGACACAGGCACTCTTCATGCACGTCCCTGGGCTCAAAGTTGTGATGCCCGCGACTCCGTATGACGCCAAGGGCCTCATGATCGCGGCGGTAGAAGATGACAATCCGGTGGTCTATATTGACGATCGCTGGCTCTACGCTGAAGAGGGCTATGTCCCCGAAGAATATTACACCGTGCCTCTTGGCAAGGCGAACACGATCAAGGCGGGCAAGGATGTCACCATAGTCGCGATCAGCTACATGGTGAAGCTTGCTCAGGAAGCGGCCATGATTCTCGCTCAGGATGGAATCGAGTGCGAAATCATCGACCCGCGTTCGCTGACACCGTTTGATGACGACCATGTCTTTAGCTCGGTGAAGAAAACCGGTCACGTCGTGGTTTGCGACTCAGGTTGGAAAACTGCTGGCGTCGCCGCTGAGATTTCCGCCAAGATCGTCGAAAACGTCTTTGACTCGCTCAAGGCTCCGATCTTGAGAGTCACTTTGCCCGACGCGCCTGCGCCGAGTAACAAATACGAAGAACTCGCTTACTATCCCACGGCACGTCACATCGTGGATGCGGTGAAGAAGGTTTGCGGAGCCAAGCAAGCTCCTCAGTTTGCGGTTGCTTCATCGAACGGCGTTTCTGCGTCATAATATACTAAGTCGTAAAGATTATCGAACGCGATGCCGGGTCTCCCGGGTGGGCGCTTCGATGCCAAAAATATGAACAACGAAGTATTAGAAGAGAAATCCGAGCACGAACAGTTGCTCGAACAGTGGGCCGACCGCGAGTACAAGGAAGGCTTTGTCACCGAAATCGAGACTGATTCGTTCGAGCCTGGCCTGAGCGAAGAAGTCGTTAGACGACTCAGCGCAAAGAAGGAAGAGCCCGAGTGGATGCTGGAATGGCGACTCAAAGCCTACCGACATCTCCAAACCATGACCGAGCCGGAGTGGCCGAACGTTGCCTACGTCAAGCCTGTTCTTGACGAAATCATCTATTACTCCGCGCCCAAGATGGCTCCTCGGCTTAACAGCTTGGAAGACGCTGATCCTGAGATTCTGAAGACGTTCCAGAAGCTTGGTATCCCGATCCAAGAAATTGAGATTATGCTCAATGTACAAGGCAAAGGCGAACTTGCCCCGGTTTCCACGAATCCGACGATGGCGGTTGACGCAGTTTTTGACTCCATCAGCGTTGCCACGACTTTCAAGGACGAACTTCGCAAGCACGGGATCATTTTCTGCCCCATCAGCGAAGCCATTCGAGAACATCCTGAACTGGTCAAGGAATATTTGGGTTCCGTTGTCCCTTACAGCGATAACTACTATGCGACCTTGAACAGTGCCGTTTTCAGCGACGGCTCGTTCGTTTACATCCCCAAAGGCGTTCGTTGCCCTATGGAGCTGTCGACTTATTTCCGAATAAATGCCGCCAAGACCGGTCAGTTCGAGCGGACTCTGATCATTGCAGACGAAGGCGCGTATGTCAGCTATCTCGAGGGTTGCACGGCCCCGATGCGCGACGAAAATCAGCTTCACGCTGCCGTCGTCGAACTGGTCGCACGAGACAATTCGACGATCAAGTACAGTACTGTCCAAAACTGGTATCCCGGCGACAAGGACGGCAAGGGCGGAATTTTCAACTTCGTCACCAAGCGCGCCATCGCGCACAAGGACGCCAAAGTCACGTGGACCCAGGTCGAAACCGGCTCCGCGATCACTTGGAAGTACCCGAGCGTCATCCTCAAGGGCGATAACGCGATTGGCGAATTCTATTCGGTCGCTCTGACCGCGAATAAGCAACAAGCGGATACCGGCACGAAGATGATTCACATCGGCAAGAACACCCGCTCTACCATCGTGAGCAAGGGAATTTCCGCTGGAAACGGGCAGAACACTTACCGCGGCTTGGTGAAAATCAACGCCGGTGCCGACAATGCGAGAAATTACTCCCAGTGCGACTCAATGCTCATGGGCGACCAGTGCGGTGCGCACACGTTCCCCTACATCGAAGTCAAAAACCCCTCGGCGACGGTGGAGCATGAGGCGTCGACCTCTAAGATCGGGCTTGATCAGATTTTCTACATGAATCAGCGCGGAATCCCGACTGAGGATGCGGTGAATATGATCGTCAGCGGGTTCTGCAAGGACGTCTTCCGCACCCTCCCCATGGAGTTCGCGGTAGAAGCGCAGAAACTGCTCGGAGTGAGTCTTGAAGGTAGCGTGGGATAAGGCAATCGCCTTGGCGATCGTGACGAACCTCGTGGGATGCACCAGCAACCCCACGAGGTCTGGTTCGACTTTGCATGTGATTTACTCCTATTCCGGCACAGGTGCGAGACCAAGGTATCTCCCTGATGAACGCCGAAAGATTCAAGGCATTAGGGGTGGACCTCTTAAGTCGACGATAAACGGAATGACGTCCCGCGGAGGGTGTTCAATCGTTCAAACTTTTTCACCCGCAGTCATTCAATTTGCTGATGGCTCTGAAGAGTCTGTTGACAGCGTAACGCTTGAAGGCTGGAGCGGCTCGCCTCCTTCGCTCGTGAGCGCCAACTAAACGCGCTTATTCCGGTCAAAAAATGTCCTGATTAGAGGGGTTAAACTGGTCATTTGAACCTAAAGGTTAATTTGACATCACTTCAGCGAGCAACAATTTCTCTGGATCAACCGTGCGCTTGGTCGTCAAGACGTACCCCAGTGGATGCGAAACCAGTTTGTTTCCATCCACCCCGACCATCTCTCCGCTATAACCGCTCAGCAAGCGGTTTGCCGCCATCGCGCCCAGGCGCAGAGCAAGCACTCGGTCAAAGGCCGTCGGCCTTCCTCCGCGTTGCATGTGCCCCAGGACCATATAGCGCGATTCCAAGCCCGTGTGTTTGTGGATAAAGTCTTTCACGTCGGAAGCGCGCGCGGCGCCTTCGGCAACGATGATGATGCTGCTGTTCTTGCCCTTTTGGCGCATCGCGAGCATGGTGTCGCAAATGTCCAGGAGCGAGAAAGGAACTTCGGGGATGATCACCGCCTCGGCTCCGCCGGCGAGCCCGACTTCGAGGGCGATAAAGCCATTGTGGCGACCCATGACTTCGATGACAAATATGCGTTCGTGGGAATAGGCGGTGTCTCGAACCCGGTCAATCGCTTCAAGTGCAGTATTTACGGCCGTATCAAAGCCAATTGAAAAGTCTGTCCCACTGATGTCATTGTCGATTGAACCGGGCACACCCAAAACTGGGAATCCAAACTCCTCGTGAATTGCGCGGGCTCCGGTCAGTGAACCGTCTCCGCCAATGACAACGAGCCCCTCGACTCCCAGTTCACGTAAGTTGCCAACCGCGCGTTCGCGCCCAGCAAATTCCATGAATTCCTTACAACGTGCGGTTCGCAGAATAGTCCCGCCCTGAGTGATAATTCCTCCCACGGACATCGAGTCGAGGGACATGGTTTCTTTGGCCAGAATGCCCGAATATCCGTGCAAAAATCCGATAATTTCGGCCCCGCGACTAATCGCCGCTCGTACCGTACCGCGCAGTGCGGCATTCATTCCAGGGGCATCGCCGCCGCTTGTGATCACTCCAATTCGCTTCATAAATTCGCTCTTCGGATCACCAGCGCCGTTGCTGGGTAGCCATTAGTTCATCGTCTTATTTTGAACGTAGGTGGCACTTTTTTGCACCCAGTCGATGAAACTTTCGTGGTTGTCCATGATGTTTTTGGGCATCCGGACATATTCGTTCATGGGTTCCGCGTCGGGCTCGGTTCGCAGAGGGCCTGCTCCGGGTAGCGTAAGCGCCTGTTTGTAGTCGGCGGGGCCGAGTTTGAGACCTACTTCATCTCCCATCAGAAAGGCGAACATCCGCTCGCCGGTATAGACACCCATGCCATTGAACATCCTTCGCGCACGAACATCAAGACCTTCCGCGGCCTTCATCATTTGTTCGTAACGCACAGGACGGTAAACCATTGCTGTTTAACTTGGCTCGAAATTGTGGCGCGCTGAGAATAATCTCAGCGCGCACTCTATTTTACTCGAATAACCGCATTATTGACAGAAAATTCGCGTAATGGGTTCAAATATTTTAGTTGCAGCCCGATGGCGGTGGTGGAGGTGGGTCTGATCGGAGCGGGATTTCTATAGCAGTGAGATCATAAGCCGTGTCCGCAGCCAAGGCCGGAAGTTTGGCTTTGCAAGTCGCGATGCTCAGTTGGAAACTGTCGTTCTTGTAATAAAAACTTCCGTAGAATGTCCCGGTATTCACTGAAGATCTCTTCAGAAAAATTGTTGTTGCGGTCTGCGGAACGTCAATTTGGTACTTGCCGAGGGCGTCTGTAACACCCGTGCCCTGGATAATTCCCGCTAAATCAAAGATTTGCACCTCGACATTGGCGATCGGCAACACGGTGCCGTCGATAAACACTGAGCCCCTAATCCTTGACTTCCCGTCCAGACCTCCGGTGCCGCCACCGCTGGTACTTCCGCCTCCTCCTCCACCGCCGCACCCGATGCCTACGAGCAAAGTGAGTCCTACTAAAACAAACGCAATCAATCCGCCGAACTTCATTTAATTGTTCTTCCCAACCTTATCCGAGTGAAAAGCAAACGGAAAGAGTTCACGAAGATTATACGTCCGACCCTTGCCTTGCGGGTCTACGCAATTGATCCTTAGGTCCGGTCCGGCAAACTCGTGAATTACTTGTAAGCACATTCCGCATGGAGTCCCGCCATCGCAAGTAACCACTGTCAATTCAGAAATTTCGCGATCTCCCGCTACGATCATCGCTCCAATCGCCCCGCGTTCGGCGCAAATACAGGCTCCGTAGGACAAGTTTTCGAAGTTGCATCCGACAAAAGTCTGTCCTTTGCTAGTGAGAAGAGCGCACCCGACGGCATAACCGCTGTATGGGCAATACGCGTTGCTGCGGGCGTGGGTGGCGAGCGAAATCAATTCTGGGTTCATTTGGGGCCTATTAGGTTACATACGCCGGCAGTTGGGTAAAACGCAATGCTGGGAACCTTATGTTCGTAGACATCATTATGATCGCCATGAAGAAAATGCCCGCCATTCTCGCGATTCTTGCGGTCGGATCCACCCTTGCGATGTGTACCGCCGCAGTAACCGACGCTCAAACTAAGACTAAATCAAAAATGGAAACTACACCCGACAACTCCGCCCCTGCCAACCCTGCTGGAATGCAGTCTGTTATCGTCGCTGGAGGATGTTTCTGGTGCATAGAGCCACTTTTCGAAGAACTTGAAGGCGTTTCGGTTGCCGAGAGTGCCTACGTGGGTGGCGCGAGGAAAGGCGTCTCCTACGAGGAAGTCTGCTCAGGTGCGAGCGGTCACGCCGAGGCGCTTAGAGTAGTTTTTGATCCCAAAAAGATCACAGCCCACGACATTCTCACGATCTTTATGACAATTCATAATCCGACGACTCTCAATCGTCAAGGTGGAGATTCGGGGACGCAGTACCGGTCTGCAATTTTCTTTAACAATGCTGAGGAGAAGGCGCTTGGCGAAAAAGTCATCAAGGAAATCGGGGCGGCGATGATCTGGGATGCGCCTATTGTGACCACTCTCGAGCCGGTCCTAAATTTCACCCGAGCTGAAGAATATCACCAGGATTATTACAACAAGTACGATAAAGCCAGCGACGAGGTCAAGTCAAAAATGAACTCGGGTTATTGTGCCGTCATCATCAGCCCGAAAGTGGCCAAATTCCGCGAGCAATTCAAAGCCAGACTCAAAAAGTAAATCGCGGGTAGAACTTTACTGCGAATGCTACAAGTCAACGGATTAGTAAAGGACTACAAAAAGTTTCGGGCTGTCAACGGCCTGAGCTTTGAGATCAGGCCGGGCGAAATCATCGGGCTGCTTGGTCCAAACGGGGCGGGAAAGACGACCGCCCTTCGTTGCATCTCGGGCATTCTTAAACCCACTGAGGGGCAGATTCTCATCAATGGAATTGACCTTGCCCGGGACCAGAGCAAGGCCAAGGCGGGGCTCGCATTCGTCCCCGAGATGCCGTCCCTCTATGAACTCTTGACGGTGGATGAACACTTGCGATTTATTGCAATGTGCTTTGATACCATGGATGTTTATCGCCAGTTCGGCGATGGTCTTCTCGAGCGCTATCACCTCTCGGACAAGAAAGGTGAATTGGTTGCGACCCTGAGCAAGGGCATGAGGCAGAAGCTTTCGGTTGCGTGCGCCATGGTCCACAAGGCCAATGTTCTCCTGTTCGACGAACCTTTAATTGGAGTTGACCCGGCGGGTGTCCACGAAATCAAGACCGACCTTCAGCAGGCCAAAGAGCGGGGATGCTCCGTTCTGATTTCAACCCACTTGCTCGATACTGCGGAAAAGCTTTGCGACCGGGTGCTCATCCTAGCTAAAGGCAACAAACTTTTTGAAGGCACCATTCCCGAACTGAAAACTAGCCTGAACATGGAGGGAGCAGACCTTGAAAAAGTCTTCCTGCGGTTGACGGAGGGCGAGACGTCATCCACCCCTTAATTTTTCTTGCGTTGAAGACTTTCAAGAATTCGTTCTTGAGAAGTTTGAAATCTGGTCGTCGCCTCATCGGGTTGATCTTCTTTTTCGGCTACTACGGGTGGATCAGTCGGAGCTTTTGGAGCGGAGGTAGCGGTAGCGGCAAGTCCAATCCGTTTTCCGAATTGGTTCCGCCCAACGTGCCCACGGACCTCCTTCACTCAATCGCCTTCGGTGCCTTCGGCGTATTCTCTTTTCTCAGCTTCGCCTCCATTGGCAGCCAACTGACGCTCATGTTCCGTAGCCCGGATGTGGACGTGCTATTTCCGACTCCAGTTCCAGCCAAGCACTTGCTGATTTTCAAGTTGATAAGAGATTCTCTGTTGACTGCGGTTGTGCCTGTGATTTTGATTTTTGTTTTCGGGTCGCGTAGCGGTGCAACCCTTATGCAGAACTGGCAATCGGGTTCAACCAACCCGGGGGCAATCTACGGGGCCCATCGTCTTAGCTTTCTCGCGTGGGTACTCCAATCGTTTTTCTGGACCTCAATCGGTTATGCCGTGAGTCTTTATCTGAGCCGGGGAACGGTGCAGTCCGATCGGTGGGCGAAAATTTGGAATCGATTCACCTTGGTCATCGGCTTACTTCTTTTGGGCTACATCGTTGCGAAAGTTTATGTTCAGGGTCCGGGCTCGCTTGCCAAAGCGTTTCGTGATCCGGTTCTGGCCACTATACTTTTTCCGGGCTACTGCAGTTCCCAGTTCGTTCTGGCACCCATAACGGGAGCTTGGAATTTGGCGATTCCGTGCCTTGCTTTTCTCATTGTCGGCGCGGGCGTTGCGTTGAAAGTAGCCTTTAATAATGCCGATTGGCTTTACGAAGTCACGGCAATGAACGTGCAGGTCATGGACCAGCGTCGACAAGCCGCTAAGAACCAGGACATGGTTTCCATCGCTGCTCAGAGAGCGCAGAGCGGAAAGTTTAAGATCCGGCAAGGTTGGATCCAGCGACTTGAGTTCAAGGGCAAAATGGCACTGGTTTGGAAAGAACTCATCATATTTTCTCGTTCCACCCAATCAATGTTCGTGGTCTTCACGGTGCTATTTGTGGGTGTAGGGTACCTCTCGACTGTAATACCTGCGGTCAGTCGCTCCGGCAGGAGTACTCCAGTTGAAATTTTTCAACCCATGATGTTCGGGTTTCTCGCCTTTGTTGTGTGTTCGGCAGTTGCCACTACCGGCTTCATCCAAATGCTGAAATTGGGCGATGTGCAAAAGCCCCTTCCGTTTACGCCGGGGCAGATCGTGTTTTTCGAGGTGTTCGCTAAGACCATTCCGATTCTTGCCTCGATCGTTCTTGGATCATTGGTCAGCATTGCTTTCCGTCCGTCAATGTGGTCATCTGGCCTTGCCTCGATACTGGGTGCCGGCAGTTTCGCTTTTCTAGTCTGTTCACTTTATTGCGTACTGTTTTTACTCTTTCCAGAGTACGAAGACCCGACGCAGCGTGGCTTTCGCGGGATCGTGATGCTCCTAGGGATCACAGTTTTCAGTCTTCCATCGGTATTTGTCGTCTTCCTTATGTACGGGGTTTTGAAGCTACCGATTCTCGCCGCAGTGGCTCCGGCGGCGTTGGTGAACCTCGGCCTTGCCATGATTGCGGCAAGCATTGGAGGCAAACTCTACGGTTCGTTCAATGCTTCTGACTGAGCCTGCTCCGGCAGGGTCGGTACCGCGGGAACTAAACTGTATCAAATCAAGTTTGTTTTGAACGGGAGACTATGGCACCAGGAAAGAGAATCAACCCATCCATCCGAATCGCGCTCATGACGATTGGCGGTGTAGCGGCGGCGTACGGCGGGTACCACCTTTTTGCCGGAAACGCAGTGGATGGAACCGTATTCCAACCCGTTAAGCCGAGCGCGGTCAACCTCGTCTCAGTGGCCCCTGGAATGGGCTACAAGGTCATTATTGCCAACCAAGTCGCCCAGTTGGCGCAAGTGTCAACCGAGTTTGGCGACACCAGTAATCGTGGCGATGAATCTCAAGAAGACTCCAGCGCCTCAAACAAACGTCGAATCCCGATCAAGGAGATGCTTGACAGTCTCGCAGGGGATGAAAAAGCGCTCTCGGCGGTCATTATGCGAATGAACGATCTCGACAAAGAGGATTCGCTACCCTCCGTCAAGGTCATTTGGAAAGCAGCGGACATCAAGAAAGCCCTCGATGGCGATTCCGTGCTCGTCGCAAAACTCGAAAAAGACCTGAATGTTAAGCTCGACGGTACACCGCAACCCTATGTCAGCGTCAACTCTCTGGAGAACGCCATTGTCCTCGAACTCCCAGTTCCGGTTAAGGTCAACGTAGAGGGGCAGGTCAAGACGCTGGTCGGAACAATTCAACTGGCATTCGTTCCAAGCCTTAGTGCGAGCGTCATGGCCCGGTACGGCAAGGAAGCCGCCGTCACGCTCGACAAAATCAAAACTTATTACTCCCAAGAGGCCCAAAAGATGCTTGATGATCCCGAAAAAAAGCAGGACATTCGGGCTGATCTGGCGCGGAGAATCAGTCCCGGCTTCGTCACCGATTACGCCATTGAGCCGGAGCGACTCCTCTCCAATACTAAGGTCTTGGTCAACGGCGGCATGATTACCCAGGCGAGCTATTCCACCCGGAGCGACGACGCCAAGGCGAAATATTACGACCTGCGCCTTGATGTTTCTGATGAGGCGCGAAAGAGACTTTGGCAATTTAGCCGCAAAAATCGTGGGTTTCAATTGCTTTTCACCGTGAATGGCATCGCAATTGCAGCACCCCGAATCAGAGAAGAGCTTTCACAATCAGATGTGACAATCAAAAATCTGCAAGATGAGGACCTTGTGAAAGACGCGATTAGCGTCATCCAGGGTAAAAATTAGGCAGTAGGACAAGAAACTTGAAAAAATTTGTAACTCCGTTAATCATTTTCGTCGGTACGACCGCCCTCATTGGATGCGGCGCAGGGAGCAAGGGATCTTACGATCCAAAGCCAGTCGCTGCCGTAACATCAAAGAAACTTGAGGCGGGTCAAGAAAGTCAACTCCTGCCAGTCAAAGAGGGTAACCAGTGGGTCTATGAGACAACTGTGGCAACCCAAGGTGGCAATGGTCAGCAAAGCACCAATAACGGCATTCTGACGTTTGAAGTCGGCAAAGTTACCCCAACCGCGGATGGTGTCCAATTTCAAATGAATGTCCTCAATGAGGGCGAAAGAACCGAGCAGCAAATTTGGGCAATTTCTAAGCGCGGAATCTTCCTAATCTCAGCGCTAGTTAAGGCCAAGCCAACCGATGCGGCCGCGCAAGTCGTAAAGTTTGAGCCACCGCAGCCGGTAGTCATTTTCCCGCTGGAACCAGGCAAAACGACTACGTGGACGGGCAAGGGTGCTCTTCCGGGCGGCGGAGGCGGTGACAATTCGGTGGGGATGTCCACGATGACGCAATTGCACACTGGAGTCCAGACGACAGACACTTCGTTGGCAAGCTATCAAGCGTATGTTTTTGAGCAAGATCAAAAGTGGGAGATTCCAGGATTTGCAAACTCCGACCTTGCCAAAGCCATTAAAAAACAAGAGGAAGCCGCTGGAGGATCGTCAGCATCTAACAGTACTCTCGGCGCAGCACCAAAAACTGCTGAGGAAAAGAAACTTGAAGAGGACCTGAAGCAAAAGCCCGGTGAGGGTCGATCTGCGGTCAGCGCCTACTTCGTACCCGAAGTCGGAATCGTTCGACTGAGACAGGAAATTCTCCTTGGGAATCTCAATGTAGTCCAGGTACTTAAACTGAAAAAGGTCACCCTTAAATGATTCGGAAGGTCTCGGCCTTAAGTTTGCTCCTTGTTGTCGCACTGGGTTGCGGCAGCAAGGAATCTTCGGTTCCGACATTGGAGAAGGGTGGTAAGACGCGGACAGAGGCAGTTGCCCCAACCGTGAATGCGGCCCTGAGACATGAGGGTTTTTCCTATTACGGTCTCGAGAATCCTAAACCAATCAAGATGCGCCTCGACCAAGGAGACGGGAAAGGATTTGTTGAGGGAGTCACGACTATTTCGAAGGAAAAATCGGACAATCCGGACGAAGAAATCTTTCTGGCTACGCGCACCGGGGGTCTTGAGAGACTGGGAAGTGACACGATCAAGGTGAGCAAAGACGGAATTATGATGGTCGGAAGCTCTGTTATCCAATTCTCAAAACCGACCATGGAACTTCCCGCGAACGTTGAGCCAGGCAAAACCTGGTCAGAATCGACTGATATTACGATTGGGAACGGAACAAAGGGGTCGCTAAAGTCGACCTACAAAATTGTGGGAGTCGAAAAAGTAAAAGTCGGTGCAAAAGAATACGAAGCACTCGTAGTATCCAATGTTGGTAGCTATTCGATCGGCGGGGCAAAAAGCCCAGTTGAAGCAAAAGCTTGGTACGTCAAGGGCGTTGGACTCGTGAGACAGAAAAGTGTCGTCACTCAATCCGGCCAAAAAATCACCAGCACCATCGAAATCGTGAACTAAATGTTGACCGCACTCGTAACCACTGTCTTTTTGGCGCAAACCAAAGCCGTGGTTACGGACTACTTTCCGACGCAAGTGGGATCGAAATGGACCTATACGGAATCCTTGAACAAAACGGAAACGAAAGTTGAAGATTCGGTTGAGGCGGAAGTTCTGATCAACGGGCAACCCGCGACGGCGGTACACAGCAAAATCGACGACAAGCACTTTGAGACGACCTATTATAGGGTCACCGGCGACAAGGTCATGCTCCTCGGATTCGACCCCAAACAACCCCTAAAAGACCCTTACGCAACGTTTGTCCTTGCCGAAAAGGGGGAAATGAAATGGTCCAACACGGTTTGGACAATGGTCTTCGATGAACTTGCTCCCGTCAAAATGGCATGTAGCGCGAAGCCGCTTTATAGCTATTCGTTTAAGGGTGCGAAGGTTCCCGCAATCGAAGTTCGGATTGTGAGTACCTTTGACTTGAGTCCCTCGAAAAAAGGTGGTAGCGAGCAGGTCGCGGTATACGCGAAAGGGATCGGACTTGTCGAAATGCGCGAAATCGGCAACTACGGGAAGCAAAAATTTACTCGTGTCCGCAGGCTAGAATCCTATTCTATTGGAGCCCCACCCAAATGAGGAGCCAGATTTCGTTTTTGGTCGGTTGCCTTCTTGTCGGCAGTATTGTGATTGGTTGTGCCTATCAAGTCGCGGGTCGAAAACTCACAGGAGCAGAGCAGGAAGGAACCAATCGATTTCATAAAGACTCACTGAAGCCAGATCGTCTGCCTTACACAGAAGGTCACGTCATCATGAACGGGCAAGAGATGCCCATAAAGATGGAGCGAAAGGCCACCGGCGAAAGAGTCCAATTTGTCATGCTCTTGCATGACGTGCCCATTGATTCAGAAACCTATCTCAGTACGGACTCGAACTTTGACTTAAGCGCTTTTGGGCGGGAGGAATTCATTCCTGCGATTCCTCTTCTAAAGTTTCCCGTTCTCGCGGACGACAACTGGGAATGGGTAGGTAAGTTCGGCCCACCGGAAAATCTCTTGGCGGCAACCGCGACGATTGCCCATGAGCAAGAGCCACTTAACATTCCAGGCGGAACCTTCGATACCTTGAAAACTGTTGTCAACTTGAGTTTTGAAAGCACACCCAATCAGAAGGGTACGCGCAAGCTCATGTTCTGGTTTGATAAGAATAAGGGCGGCTTGATCAAGCGACAAACGAATTTTGGCGTGACCCGGCAACCCTAGCGAACGTACTTTCCTTCTCCCCGAGGGAGAGGGATTGTGACCGAAGGGAACTGGGGTGAGGGTTCTCTTAACTTAAACGAAAATGGCAACGCGCTCCTCAACATTCGGATCAGACGAAGGCTCCCTCAGCCGAAAGCTTTTTGGAGATCCTGTTTTGTTCGTCTGCTTCGGATTGCTGATCAGCGCGGGCCTGATGGCTATTTACAGCGTGGACTATTCCCGTCACCTCGGGATTTTCTCAAAACAGATGATGTTCCTCATCATGGGGCTGGTTCCTTTTACAATCCTTTGGAGAACCAACCCAGAAGTCTGGCGGCGAATCGCTCCGGTGCTTTATGTATCGAATATCGCGATCTTGCTAATGGTCTCCTTTGTGGGGAAATCATCCAAAGGAGCGGGAAGATGGATCGAGGTGGGTTCCTTCCAGTTTCAGCCAAGCGAACTTACGAAACTATTTATCATTATTACGCTTGCCTCGTTCTTCGCAAACCGGCAGGCAGAGATAAAGCTTCCGAGGACGTTTGCCCTCTCGTTCCTGCATGTCTTGCCGTCTGTCATTCTGATTTACAAACAACCTCACTTGGGTGCAACTATCGGCATACTGGCAATCTGGCTCCTCATGTCCATTCTCGCCGAAGTGCCTTGGAAATACCTCGCCGTTGTCCTGGTCATGCTTGGAAGTGTCGGAGTTGTCCTAAAGTACAAGCCTGAATGGCTCCTGGAACCCTATCAACTTGGGCGGTTTAGTAGCGACCAATATCAAGTCAACGAAGCCAAAAAGGCGTTCGGCCTCGGCGGACTAACCGGCAGCGGCTTTCTCAAGGGCGAACAAAAGAAGCTGGGATTCATCCCCGAACAGCACAACGATTTCATCTTCTCGGTGGTCGGCGAAGAAGGCGGCCTTGTTGCTTGCACTTTCATTCTGGGCCTCTTCGGCACGGTGTTCCTCCGCATCTGGTGGTCCATTGTCAAGGCGAATTCCATGTACCTTCGCCTCATTGCGGGTGGAGTACTGACGATTTTGGCGTATCACACCGTGGTGAATCTTGGCATGAATCTCCAACTCCTTCCCGTGGTAGGCATCTGGCTCCCCTTCATGAGCTACGGCGGCACCGCGCTATGGTTCTGCCTCTCCGTAGCCGGCCTCGCGATGGCCGTGTCGCGCGAGAATGAGCAAATGGCATTCTAGCTCTGGTCAGCACTCAAACCAAACCCTGCCGGACCATCAATCACGCCGCAACAGATAAAGCAATACTGGAGCCCCGACAATCGCGGTAAACGCCCCGAGAGGGATTTCGTTCAGGCGCTTTGAACAAGCGTCCGCACAAAGTAAAAGAACCGCTCCAATGGCGGTCGAAGTCCAAAGCCCATGTCGAAGATCATTGCCGAAACAACGACGACTGATATGGGGTGCCACTAGTCCGATGAAACCGATGATTCCCATAGTTCCCACTACCGCCGCCGTAGAAATCGTCGTAATGGTCAGCAACTGAAGATGCAATCTTCCCGGGTCAACTCCCAAAATCCGAGCCTGGTCTTCACCTGCGGAGAGCAAATTCATCGACCGAGTCAGGGGCCGCAACAAGAGACAGGCCACCACAAAAACAAAAAGTAGCAACCAAACTTTGGGCGCCGCCGCATTTGTAGCACTTCCCAGGAGCCAGCGCAAGGTCTGGTTTGTGTCAAGCCCGCCTAGAAGCATCACAAGAGTATTAACTGCGTAGAGCAGGAACCCCAGCACAACGCCGCCAATCAGCAAAGTCTGAGTCGAGTAACCCCGTCGCGAGGTCCCGATTGCCAACACCAACGGTAGAGTAAGTAAGCCCGCTGCAGTTGAGGCTAGCGGTCCCGCCAGCCAGTTCCAGGCGACAAAAACATGGAAAACCTGAGCCACTGCCCCCCCAATCGCAGCTCCGCTTGACACTCCTAAGATATA
>JAIOPU010000208.1 GCA_021413725.1 Armatimonadota bacterium | reverse complement strand
GGTGGGGCGGGCGTGACCATCGCCTACTTCTGAGATGGGAAACCCGGTTTTTTGGGAGAAAATTGAACCTGTTAGCGTGGCCCTCGCACCGCTGTCGTTCATTTATGCCGCCGGTTGGGCGGTTTATTTGGGTCTTTATCAGACGGGAATCAAGCGTGCCAAACGGCCTCACCAGCCCGTAATCTGTGTTGGAAATTTGAGGGTTGGGGGCACCGGAAAAACTCCTCTAACCATTGAAATTGCTCGCATCTTGGTTGACGCAGGGCACAAGGTCGCAATCTCGGCTTCTGGGTACGGAAGTCCCGGTTCTGAAGAAGCTTCATTGGCTCCCGAAGGACCATTGTTGGCTTCCCGATGGGGGGATGAGCCTGCCCTGATGAGGATAAAATTGCCGTCCGTTCCGCTGATTATTGGTCGCAATCGCGTTCGCGCAGCCGCACTGTGCCACGAGCATTTTCCCGACCATGTGATGCTGATGGATGACGGATTTCAGCATCTTCCCTTGGCAAAAGATTTGACCATAGTCATCGATCCGAAGTCAGAGAATAGATTATGTTTCCCAGCTGGGCCTTATCGAGAGACGGTGCTGACCTCTGGTCGAGCAGACCTGATTTTTCCGAACGACAGGTTTGACGTGGTGCGCACTGAGGGACTTGTTTCGACGTCCGATGGGAGTCCGGCAACAGCGCGAAAGGTTGACCTAGTTCTTTGTGCTCTGGCCCGTCCCGAGGCATTTTTTGAGTCCCTTGAAAACCACGGCTGGCGATTCTCGCGCAAGCTCATCAAAGGCGACCATGACCCGTTGCAAAGCGAGTCTCTGCTACAAATGACGCCGAAAGGGTCTACAATTCTATGCTCGGCAAAGGATTGGGTGAAGATTTTGGAACGCCCTGACCTCGCTGACTACCAGTGGCTGATCGCGGACTATGAGGTTCGTGTCGAGCCTAAGGAAGAATTTCGACAATGGCTGATCGACCAACTTGGAAAGAAAAACGACGCGAGCTAGAGGGGAGATTAGGCTATGCCGTGTTTTCGAAGGCTCAAAAATGGCTCCTTCGCAAATCTCCGGTGGAAGCGGAAAAGGCGGGTGCCAAACTCGGACGTTTTCTGTTCAAGTCCTCCAAAAAGCACCGCGAGAGAGCCTATCGGAATTTTCGTTTGGTCTTTCCAGAGATGTCAGAAGCCGAAATGCAAGCACTTGCCCAAAAGGTTTTCGAACACTACGGACGCACGACTGCGGATTTCATCACCTCCGCAAATCGCACTCTAGAACAACTCAACCAAATGGTTGAAATTGAGGGGCTTCAATATTTGGACAACGCGCTTGCTGAAGGCAAGGGAGTTATTTTTATCACTGGGCACTTTGGAAATTGGGAGCTTCTTGCCCAGTGGTTGAGCCTCAGTGGTTACAAATTAACGGTCGTGGCCCGCGATGTACGTAATACTTCTCTTAACCAAAAGGTTAATGCTATTCGCACGGGAGCAGGCACAAAACTTCTCGCCCGTGGCGGAGCTGCAAAGGGCATTCTGGAAACCTTGCGTCGCAATGAGATGGTTGGAATTCTGCCGGATCAAAACGAGGACGAGATATTCATTCCGCTCTTTGGGAAGACAGCAGGAACTGTACTTGGCCCTGGAGTCATCCAGGCTCGGACGAAGTCGGTGGTGGTCTGTGGATGGTGCGCTTACGAGGGGCCGCAGAAATATCGAATAATTTTCGAGCCTGCGCTTGAACCAGAACCAGGTTACGAAGCCAAAGGCGAAGGGATGATGCGCGCGATTCACGGTTCCCTAGAGCGCATTGTCAAGCGCTATCCCGAGCAATGGCTCTGGTTTCATGACCGATGGAAAAGTGCACGCCAACGAGGACTGCTCGATTGATGGAAAAGTGGCTTTTTTTGCGCTACCGCGCGATCGGCGACGTGATTATGGCGGCGTGGCCGATCACTTCCGTCCGTCTCGCCAGGCCAGATGCGGAGTTTTGGTTTGCCTCCGAACAAGGATTTGAGTCCGCCATTGACGACGTGCGATTGGTGCAACATTACTACCTTCTTCCGAGGAAAAAGTGGAAGAATGCACGATGGAACTTGAACACATGGCGCGATCAACTTAAGTTCTACACTGGATTGCGACACATCGGATTGGACTTCGGCGTGGACTTCCAAGGCCATACAAAAACCGCTCTCTTACTGAGGTTGTCCGGGGCGAAGAACCGAGTACAGTGTAACGCGACAGACGCCTTATCCAAAAGGTTAAACCCGGTCGTGACCACGACTTCGGTGCACAAAGTCGACCAGATGTTCGAGACCCTCGCACGGTTCGGAGAATTTGAAAAGCCCAAACTCCCGATCATGCCGATAATGACTGCATGTCCCACCGACCTTCGCGGGCGGAAGTTGATTACGATCAACACCGGGTCCAGTAGCCCTGACAAGAACTATCCTCTCGATGGCTGGCGGGAAATCGCATCAAAATTATCGCAAAATGGATTCGCAGTGGCCGGAGTCGGCGGACCGGCTGATCCGCCATTGGAGTTGCCCGGGGTTGAGGACTTTGCCGGGAAGCTGAGCTTTCGCGAAAGCCTTTCCTTACCGAGGCACGATTCTGCAAAATGCTCCGACCCCTAATGAGATTCTCGATGCAGCCTTGCGCTGGGCTGGAAGCGATTCTTGAATTGTAAAATCGGTCGTTCGAACAAACGGTAACTCAGGCCAGCAATGGCAAAAGTGACCATAAAGGCAAGTAGCGAAATCACGGGCCGTGGCGCATCCTTGGCCAGAGTATTCACCAGGTTAAATGACAGGATGTTCCACATATAGAGGCCGTAGCTGATCGTTCCGATGTACTTGGCCGTAGTTGAGTTAAGCACACCATATAACCAGCCCTTCGGACTCACGACACACGACCACACGAGCGCGGCCAATCCAACGTGGATGAACGGGTGCGTCCATTTGCCGTAGAAAGCACCTTGCTGTCCTCTCAGCCAAAGAAACCCAAGAACCCACAAAATAGCAAAGACTGGAATCCAGCCCCGCCAGAACCGTGCGAGCCATTCGTATACCCGCTGGTTCATCAGCGCGTATCCGAGCCCGACACCGAACAAGATCGGTTTCGTCACCCCGACGACAACGAGTTTCCACTCTAGTGACTCGTACTTCGGCCAGTCGACGAGTCCAATTTCGGTGCAGTAAGAAACGACTCCGACCACCAAAAGCACTGACAAAACCCAGCGCCCGCGGCAAAACGCTGCAAGCGCGGGCCAGAACGCATAAAACTGCTCTTCGGCGGCCAGCGACCACGAATAGTAGAAAATGCTGTTCGTCACGCCGGGAGTCGCGACGATGTTTTGGGTGAACGTAAAGAACGCGGGGAGTTGCCGCCAAAACTCCTGCTGCCGCTCCAAACTCGGTTCAAATCGGGGCACCAAAAAGATGTACAGAAACAAAATCAGAAAATAGAGAGGAAAAATTCGCAATGCCCGGCGGACATAAAAGGCGAGCAAATCAATCCGCCCAAAATCGCGCTTTTCGCGCAAAAGCAGTGTGGAAATCAGAAATCCGCTGATGACAAAGAATAGCCAGACGCCGACCAATGCTAAGTTAAGCGGGCTTTCGACGTTCGAAACCGGCGCAACAAGGTGGCCAAATAAAACGGGAAGGATGCTGAGCATTCGTAATCCATCGAGAGAATGGAGGTGACGAACTTGCTGAAATTCATCAAATGGAGTGATGGAGCCTTCGACGAGAATCGAACCCGTGACCTTTCCCTTACCAAGGGAATGCTCTGCCGCTGAGCTACGAAGGCGTGGCACAGGAGATTATACCTTCGGACCCTTCGATGGGTTCAGATGTACCGGTATCGGCGGGGGACGCGGCTCATAATGCGAGTCACGATTTCGTGGGAGTTTGTCCCGCTAAGTCGAGCCAGTTCTGGTGCTGGGACCTGTTCGCCGAGCAAAATCGCTTCATCCCCAACTGCGATTGTAGCAATGGAAGTGACGTCAACCAGAAGCTGATCCATGCAAACTAAGCCCAGGACAGGACACCGAACTCCCTGAATCATAACAAAACCAAGGTTGCTGAGCGAACGCGGATACCCGTCGCCGTAGCCTACACCCAGAGTGGCAATCTTAGTCGTCCCTTCGAGTTGGCGTGTTTTGGCGTAACTCACCCAAGTACCGGCGGGTCGCTCCCGAAGGGCCATGATGCGAGCCTTCCAGGTCATCATCGGCCTCAGTTCGCCCGGTTTATAAAGCCCATATGGGTCAATTCCATAAGCGGCAATTCCCACCCTCACCAAATCCCGGTGCGAAGACGGGAATCGAACCGTTCCGGCGCTATTTGCCGCGTGGACGTATTTGAAACTGATGCCCTGGGAAGTGCAAACTTTGAGGACGGCATCGAACTTGCGAATCTGCTCCTCGGTTCGCTCGGGGTCGTTGCCACTATCGCCAAAGTGGGTGCTGATGCCTTCGAGGTTAACATTCGGAAGATGGCGCAACCTCATGGCTAGTTCCGACGCCTCTAAAGGAGTTGCGCCAAATCGCGAGATTCCGGTGTCCACTTTGATATGGATTTTTGCCTTGGATTCCTGCCTTTCAGCGGCAGCCTCCAGGGCAAGCGCGACCTCATCGTTTTCAACAAGAATTCGCAACCGATAAAAAACAGCTTGCTCGGCCTCGACGGGCAAAATCGGAGAAAGAACTAGAATCGGAGTGGTAACGCCCGCATCGCGAAGGGCAATTCCTTCTTGCACCGTCGCCACCATCAGCCAGTCCACGCCGTTTTGAACAGCAAAACGACCCACCGGAACGAGCCCATGCCCATAAGCATCGGCCTTGGCGACAAGGCCCAGTTGGGGCGAAGCTCCGATTGTTGAGCGGAGCAACGCCAAATTCTGCGCCATAGCGGAAAAATCCACTTCAAGCCAGGTTCGGGGGTAAGGATTCACAACCGATTACTTGCGATTGATGCGCTCGATGTAGTTTTCACTGCGCGTGTCGATCTTGATGACATCGCCTTCCTTGATATGATACGGAACCTGGACGACCGCCCCGGTTTCGACGGTAGCGTTTTTCATGGAGCTGCCGCTGACAGTGTCGCCCTTGTAACCGGGATCGCAAGATGTGATCTCAAGCTCCACAAAGCTCGGGATTTCGTAGCCCAGAGGAACGTCGTCCACGGTCATGCAGATCAGCTCGGCTTCTTCCTTCAGGAACTTCATCCCTGCGCCCATCTGCTCCGACGGAACAGCAATCTGCTCATAGGTGTCCATGTCCATCAGAGTGACATCGTTGCCCGCTCGGTACAGATACTGCATTTTTTTCTTGTCCAAATAAGCCGACTCAAATTTTTCGCCGGACCGAAATGTCTTTTCGATCGTTGTGTCGTTCTTGAGTTTGCGCAGCTTGGTACGGACGAACGCCCCGCCTTTGCCGGGCTTCACATGTTGAAACTCGATGATCTGGTAGACGTCGCCGTCGATGTAAATTGCTAGCCCGTTCTTAAAATCGCTTGTGTCAGTTGCCAATGTGCTACTCCGGTTGGAAATTCCAGCCATAAGGGTACCTTGGCGGCGTCCATACAAACCCTAGTTACTTCACGGGCACAAGTTTTACGATGCTATCCGGGTCGTTCAGGATTACAAAAATTTCTCCTGCCGGGCTGACCGCCACATCTCGCACACGACCGATACCGTGGATCAGTTCTTCCTGTTCGACGTACTTTCCGCCCTTCACTTTGACTCGGATCACAGTTGAACCCGCCAGGCCTCCTGCGACGAGATCGCCTTTCCAACTTGGAAATGCAGAGCCCTTGACCACATCCAGACCACTTGCTGCGATGGATGGAATCCATCGCAGTTCAGGGAGCACAATCTTTTGCTCGGGCTTGGGCCAGGGCGTCCACGTGGCAGAATCGTTGTAGTTGATGGAGAAGGCGACCAACGGCCAGCCGTAATTCGCGCCTTTGTCAATGCGATTGAGTTCATCACCGCCGCGGGGGCCGTGCTCAGTATCCCAAAGAACGCCGTCCAGTCCCATGACCAGACCTTGCGGGTTTCTGTGGCCGTAAGACCAGATCGCACCAATCGCTCCGGGCTTTCCGACAAATGGATTGTCTTTGGGAACGGTCCCGTCCTCGTTCAGTCTCAGGATTTTTCCGGTTGTCCGGCTCAAGTCTTGCGACGGCATTCCTTGGCCTCGTTCGCCGTAGGCGACAAATACGTGCCCTTTACCATCGAAGGCTGTTCTGTTTCCAAAGTGCACTCCGCCGCCTGAGTATTCGGATTGCGCAGCTTCGTAAATTGTTTGTTGCTCGGTCCATTGGGCATCGGAACCTTCAAATTTGAGTTTTCCTCGCACGATCTTCGTAAATCCATTGTTCGGATTTTCTTTGCCCGTATCCGAGAATGAAAGATAAATCCAGCCATTCTTGGCATATTGCGGGTGCACGGCCACATCCATAAGGCCACCTTGTCCGTTCTGGTAGGTTTTTGGCAATCCGTTCACAACCCCGGTGAGTGTTCCTCCCTCCAAGATGTTCATCACGCCGGTGCGGTTGGTGATCAGCATTTTGCCGTCGGGCAACCAGTCCACACTCCAAGGCACTTTGAGTCCTGCCGATCGCGGGATCACCGTCTCCAAACGGTATTTCTCAGTCTTTGCAGTGTAGACGCCATCGGTCGCCTTTGGACCGCCAAATTCGTTTCTCAGACTCGCGTTTTGCATTTCGCGAATGTGCACGACCAGTGACCAAACTTCCTCGTCGGAATGCGTTTTCCCAAAGGCTTCCATTCCAGACTCTGGAAGTCCGTTCTTGATCGCGTCGAAGAATCGCTTGTCTTTGTCCTGTTGAAAGAGGTCTTTGGTATTCAGCGTTTTGGTCCCAGCACCGCCTCCTTGGCCTTTTGCACCGTGGCAATTTGCGCAGTTTTGCTCATACATCTGGGTCACATTGACCGACTGGAGTTCCAAGCGCGTCTTGGAGACTGATTTCACGGCTGCGGCAGTTGGGGTGGCTTTCGGGCCATTCATGCAAGCAACAACCGCGCCAGTCGCGGCGGTCAGGGACAGAAGAGGAATCCATTTGAACATAGCTATGTTATACGATACTTTTAGGGAATTTGCCTCGCCACAATAACCCGGTTATCTTGCCTGATCCCCATTTCCGGTGACCCCAAAAATCGGCAAGTCCTCCAAACAGTAAAAGATTTGTAACTCGTGCACAACTTGGTTCGAGGCGAATCGGCTCGGTAACGTCGCGACCATTCGGTGCACCACTTGGTCCGTGTCCATCAAAAAGATTGCCGTAAAATTGTCATTCGACTTCGTCGACGTCACTCGGCTTGGGCTGTAAGCGAAAAACCTCAGAATCATTTTCGCCTCAAATTGCTGCCGACGTCTAAAACTAACGGGTGTGGTTTCGATGACAAGGTTGTCTGCGGTGGCGGTCAGTGAAGTTTTATTCAACCAGAATGCAGCTCCCGCGACAAGCAACGCAACTGAAATGCTTCCTAGAATCGCGAGTACCACAAGGAAATTTCCTAAAGTACGAGGGACACCGTTTTCCAAGGGGTCATTTAGCACCACAAATGTGCCGAAGGCAAAGAACAGTCCGGTGCATGACGGAAGCCATGCTGAGTTCCGGGGCCACTTGTAAGAGATATTCAGTGTCTCCTTGTCGCGAACTACTGAAATGTTTGGATCTTTGGGATATAGCATCGAATTGGTGTATCCGGTAGGTTTGCGATCGTCGGCTAATCTGTAGCGAATGTGGCTAAATTCAGATGAATTATTGAAAGGCCATAGAATTTATGCAAGCTATCAGATATGATTTCTGCAGTCGCGGCAGACGGAGCATCTCGAACTATCGGGTGGACAAATTGATTCACGTCCACGAAGTAGAGTGTACGTGAGCCACTAAAAATTTCCGCGGAATGTGCATAGCTACGATCAAGTACGAGAAATTGTAGGACTCCTCGCATGTCAAATTTTTTCTTCGTGCGAAAGAGTAACCAATCTCGACTGATCTCCATATGGTCCAGCGTAGCTAAAACTCGAGTCCAGCCAAAGAGCGTGCAAAACCCCATGAAAGCAAAGGGCACTCCTAGAATTAGGGCTAAGAACACTTTGTCAAGTCCACTCGTCCTATTGTCGTTTTCATGGACAAACTGCGGTACCAAAAGCACAACAGTTGTGAAAACGAATCCTGCCACAACCAAAATTTTCCCAAGCCGCTCACTCCATTTGTACTTTATAGCTAGGCTCAAACTCGTTTTTTCAAACACTACCGGTGAGGTCCCTATCAGCTCATTGCCTTCAACCCTCAACGTAACTCCTCAGAGTCGCCAAATTCACCGCATGCATGGTCTCGGCATCCGGCGTTTCCAGCAGAATCGGAGTATTTATGAACCGAGGATCGTTTACCAAGCACCGAAAAGCAGTCTCTCCGATAAAGCCTTTGCCGATTGCGTCGTGGCGATCCACCCGAGTCCCGAGGTCCTTTTTCGAGTCGTTGCAATGGATCGCTCTGATTCTTGGAATTCCGATAATGCGATCAAACTCCTCGAACGTCGCCGCATAGGTCTCTGCAGTCCGAATATCGTAGCCCGCCGCGAATATGTGGCACGTGTCGAGGCAGATCGCGAGGCGGTCGGGGTTGCCGGCAAGTTCAATCACTCGCGCCCACTGCTCAAACTTGTAACCCAAGTCAGAGCCCTGTCCCGCCGTGGTCTCCATGAGGAGGGTGACGTCATTGGGAGTCTCGGCGAGAACTCGCAGGAGATTCTCGGCGATGAGTTTGCAGCCCAACTCCTCATCTTTGCCCGATCCCATGTGGGAGACCACGTTGGGAATTCCGAGCAGGTGGCATCGGGTCAATTCTCCGACTAGAAAATCCACGCTTTTCGTTCGATTTTCTTCGAGATTTGAGCTCAGATCAACCAAATAACTATCGTGGGAGACATAGGCCTGAATGGGACTCTTGGCTTTGGCGGCGTTCCATTTTTCTAGAACTTCGTCCGTCAGCTCCCGCGCTTTCCACTGCCTGGGGCTGGTTGTGAAAATCTGAATCGCCGTCGCCCCGATGGCGTCGCCGCGCTCGATTCCGGTGTGAACTCCGCCTGCCGTCGGCATGTGCGCTCCGAGCAAACTCAAGTGACCACCTCTCTTAAGCTTTCGTATGCTGAACACGCGACTCGCACTGCGGCAAGTCCATCTTCGCCAGAGGACATCGGTGCCTGCTTTTCCTCAATTGCCCAGAGAAAGTCTTCGATCATGAGCCGGTCGAGGTCGCTGGAAAATCCGGCTTGGCTGTGCGTTTTTGTCCCAGACTTAAACACGTCAACCGCGGGTCCGAACATATCGAGTTCAATCACGCCGAGGGTGCCGACGACATTCATGGTCACATCACCCCACGTTTTGTAGAATGCCGGCCGGGACCAGCTTGAGTCGAGGGTTGCAAAAATTCCGCTCGCATAGTCGAGGTTTAGCATCGCCGTATCCTCCCAATCCTGGCTGTAGAGATTGCTCCCTACGCTGGCTTTGACCTTTGTCGGTTCCTCGTTGAGGAGTCGCTTTAGGAGATCGGCAACATGCACGGTATGGTCGATCATCGCTCCGCCTCCGCTGAGGTGCCTGTCGACAAACCATCCATGAGGGCAAGTCCCTCGATTGGTTGCGCAGACGCTTAAAATTTGCCCGATCTCGCCATTCTTGACTCGAGCGCAGAGTTTTTGGAACGCGGGAGAAAAGGGGCAGGGGAAGGCGACCGCTAGAATAACCCCCGCAGCATTTGCGGCGGCGATCATGGCTTCCGCATCTTCAACGGTCGTCGCCAGAGGCTTTTCGCAGAGAATATGCTTGCCCTGCTTCGCAGCGACTTCCGCGAGGGCGCGGTGCTTGGTGTTCTCGCTGCTGATGCAGACAGCATCAACAGTGTTGAGGAATTGGTGCAGATCCTTGCAAAAAACTCCGGAATGTTCCGCGCAAAACTTGAGTCCGCGGGACTCGTCGTCATCCCAAACGCCGACGTACTCAGCGCGGGGGGACTTCTTAAAGGCATGGGCAAAGCTCGGCGCGTGAACGTGCGCCGCACTCAAAATGCCGACTCGAATAGGCATATCGCGAGTCTACTCTGCTTCCGTAGACAAAAATTTTTAACCATTTGGTGCAATTATCGAGAAATTAGGTTCTTTTTGGGTGCGAGGGGCGTCTGGAATAGCACGATAGAACTTGGCTCTGAAAACGGGGCAGGTTTCACTATAGGAAATTACAGGTATGAAACCGGAGAATCTCTTCGACAATCAGGCAAATATTAAGGTCATCGGTATCGGTGGCGCGGGCGGTAATGCGATCAACCGAATGGTTGAAGTCGGCGTTGCCGGTGTCCAGTTCATCACCATGAACACAGATGCGCAAGCGCTTGACCTGAATAAAGCCAAAACTAAGCTTCAACTCGGCGAAGCGACCACGCGCGGCTTAGGTGCGGGGGGAGATCCTGCCAAAGGTGAGACCGCTGCTCGTGAGAGCGAAGCCGAAATTTCCGCTCTACTTGATGGAGCCGATATGGTTTTCATCACCGCTGGTATGGGCGGTGGAACTGGCACCGGTGGTGCACCGGTTGTCGCCGAAATGGCTCGCCGGCTGGGAATTCTTACCGTTGGCGTCGTCACTAAACCGTTTAATTTCGAAGGTCCGCGACGAAGACGCCAAGCAGCTGAGGGCGCGGCGCGACTGAAAGACCACGTCGATACTTTGATCACGGTTCCGAACGACAGCCTCGTGCAGTTCGTTGAGAAAAAGACCACTATGATGGAGGCCTTTAAGGCCGCCGACGATGTCCTGCGCCAAGGCGTGCAGGGAATTTCCGACATCATCCTTCTTCCCGGCTTGATCAATGTGGACTTCGCTGATGTCCGCACGGTCATGAAGGATGCTGGAGTCGCGCTCATGGGAATGGGCCGAGGCGTGGGCGAGCAGCGTGCAAAACTCGCCGCGCAGGCCGCCGTCAGCAGTCCTCTCATCGAGACCTCGATTGAGGGCGCAAAGAAACTTCTCATCAACATCACCGCCGGTCGCGACTTCTCGATTGGGGAAGCCTACGACGCGATGGAGTACATCATGCAGTTCGCCGACGCCGAAGACGCTGATGTCTTCCTCGGTCATGTCGCCCGCGATGGTGGCGATGGCGAAGTCTACATTACGCTCCTCGCGGCAGGAATGCCTGAGATCAAAAGGGTAACTCCGAGAGACCGCGAGGTTTTTACGACGCGCCCCACTGAGACTCCCGGTGTGGTGAGCGCGGTTCCGAGCACACAGGTAATGGTGCAACCGCAGATGCCGACTCAGATTCAATTGGATGAGATTGATCTGGACGTTCCGGCATTCTTGCGCCGCCAAAAGTTGGGCATGTAATCGATTTTTAACGCTACGTACTGGTCCAACACTAGCCTCGGTCGCCATGACCGGGGCATTTTTTCTACCGCTTTTGGAGGTGATATCACCTCTTTTATAGGTGGTGTCACCTCTTTTTAAGGTAGTATCCAGAAATGGCAAAAATATACCGGGTTGGTCTATTTGGAACTCTGAACCGAACAAACACCCTGCTCGCAATCCACATGCTCAAGGAAACCCACGCCTCTGAAGTCGCGCGAGTCCTGGCGATCAGCCTCAGCCTAACGCAAAAGGCCATCGACAGCCTGGAGCGGGCTGGACTTGTCATTGGAGTTGAAGAAGGCCGAACCCGACGCGTCCGGCTGAACCCCAGATACCTTTTGATCGCAGAGCTCAAAGCACTCCTGGACAAAATGGCGTTGCAAGACACGGCGATGCAGACGAAACTCGCTGAAAATCGGCGGCGACCTAGGCGTTCAGGTAAGCAGATTTGAAGATTGACCATAGCACGACGCTCGAAGACCTCGCGTACATCGTCTGCACCGCCATGGACAAATCCGGTTCCACAGCGATCCTCTCTGGAGGCGGGGCGGCGACGGTTTACGCGCCCGACGCCTACCAATCCCGAGACTTGGATTTCATCCTTTCCCTAAATTTCGTAGGCGACAACCCTTCCAACGAACCCCTGACCGCCCTCGGGTTTGTCGAAAAGGGCCAGACCTACATCCATCCACACACAACATTTACTCTGGAATTCCCCACCGGCCCACTAGCCATCGGAAGCGAACTCATTCATAAATGGGACACTTTGCGAAAGTGCGACCAATTGCTCCACATCCTAACCCCGACAGACTGCGTACGAGATCGCCTGGTATGGTTCCTCTTCAACGACGACTACAGCGGACTCGAGCAAGCCCTTGCCGTAGCGAAACTCCACCCAATCGACATTCCAAAAATCGAAAAATGGTGCGCCACCGAACGCGAATCAAAGAAATTCGACATCTTCCAGCACCGCCTCCACCTCCTCAAAACCCAATAATGCAACAAAATTAAGAATCTGCTGGTCAATTAGTCCCGGTCGCCCTTCCGAAACCCACAGACTCAAAGTAGAATGAACCCTATGGCGGTTGCAGAGATTCGAGGACTGACGGTGCAATATGGGCGGTTTACCGCCCTGAGTGATTTTTCCGTCGATATTCCTGAAGGATGTGTGGGGCTACTCGGCCCCAATGGCGCGGGGAAGACCACGCTCATCAAAACCATTCTCGGATTCGTTAAACCTGCCACTGGCGGCGGTCATGTATTGGGCGCGGACATTCTCAGAGAAGGTCCACTGATTCGCCAAAGGGTGGGTCTGATGCCGGAGCAGGATTGCCACATCCCTGGAATGAGTGCAGTTGCTTTCGTGGCCTACGCAGGGGAACTCGCCGGAATGCCCGGCAACCACGCTCTCCGCCGATCTCACGAAGTGTTGGAATACTGCGGACTCGGCGAAGCTCGGTACCGCCTGGTGGAAACCTACTCGACCGGCATGAAGCAGAGGATCAAACTGGCTCAGGCCCTTATTCACGGACCCAAGCTCTTGCTTTTGGACGAACCGACAAATGGCCTCGACCCGCGTGGTCGCGAGGAGATGCTGGAACTCATCCGCTCCGTGAGCCACGGCAAGAACGTCAACGTGATCGTCAGCAGCCACCTTCTCCCCGACATCGAAAGAACTTGCGACCAAGTAATCGTCGTCGCCCAGGGCAAACTCCGGGCGCAGGGGCTGATCAAAGACCTACGGAAAGTCGAAGGCGCGCCCATCGACGTGGAACTCAAAGAGGAAAATCCCAAATTTATGCAAGCTCTTCAAGAACGAGGCGTCACCCTCCTCAGCGCCCATCGCAATATCTACCGAGTTCAGGGCAAGGGTTTGCCCTCGGATGTGGGCAAGATCGTTTTCGACGCGGCAACCGCGGTCGGGACCCAAGTGAGAGGCTACGATCTCGCGCAACGTTCGCTTGAAGAAGCTTTCTTAGAGGTGATTCGATGAGTTCACCGATTGCTGATCTAACCTATCGCGGCTACGATGGCCCTCTTGGGGGAGTCTCGAAGCGATGGTGGGCGATTGCTAAGTACCAAATTAAAAAGCAAGTGAAGAATCGATTTCTTTGGGTGCTAATGGCAGCTTCCGGGTGGTACTACGCGATCATGATTATTATCTTCTTCTTCTTGGAGCAGATGGCGGTCAACAATGGTCCCCAAGGTGAACAGGCGTTGAAAGGCTTTCTCGCAAACATTGTCTGGAAGGACCAATTTTTGCTCGGATTCTCCTTCGGTCAGTTCTTATTTTTCGTGATGACCTGGATACTCGGGGCCGCTTCCATTGCTAATGACAACCGTGCGAATGCGCTCCTCGTGTACTTGAGCAAACCTTGCACGAAAGCGGACTACTTGCTTGGGAAATGGCTGGGAATTTTCTTGCCGCTACTCCTGATGCAACTTATTCCCACACTGTTTTTCTGGCTTTACGGAATGACCTCGTTTGCAAGCTACGGATTCGTGGGTGCGGCGGGGTGGCTGATCCTAAAGATGATTCCCATAGCGGTCCTTGGTTCAGCTCTGAGTGCGTCGGTTATTCTGGGCGTGTCAAGCATGTTCAACCAGGGTCGAATTGCAGGGATCGTCTTTGCCGGACTCTACATGGTCTCCAACTTCTTCACAGTGTTCGTCAAAATCGCCATTCTCTTTCAAGGTGGACATGGGCGGAGCCGAATTGCGGACATTCCGCCTGCTCTGTTGAATTTGTTCTACTGCAGCATTGACGGAATCCAAATTGCCATCGCCAAGAACATTCTCGGGACAGCCGGATCGCAACCGTTTGGGGGCGGGGGAGCCCGCCAAAGAATGGCGGAAGTTCCCGTCCCCAGCCCAATTTTCACCGCCCTCATTTGGCTTGCGCTGTGCGCCGCCGGGTGGGCAATCGCGTGGCGCAGAGTTCGCGCCGTGGAGGTGGTAGGATGATCGTCTTCCAAGAAGCTTCTCGCTGGTATGGTCAGATTATCGGCCTCAACGATGTGACATGCACGATTCCCACTGGCGTTACTGCGCTTTTGGGCCTCAATGGCGCAGGGAAGTCCACCATGCTCCGCATGATCACGGGTCAAATCCGCGCGACGACCGGAACGGTCTCAGTTTACGGACAAACTCCGTTCGCGAATCCTGAAGTCTACAAACTCATCGGATATTGCCCCGAGATCGATAATTTCTACGAGCACATGAACGGATTTCAATTTGTCGAGCACCTGGGGCGGCTTGCCGGATACGGCAAAACAGAGGCACGAGAGCGATCAAGGCGAATGATTGAGCGCGTTGGCATGGCAGATCGCGCGCATAAGAAAATCGCAGGTTACAGCAAGGGTATGCGCCAGCGCGTGAAACTCGCCCAGGCGATGATTCACGATCCACAAGCGGTGCTTCTCGACGAACCCCTCAACGGCCTTGACCCCGTCGGTCGGCGAGAATTCATGCAGCTTCTGCAAACTTTTTCCGAGGACGGCAAGACCATTCTCGTGAGCAGCCATATTCTTTTCGAAGTCGAGCAAATGACCTCTAATATCGTGCTTCTGCACCGGGGTCGCCTGCTTGCAACTGGCAATATCGGCGTTATCCGCGAGCTGATCGACAAGTATCCCCACCGGATCCGAATCGCAACAACCCAAGCCCGCGAAGTTGCGACCCAACTCGCCGGTCTCCCTTACATCTCGAACATCTCGTTCGAACGAGACGGCTTGGAAATCCAGACACGCGAGCCGGATAAGTTCTATGACTATTTGCCCAGTTTGGCAGTGCAACACGGCTTGCCGATTGACGGCTTCTCCAGCCCCGACAATAATTTGGAATCGGTCTTCCGATACTTGGTGACAAACTGATGGAAGCCTATATTTTCTCAGCTGCTCTTCGCGATATGCTCCGCCCCAAGCGGTTGATTCCGTGGATGATCGTGGTCGTTTTGATCGCGGTGGTGGGTGCGCAAGCCTCCAACTACTTCGAGGGCGCGACGGCAGTTCAAAAATACGGCCTCTTGTCCTCAATGTTCGTCTTCCGTCTTGTTGCACTCGCGAGCGCGGTGTTCAGTACCGCTGTCATTGCCCAAGAAGTCGAGCAAAAGACAGTCGTTTACCTCCTAACGCGCCCGGTGAGACGCTGGAAAATCCTCCTTTTCCGAACCCTCGCCAGCATCACTGCGGTGATTATCATTTGTGTGCTTTGCCAACTTTGCTTTGGAGCGCTGGTCCTTGGCCCTTCCAAGATGTTCGGCGCGACATTCTTGCCCGATCTTGAGGCGATCGTCCTGGGAGCCGCGGCTTATGGCGGGTTCTTTGTCTTTATTTCGCTCATCGCGAACAAGGCGACGACCATCTGCCTGCTCTACGCTTTCGGCGCGGAGACGATGTTCAGCAACACCCCCGGCTCGCTGATTTACGGTTCGATTTTTGGGCACATGTCGGGCTTGGCGCAGCATCCGAGCTTGCCCGACGGAAATGGCGGAGCGCTGAAATTACTTGCGGGATCCATGGGAGACAACCCCATCGTCCCGAGCACCGCTGTCCCCGCTATGATCCTGATCGCGGCGGTTTTCATGGGCATCGGTTGCTTCTGGTTTTCGGAATTTGAGTACCTGCCTCGCGAAGACGCTGAGTGACCGAACTCTTGTATTAACTGCGGCGAATTGTGCCCTGTTTAGCGTAAGAGTTGGACACTTGCCCCAGTAATATTACCTGAATTTGACGCAAATTCTATGATTTGCGCCAAACCTGATGTATAATACTGAGATAGTTGCAATAACGTTATTGCAATAACCTGAGACCGGAAGACTTTTTGGTCCCAGAATTCCGGAGCAGATCATGAATAGCAAGTTTTTTCTTTCCTTCACAACTTTGGCACTGGCCGCTTTGAGCCATGCGCAATACTACGAGTATACAAATGCGGTGTCGTTTAGCGGCATAACCGCAAATGCCGGCGTTCCAACTTTGGTGGGTTCCACGGGCACGCAAGCGTTCTACTGCGTTGGCACCGATATCAACGCAAAAGTCTTTATCCCGGCGCCAGCTAACACTTCGTCTTCATTCTCCGGTTACCCTGGAATTTCGTACGACGGAACGAAGATCAACGTTGGAATCGATAGCAATGCATTTGGCGATGCAACCGTACACAACGTCCTCGCGCAATTTGATGTTACAACAGGAGTCACAACCGCCTTTGGTGCGCTTAACTACTACTCCAGCTCAGGTACTCCGAGACTCGGCGCTAGTAGCTGGGGAATTTCCGGCGACGGACTCACAGTTACGGGCCAAGCATACATGGGTTCTTCGACCACAAGTTACGCCACGAACAGAGTCGCTCCGATGCTCGGCACGATTGCGGGAACGACAAACCTCCTTGGCGCGGGCGTTGTGCCAACTTCAAACGGTCGAGCACAGTGTGCGAACTTTGACGGAACTTATGTCGGAGGCTACTCGTCGAGTTCGGCTGCTGGATTCTATTGGAACAAAGTTGGAGGCGTTTGGCAACCAGGAGTTGCAATGCTTGCTCCTTATCCCCTTCCAACTTCTGCGACCATTAAAACGATTCCTGCGCCGGTTGCGATGAGTGCAGACGGACGATTGATGGCGACCAGCGGTTCTTCGGCAATCGGTCAGCAAGCCTGCCTGTTCGACCGCGTGACCGGCAAGGCTCAATACGTTCCTTTAATGACCGGCAGTTTGCAATTTCGCGCAACAACCTCAGGCTTGAGTTCATACGGCGATGTGATGACTGGATTCTATGTTGACTTTGCAAACTCAAGCAATTTGGCCCTGAACGTTGGATTCGTCTGGACTCCGACGATGGGACAAGTTCGATTGAATGACCTTGTCGACAACTACTATCCGGGAACACGAAACGCGGTAAACCTTATTCGACCCGCAGCGATCTCGCCCGATGGAGAGTGGGTGGCCGGAGTTATGAGCTTGCCAGCAACGGGTCCGGCCAAGACGTTTGTCGTGCACCTAGGCACCGCTTTGCGCGGCGACGGTACCTTGCTTGACTTTATCGGAGACCAGTCGAATGAAACTCTAAACTTCACCCTAAAGGATTCCTCTGGCACAACGGTGGACTCTTGGACGGGCAAGCTCGATCCGCGTGGCCACTTCTGCTGGCTCTCGAAGGTGGACCTTGGCTCAGCCGACTTCCACCTCTTCGTGAAAGGTTCGCACTGGCTCGCTAAGTCAATTTTGGTCAATGCAAGTACTAAGAATAGCCTGAACTTCTCGCTGATCAATGGCGATGTTCACGATGATAACATCGTCGACCTAACCGATTACACCGAGTTGGTCGTCGCATTCAACGCACTATTGGTGGATCCAAACAACGGAAACGCGCCTTCGGCAAACTGGCAGGCAAGCGCTGACCTCAATGGTGACGGTGTAGTGGATTTGACTGACTACATTATTGTCGCGACGAACTTCAATATGGTTGGCGATAACTAAGATATAACCGCCGAGGGTTAGAATAGGCGGAACCTGGTCCCCCGGCTAGGAACCGCCTTTTGTTTTTTTTTGGCAGGGTATTGTTTTTGAACTCGTGCTGACAAACGAAGTACTTATGGTGCGCCCATGCCGTTTCGGATTTAATCCCGAAACTGCCGAATCCAACGCCTTCCAACGTCCTGTTGAAGGTGATACGCAATCGCTTGCCCTCGCCGAGTTCGACGCAGTTGTTTCGGTTTTGCGCACTGCTGGAATCACCGTCCACATTTTGGAAGATACGCCCCAGCCCCCAAAGCCGGACGCCCTCTTCCCAAACAACTGGTTCAGCATGCACCCGCACGGCACTCTCGTTTTGTATCCGATGCTTTCCTCCTTTCGCCGATCAGAGGTGCGCGAGGACGCCTTACTCCAGATGTTTCCTCATATTCAGAGAACGATTGACCTCTCACTCTATGCTTCCGCCGACAGGTTTTTGGAAGGTACGGGTAGCCTGATCTTTGACCACGAGTCTCGAATCGCCTTCGCCGCAGAGTCGCCTCGAACGAATGCTGGCCTCGCCCAGGAACTATGCGCGAAGTTGGGTTACGAGTTGGTCCTGTTCTCCGCAACTTATGCCGGGCAACCGATTTACCACACCAACGTCGTGCTCTCTCTCGGAGAGGGCATCGCGATCCTCGCCACCGAAACCCTTGATCCCCAACAACAGCGGCGTGAAATCGTCGAAAGACTCGCTCAAAGTGATCGCGAGGTACTTGAAATCAGCAAAGCCCAGATGGGCTGTTTCGGGGCCAATGTACTTGCCCTCAAGGATTGTCATGGAAACCAAGTTTTTGTGATCTCGCAAACTGGACTCGACTCGATGTCGGACGAGCAGGTGAAACGACTGCGGCACTTCGGGGCCACAATCCCCCTCAAAATCCCGACCATCGAAACGGTTGGTGGCGGCTCCGCCCGGTGCATGTTAGCGGAAATTTGGTGATAAAAAAGCCCCCGGTGAACGGGGGGCTTTTCGCTTTAGAACAAGTCGCTTCTAAACGACAGTCTTGCCTTCGATCTCCGCCAAAATGGGCTCAATCTCGGGCTGTTGACCCGCAAGCGCTTCTCGGATGCCAGCGGCGATGGCGTTGGCCTCGTCTTCTTGGCCGAGTCGACGGGCAGCAAGTCCAAGGTTGATTCCGATGGGGATTGAGCCTTGGCACTGGGTGAGGCCGAAGCGCATCGCGTGGTAACACTCCTCATCCTTGCCTTGGTTCCCAAGGGCGGTGGCGAGTTCGGCGTAGGCCATTTCGCAACCGGGGAAGAGGTCGATGAGCCGCTTCGCGGTCTCTTCTGCTTCCTCAAATTCACCTGTGCGGTTCAGAGCAGCGGCGAGCAGAGCCCACATCTTCCAATAGTCGGCGAGCCAATTCTTCATCGGCTTTAGGTCACGAAGGGCGCCTTGGAAGTCTTCGGCTTCGAGCTTCTTTTGCGCGTTGCCGACGCTTTCCACGCGCTTGGGTTGCTCAAGCTCGAGGAGCCAGGCGAGGAGGTTTGCGCGGGTGTTTTGGTCCGGATTCAGGTTCAAAACTTCGCGAAGAATCTTTGGCACTTCGAACTGTCGTCCCGCCGCCATGAGCGTTTGGGCGTATTCGATGTTGAGCTGAACGTCGGCGGGAGCTTCGTCGAGGCAGTCCTCATAGAAGTCCATCGCGCGGTCAAAATCTTCGCGTTGAGCCAAAACCGGAGCATAAAATCGCTTGATCACCAAGTTCTCGGTGACGGTTTCGATGCCCTTTTCGAAGACCTTCAGGGCTTCGTCAATCTGTCCGTCTCCCGCAAGAGCTTGGGCGAGTTTGACGTAGGCTCCTCCGTTCTGTGCGTTCTCGTCTATTTGGGCTTGGTACAGAGCAGGAACTTCGTGCATTCGACCGGTTTGCTGCAAGACCTGCGCAAGGAAGTCGAGCGAAGGCTTGTCTTCACCTTCCATTGCGAGGGCGGCGCGGAAGTTGCGCTCTGCGTTCACGGGCATGTTCATCGAAGCTTGGGCGATACCAAGTCTAGTCAAAAGCGCTGGCTCTTTGTCGTTGGCCTTAATTGCCTTTTCGAGAACATCCGTGGCTCCTTGGAAGTTGCCGATGGCTTGGTAAAGCTCGGCGAGGACGACCATGGCGCGTTCGTCTTCGGGGAAAAGTTCGATTGCCTTGTTGAGGGCTTTCTCCGTGATTTCGGCGGTGCCGATTTGACCCTGGATGCACATTCGGCAAAGTTGGAGAAGGGCGATGTAGGGAGCTTCCCATTCTTTGTCGAGTTCGGCGGCTTCGATCAGAACGTCGCAAGCCGACTCGGGGGAGAATTCTTCGGCTACTCGACCTTGAGTTTTGTCGATGTAGGTCGGAGCGTCGAAACCTTCGAGGAATTTCTGGAAGGCAAGGCCGTTCGTAGTTCCAAAAAGCTCCTCGTCCTTCGTCTCGTCCACCTTTTGTCCGGCGGAAGCGGCGAGCTTGACGATGACGTCTTTCATCGAATTCAGGATCGTGAAGGGCGTCAGCGAATATTCGTCCACCGAGGTGGGAGTCTCGTTCCCGCGCTCGAAGTGGCGAATCGTGAGGGTGAAATCGTTCTCCCCGTTCTCGACCAGCAAACCATCGACGGCAACGGCGATGTCGGCCTGCTCGAAGAGCTGCTCGATCATTTGGTATTCGTTGAGCACCTCGGCGGCGTTGACGTTGGCCAGCCGCGGGTTCGGGCTCTCGTCGAGTCGGACGAGATAGTTGACGGAATTCACTTCTGCTCCGGTTCGAACGCGCACAATCTCGGCGGCATACGCGGCGAGCTGGCGAGCTAGATTAGGGCGCGTATCGGGTCCGGCGTTGAAGGGGAGTACAGCAATTGACATAACGCCTCTAGTTTACCGGGAAGAGGGGGCGGGTCGCGGAACTGGGATTCTTCTTCTGGTGTGCCTTTATCTAATGGTGGATTTTGATCAGATTTTTCAGGAGTCACAGCCATTCGGTCGCGGGGAGATAGGAGTCAACCAATTTCTGGATGATCTCAGTCTGCATTACGGAAAGTTAATAATTTCGTAAATTCCTTCGATTCCGGGAATCTGCTGTATAATTAAAGAGTTGGGGACAGGTGTTCGTCGTTTTGCATCGAGAGGTAAAAAAATGAAGATTTGTTTCAGGTCCGCTCTGGTTCTATGCTCGTTTGGCCCGTTTGTTGCCGCACACGCGCAAGACTTTCGATTCTACTACGGCTATGGAGATCAAGCGACCGCAACACTCAACGGGCGCGCTGTCGGAGATGAGATTTTGCAGGCAAGCCCGTTACGGGTGCACGCGGGTGGACGGTTCAAACTGCAGGTATGGACCGAGAAACTTACGAGCCAGGACTTTGTGACTGTTGCAATTTCAGTGCACATGGCCTATGACAGAGCGATTAGCTCTAATGGATCTAACATTCAAACCTCTGCATTCATGCATCGGAAGATTGCGTTTGCGGGGCCCGGTACCGGATCCTCTGCCAGTAACTTCGGTACATTCGACATGTATGACCAGCAAGGTGGCATAGTTGACGTTGATCAGAATGGTGTACAGGATGCCGCGCCACTTAGACCCACTATCATCGCCCCGCATGGAGAGTATCTGCCAGGAGGCGATTACGACCGCACTGAACGTCGGGCTGGACTTGGGACTTCGTTGATTCTCAACACAACCAACGACCCCGGACATTGGTTTAAGATGGGGACTCAGGGTACCAAAAGCCGACTCTACGACTACGAGTTCAAAAACAATCTTGGTGTGGGCGAGAGCTATGGCGATGCACCGTTAGAAACAGGGATCGGCATTACGTATCGGAATTCAGCCCATGGTTCTCAACTCGGGCACTCGTTTGTCGGCGCGGGCAATCTCACCAGTTCAGGAACCCAGCTAACCGTGCAAGCTGTCCCTGAGCCATCAGGTCTTGCGGTGGTCACCCTGTTCATAATCGCTTTCGGCCGTAGACGAAACGATCGATGATGCGGTGATTTCATTGCCATAGTTCACACCGTCCGTTTCCTGCCGGCCCCAAGGAACCACTCGGGAGCCTCTGCTCATCGTCGGCCCTGATGCGGGGTACTTACCCCCTCTCCCGATACTGCACCGCCTCCGCGAGATGCACCTTCTTCACATCTTCCGCCCCCGCGAGATCGGCGATGGTGCGGGCGACCTTCAGCAACCTGTCGAACACTCGACCTGAGAGGTTGAGTTTGCTGGCGGCTGATTTCATGAATTGCTCGCATTCTTCGTCTAGCTTCACCATTTCGCGGATGTCGCGGGGGGTCATTTTGGCGTTTACTCCGCCTGCGCCGCCGATTCTTTTGGCTTGCAACGCTCTGGCTTGAATGACGCGATCGCGGATGGCGGAGGAGGGTTCGCCGGGTTGGCGGTTCATGAGCTCGTCGGGTTTGAGGCGGGGGACGGAGATGTGCAGATCGATCCGATCCATGAGCGGGCCGGAGATGCGCGAGGCGTAGCGGTCGCAGAGATTTGCGCCGACGCACTGCGCCTCGGGATAGCCTTTGAATCCGCAGGGGCAGGGGTTCATCGCGCCGACGAGAATGCATTCGGCGGGGAATTCCATAGTCGATTGGACGCGCGAAACCGTCACCACGCCGTCTTCGAGAGGTTGCCGAAGAGCTTCCAAAACATCGCGCCCGAACTCAGGCATTTCATCGAGAAACAGCACACCGAAGTGGGCGAGCGAGATTTCTCCGGGCTTGGGGAACTTGCCGCCGCCGACAATCGCAGCATAACTCGCGGTGTGGTGAGGCGGGCGGAAAGGGCGCTCCCAGACGAGGCCTTTGACCCCAGACTTGTTGCCCGATGCACTATAAATCCGAGTGACTTGGATGCTTTCTTCGATGGAAAGCGGCGGCAGAATCGTGGGCAGGCGGCGGGCGAGCATGGTCTTGCCCGAGCCGGGCGGGCCGGACATGAGAATGTTGTGGCCTCCGGCGGCCGCGATTTCGAGAGCGCGGATCGCGTGGACTTGACCCTTCACGTCGGAGAAATCCACCTGGTGGTGGCCGTCCTTTTGCTGGGCGGAAGTCGCGAGATCGGTTGGAATAAACATCAGCGAGCCGTTCATCAGCTCGACTAAATCTCGCAGAGAATCGATTCCGTAGACCTCGACATCGGGAAGAATCGCGGCCTCGGCGGCATTCGCGGAAGGGACGATCAGACGGCGATAGCCTTTTTCCCCAGCCATGATCGCGGCGCTGACCGCGCCATCAATCGAGCGCAAATTGCCATCGAGCCCGAGTTCGCCCATGAGGACAGTTCCTTCGAGTTCGCTGATCGGAAACTGGTTGTGCAACGCCAGAATTGCGGCGGCGATGGGGAGGTCGAGGGAGGGAGCGTCTTTGCGGAGATCGGCGGGAGCGAGGTTGCAGGTGATGACCGCGCTCGGCCAATCCAGCCCGGCGTTGATGATTGCGTTCTTGACACGGACGCGGCTCTCGTCCACGGCTTTATCGGCGAGGCCGACGAGGATGAAAAGGCGGTCGGCCTTTATCCAGCGGAAGTCGACCTCCACCTCGATCGGCATTGCATCAATGCCAACCAGTGCCGCGCCGAATGCCTTTGCAATCACGCTGACATTTTAGCGGAGATTGCGCTATTCGAGTTCGCGGAGCGAGTAGAGATACTGCGGAATGTCCATGAGAAGGACGTCGCTAAAGTTCAGCATCGCATCCAATGTGGTCATGTCGGGTTCTTGGTGCATGGCAAGAACGTATTTTGCCTTGGACTCTGGAGTTTGGAACCAACTTTTCGCATCTACGATGGCTTTTTCGGAATCAAGGATCACCATGTCAGGCTCCTGGTCCATAAAAGTCTCGACAAACTCGCGCCAAGTCAGGAAAGTCCGCACGGTGCGCCCGGGTTGATCGCCTTGCATCAGCACTTCCAGCCAACTGGCGACGGACAGGTTATTGACGTAAATGTATATGAGGCTGGCGTCCCCGTCAGGCGCGTAGCCGACGGCAGTGTCGCATCCCGATGGAGGCACCCAGCGAATTCCGCCGGGCCGAGTGGGAAGTCTAACCGCCATAACATTACTACTATAACCCAGGTTCCCCCAAAAAAGCAAGGTTTTTCCACATTTTATTTGCTTTTTCTGTGGAAAACTTGTGAATCTGGGTTAAAAGTCCAGAACGATCTTGCCCGCTTTGCCTTGCTTCATAATTTGCATGGCCTCGTCGAAGTCTTGATACGGCATCTCGTGAGTGATAACGGGAAGCACATTGAGCTTTTTCTCTGTTAGCAACCAAGTCATTTGGTGCCAAGTGTCCCAGATTTTGCGGCCGACGATTCCTTGGAGAACCAGCCCCTTGAAGATCGCCTGGTTGACGTCAATGTTCGCGAGTGGACCGGGGTAGACGCCGAGCATGCTGACGCGCCCGCCGGGGCGGGTGGCATCGATGGCAATGGGAAGGGCACTCGGGTGCCCGGACATTTCGAGAGTGAAATCGACGCCTTTGGGTTCGAGTTTTCGAAGTTCCGCCATGACGTCGACTTTCATCGGATTCAGAACCACATCAACACCCAACTCCTCGGCGATGGCGATTCGGTAGTCGCTGATTTCGGTCGCGTAAATCTTGCGCACGCCTAGAGCCTTGCAAATTGCGACGCCGAAAAGTCCAATCGGGCCGAGGCCGGTGATGAGGCCGACACGGTCTTCAACCGGACCTTCCATAACAGTGTGGACACCATTGCCAAGAGCATCGAGCATGCTTGCGACGCGCTTGGGGACTTCGGAGGGGATCAGGCGTGCGTTATCGGCGGGAATCACGGTCTCGGGGCGGAAGCCGCCGTCCACATCGACTCCGAGGATCACCGTGTTTTCGCAAATATGACCTTGCCCCTCAATACATCGAGGGCAACGCCCGCACACGATGTGGGATTCCGAGGCGACAACGTCGCCGACTTTGCGGGAAGTCACGTCGGGCGCGACTTCGATGATCGTTCCGCAGAACTCGTGCCCGATGATTCGGACCGGTTTGATTCGGGCAGACGACCAGGCGTCCCAGTTATAAATGTGGAGATCGGTGCCGCAGACCGAGCCATGCTCGACCTTCAGCCGTACCATTCCCGGGCCGAGGGGCGCGGGGTCAACTTCGATGATTTCGAGACCTGCGGCACTGCGAGTCTTCGCTATTGCTTGCACTCAGTGAGCGTACCAGCCAGCCGAACGCCCATGCCAGATATAATCTGAGGATAATGCTCCAATCCCTGAATATTCCCGCCATTGGCGAAGGCTTGCAAGAAGCCCGAGTGGTTGCCTTTTTGAAGCAGCCGGGCGATACCATCAAGCGCGACGAAGTCATTTACCAGATGGAAACCGACAAGGCGGTCATGGATGTCGAGTCGCCGTTCGAGGGGGTCTTGACTGAGTGGCTTGCAAAGGTGGACGATGTTTTGCCCATTGGGGCTGAGGTTGGGCGACTTGAAGTCGGTGGCGTTGCGGTTGCGGCTCCAGCGGTTGTCGCTGCCCCCGTTTCTGCTCCAGCGGCCTCGAATTTTGTCGATTTGACGATTCCTGCTATCGGAGAAGGGTTGCAGGAAGCTCGTTTAGTGGCGGTTTTGAAGCAGCCCGGAGACGCGATTAAACGCGACGATATTATTTATCAAATGGAGACGGATAAGGCCGTTATGGACGTGGAGTGTCCGTACGAAGGGGTACTCGTCGAGTGGCTTGCGCCCGTGGACACCGTGCTGGCGATCGGCGCGCCGGTGGGGCGGATGACAGTTTCTGGTGCCGTTCCGGCGGGGACCCCGGTTTCGGCTGCTCCTGTGGTTGCCGCCGCAGTTTCTGCGCCGGCAGCCGGTTCAGATTCTAGCGGTCGCCGACTGGATATTCCACCCCGAACTCGAGCTTATGCAAAAGAGAAAGGTATCTCGGCGGCGGACCTTGAAAAGATTTCTGCGGCTGGATCAAAGCTGATGCCCGAGGACGTGGATCGCTTCCTAGCCGGTTCAGCCCCGGCAGTTGCGCCCGCCCCTGCGGCAACTCCAGTGGTTTCAGACAAATTCGTCGAAACCGCAGTCGCGGGCAAGCAACGCATTTTGAACTCGCGCATGGTGCGCGGGAACCAGCTCGTCGTTCCGGGCACGATAATGGTCGCAGTTCGGTGGGATGCGATCGAGACTCGACGGGCCTCTTACAAGACGGCGGGCGGAGACTTCCAGCCCTCGTCGTTCACCATGTTCTCGTTCGCGGTGGCACAGGCGCTGAAGTCTTTCCCTGGCTTCCGAACGACGATTCTTGGCGACGACAAGTACCGAACTTACAACCACGCGAACCTCGGCATTGCCGTAAGCCTTCCTGGCGACGAGCTTGTGCTGGCGGTGGTCGACGATTCAGATACTTTCGGCTGGGTGCAGTTTGCGGGGCGGATGCGGGAGCAAATTGATATCGCCCGAGGCGGGAAAGACCAAGCTAACGAGTCGGTCACGATCAGCTTGACGAATATGCAGAGTTTTGGACTCCGCGACGCGGTGCCAGTTGTAGTTCCGCCAAGCGTGGCGACTTTGTTCTTGGGCGAAGTTTATAAGGGGCTCGATCAAAATTCGGATGACCTGAAGATGGTGAAGTACGCGAATTTGGCGTTAACCTTTGATCACCGCGTGATCAACGGAGTCGGCGCGGCGGCGTTCATCAAGGCCGTGAAGGAGTTGGTCGAGAATATCGACACTACGTTAGCCCTATGAGCAAGCCGATCATTGGGATTACGCCGGAGTCGGAATTTCAACCCGATGTCGCGCGTTCGCGGGGCACGATTAAGCTCAACTGGAATTACACCGAAGAAATTGAGAAGGCAGGCGGCGTCCCCATCATCATCCCTCCCACAGCAGACTCCGCCGCGATTGCTAAGCTGATTGACGGTTGGCTAGTTCCGGGTGGAATGGACATCCAAGCTCGGCATTGGGACGAATCCGACCACGACCAAGCGGTGACAAATGATGATTCGAGAACTGCGGCGGAACTCGCGCTCTTCCGGGCATTGCCCAAAGAGGTTCCGATTCTAGGGATTTGCTATGGGTGCCAATTGATCAACGTCGCGATGGGCGGGACTCTGGAGCAGCACATTCCGGACCGAAGCGAAACTCCGCACACCGGCGGTCCTCTCCAGGAATATGCCGTGACTCCCGGGTCAAGGTTTGCGGAGATCACCCAGGGCGCTCGAGTTAAAGGCGAAAGTTGGCATCACCAAGCCGTGGGGCGGATCGGCGAAGGCTTGCGAGTTGTCGCGACCCATGATGACGACACGGTGGAAGCCATTGAGAGCGAAGACGGACGTTGGATCGTGGGAGTGCAGTGGCATCCCGAACGCACCCCGAACGCCGCTGAGAGCAAAAATATTTTTAAGGCATTTGTCGAAGCGGCCCGCGCCTACCGGGGTAACCGATGAAAGTCGTCGTGAATGGGGTGGAAACGGAGTTGACCAAATCCGGGGCAGAAGTTAGCGAATCAGCCGGAAAACTATTTGTCCGGGCGGATGGCGAAACCCACTCGGCGGTGGCGATTCGGCATCAGGGGAAAACTCTCATTTCCTACCGAGGGCGAGTCTACACCGTAGAACCCGCCGGTCGGACCCGCGCAGCGGGAAAAACGACGGGCGAATTCAAAGCTCCGATGCCAGGTCTGATCGTGGATGTCATGGTCGCCGTCGGCGACGCGGTGGAAAAAGGGCAGAGGCTCCTGGTACTAGAAGCGATGAAAACACAGCAACCGGTCGTTGCCGAGTTTGACGGAACGGTGGCAGATTTGCCGGTGGCGAAGGGACAGCAGGTTGACGACGGTCAACTTTTGGTCCGCGTTCAGCCTTTAGCTTAGCTCTTCAATCAATTTCGAATAAACCTCGAACTCCGCCTTCGCGAACATCCAGAACTCGACCTTCTCCAATTCCATCGAATCCCGCTCAATTTGATGAACGACCGTGGACACCGCGATTTCCGCCGCTTCTTCTAAAGGAAACCCGAAAGACCCCGTCGCGATGCTACAAAATGCGATGGATTTGAAGTCATTTACGAGCGCGGCGTGGAGCGCGCGGCGGTAGCATTGCTCGAGTAAATCCGCTTCATGGTGCTTCCCTCCGCGCCAAAGAGGCCCGACCGCGTGGATGATCCAGGGTTGTTTGAGCTCAAAGCCGGGGGTGACCACAACTTTCCCCGGCGCAATTCCGCTCGGGGCGACTCGGCAAAGTTCCTGCAACAGCTTGGGACCGGCGGCGGCATGGATCGCCCCGTCAATCCCTCCCCCGCCGCGCATCCGAGTATTCGCCGCGTTCACAATCGCATCCACGTCCGCATCAAGTAGCGGTCCACGGAAGCACTCTAATACCATGCTAGAGATTATGGTCTTCCTGTCCACGAAAATTATTGCGGATGCAATAATCCAGGTATGAGTGGCGATGTTCTAGCTCGAATTCGCACTATTTGCATGGCACAGCCTGACGCGACCGAACGCCTCAGCCACGGCGAGCCCGCCTGGTTCCACCGAGACAAGAAGCTCTTTGTGATGTTCGCCGATCAGCACCACGACTCGCGCGTCGCCGTCTGGTGCGCAGCACCTCCAGGATTTCAAGAGGCGATGGTGAGTGCCGAACCGGACAAGTTTTTCCGGCCACCGTATGTGGGGGTTCGGGGCTGGCTCGGCGTTTACCTTGATGTGGAAGTGAACTGGGAGGAGGTGGCGGACATTATTTCTCAGGCATATCAAACAATCATTCCGGCGAAGAAACCTAGTAAATAAACTGACCGTTTTGGGCGGAGGGTAGGTTAAAATGGGCTTATGATACGATCTCTCGTTATTCTCGCTCTCGTCCCCGTTTTTGCTTTTGCGCAATGGCCCGGAGACACCAGCACGGGGTTCCCAATCGCTAATGCGGGGAGCGAACAAGTAGGGCCCAAAATTCGCACCGATGCCGACGGAAATTCCTACGTTTGCTGGCTGGACAATAAGAACGGGGGTTACGACACCTATGTGCAGAAACTTGACTGGAGCGGGAACGAGCAATGGGCGCACGACGGAGTGTTGGTGGCCGACACTGCCTTCTCATCAACTCAGGATTATGGGTTTACGGTCGGACGCGATGGCAACGCTTATGTCTGCTACCGCGATGCCGCCAACGGCATTAGCGTGCAAAAGATTTCTCCGTCCGGATCGCTACTTTGGGGATCGGGTATTTCGGTAACGACTGGTTCCGGGTCATTCAACTCGCCAAAAATCACGGTTCAGGAAAATGGACAAATCGTGGCAGGATGGAGCACGAGCACTGGATTTTCCTTGCGCCGAGTCAATCCTAACGGAACCTTAGCCGGGACCGAGCTCGCCCACGCAGAAACCGGGCATGCAATTACTTTGAGCGACATCACCTTCGGCGACAACGGAACCGTGATCGCGCTCTGGACACGAGGTTTTACGACCAACTTCATGAGTTCCAAGTATTTGTACGCGCAGAAGTACGACGAATTAAATGTAGCTCTTTGGAACGGGGCAACGCCAACCAAGGTCTATGCACCAACTGGATCGCCGTATGGCTCACAAGGAGGTTCGGTGCAAAATGGCACGTTTCCCACCATGACTCCTGATTTTGAGGGAGGGTTTGTGATTGCTTGGTATGAGAACGCTGGACCAAGACAGGCTTATGTCCAGCATGTAGGGCCAGATGGAATTCCAAAATTTGGAGGATTCACCGCAAATACCGGTCCGGCTGTTCAGGTTGATGCGACCCGCATCGCTCTTGGCGCATCCCTCGCGTACGATCCTTGGACTCGAAGCTATTTTGTGGCTTGCGCGACTTCACTGGCCTCGCCCCAAGGCACCTACAAGGTTGTCGCCCAGAAGTTCGACAAAACAGGAACCCCGCAGTGGGGTGCTGGCGCGGTCGAGGTGATGCCGAACAATACATTTCAAAAGAGCTTTGTTCAGTGTGCGATGAGCGGAAACGGGCTCAGTGTTTTCGGCTTTGACGCCCGCTCTGGGACCACGGGAGTGGTCTTCTCTGCCGGAGTCGATCCCACGGGGGCGCTGCTCTTCGGAAATCCGGTCGAGACCCAGGTTTATAGCGTGAACAGTGGGAAAGCCCGTCTCGACTCCGTTCTCGGGCCGCAAGGCGATGCGCTCATGGTCTGGACCGACGGGGGCACTGGCTCAGGCGACGTTTTTGGGGCAAGAATGTGGGGGTCCGGCGCAGTCGGGAACGGCACCCACCGCGTCACCGGCACGATCAATGCCGACGATTATGTCGGCTACCTCCCCTATTTGACTTGGAATGTGGTGGTCCGACAGGGCGCGACGACCGAGCCACATTTAGTTCGAACGAACGCGCTCGGCGAGTTCTCGTTTGATACCAATTTGACAGGAGCGGCGAACGTCGAAATCAAAGGACCGCACTGGCTGCGAAGGGTTGTCCCCGTGGCCGATCTCAGCACTGCCTCGATGGCGGTTAGCGTGATTAACGGGGATAGCATCCCCGATAACGTGATTGATCTCTCCGACTACACCGATGTCGTGGTCGCATTCAACGCCACGCCGTACGACGCAAATTGGAGTACAAACGCTGATCTGAACGGGGATCGAGTTGTGGACCTCACGGACTACACCATTTTGGTTGTGAACTTCAACTCCGTGGGCGAATAACCCAGTGATTGCCACCCTCTGTTTGGTTGCACTCATGACCACCACGCCCAATGCCAAAGAACTTCGGGCGTGGGGCGATGACTTGGTTCGCCAGATTCATCAGGACTTCTATCTGAAGCGCACAGGTCAATACGCAGAGTCCATGACCTCAAGAAAGACCTGCTTCAACTGGTCCACCGGGGTATGGTTGCGCGCGTTGGCCGAAGCTGCAAAACGCAATCCTAGCCTACAAAGCCATTTGGACAACTATCTGAATGCCGCCCAGAAATATTGGAATCCGACCGGGCCGGTTCCGGGCTATGACGTCCTGCCGATGCCTAAGAATCAAGATCGATTTTACGACGATAATGCTTGGATGGTATTTGCGATGCTAGAATGCGGGCGTCCCGATCGGGCAAATGCTGCATTGACCTATTGCCTAAGTGGGATTGACTACAAATTGGGCGGCGGAATCTACTGGCGAGAGACTCCGAAGTCGTCTAAAAACACGTGCGCCAACGCCCCCGTCATTGCGGCGGCATTGCTGGTCGATAAGAAGCACTTGTCCACGGCGAAGTCTCTCTACGACTGGACCCGAAGTAACCTTCAAGACTCCAAAGATTCGCTCTATTGGGACAATATATCCCTCAGCGGCAAGGTGGATTATACAAAGTGGTCCTATAACACGGGCCTCATGATTGAGTCTGCCGCGCTCCTTTTTACCGCAACTAAAGAGGAAAAATACCGGGAAGAAGCAGTTTCGATGCGCGAAGCCAGCCTGCAACGCTGGGCACCGGAGGGCAAGCTGATCGGTCCTGGGAAATTCGCTCACCTCCTTGCCGAGGGATGGGTGAGTTTGGCGAACGCAGAAGGAAAACCGATGCCGCAGAAATTCAAAAATGCATTGGTGAAAACAGCGCAAGCCCTCCACGAAGGCAAAGATGCTGAAGGGCGCTATCCAGATAATTGGCCATCGCACAAGGCATCAGGAAATCTGATTGACCAAGCCTCAGTGGCACGGCTGTACTTTTTGGCCGCTGATGCACTAGACTGACTTCATGATCCTATCCGCCATCGCCCTTACTAATTTCCTTTCGATCCCCGAAGGAATCGGCAAGCTCGACCTCGATATTAGTGGGACCATTATTGAAACCTTCACCTACAAGCCCAAGAGCTACCAAGGGAAGCGGATGATTATGGTGATGCACGGAACTCTCCGAAATGCCGACGAGTATCGAGACCATGCGAAGGAAATGGGAGATCGATTCGGCGCGTTGATTGTCGCGCCGAAATTTGACAAGGAGCGATTCCCCAGCATCAAGTACCAGCGCGGCGGAATTTTACAGCCGGATGGAAAAGCGGCAACGGCGAGCGAGTGGACCTATGCGTTTGTACCAAAAATCGCCGCGGCAATCAAGAAAATTGAAAGCCGACCAAAGTTGCCCCTCTACATAATCGGCCACTCAGCCGGCGGGCAATTTGTGATCCGCATGGCCGGATTCATGAAAACCGGTGCCGTGCGACTCGTCGCCGCGAACCCCGGTTCAGACCTATTCCCAACGCGAGAGAAGCCCTTTGGCTATGGCTTTGGTAACCTCCCGCCCGAACTCAGCAACGACAAGATGATTAAAAGCTATCTGGCGCAGCCGCTGACGATTTATCTCGGGACGGGGGATAACGTTCCTGACAACGACCTCGATGTCACGGCCGAAGCCAACAAGCAGGGCGAAGGTCGATATCAGCGTGGACTAGCATGCTTCGCATTCGGCGAGCAGGCCGCCAAGAGCCACGGCTGGAAGTTTGGCTGGAAGTTAGTTGCTGCGCCCGATGTAAAGCACGACCACGCTGCGATGTTCAATCATCCCGCATGCGAGCTCGCCCTTTTTGGCAAATCTTAGCGGGAGCCGGGTAGTTTTAGGGGCATGATTAAGCCACGTGCGCTGGTGCCCGGTGACACCATCGGGGTTGTTTCGCCCGCCTCCTCGATTGACAATGAGCGACTCCAAAAGGGGCTTGATTTGATCCGTTCACGAGGATACAACGTCAAGACCTATCCCCACGTCCTCGACACAGACTATTACCTTGCCGGAAATGACCAGAGCCGTGCCGCAGACCTCATGGCTGCTTTCGCTGATCCTGATTGCGCCGCGGTTTTATGTTCGCGAGGCGGATACGGCTGCGCTCGACTTCTGCCGCTTCTGGACTTAGATGAGATGGCCAAATCCGGAAAGATGTTTATGGGATTCAGCGACATTACGACGCTGCATCTTGCCCTCAATCGGAGGGGGCTAGTGACTTTCCACACCCCCATGGCGCTCACCCTCGCCTACGAGCGCGAGCCTTGGGTACATGAGTCGTTTTTTAATCTGCTTGCGGGCGATGCCACCATCCCAGTAGAAGCGAGCAAGCCTGAGACGGTCGTGCCAGGTATTGCGGAGGGCGTCCTAACCGGCGGTTGCCTTTGCCTCCTCTGCGATAGTATCGCTACCCGCGATCCCTTGGAAACTAGCGGAAAGCTCCTCTTAATCGAGGACGTTGACGAAAATCCGCATCGAATTGATGCCATGATGACCCATCTTTTCAACATCGGCCTCATGCAGTCCTGCGCGGGGATCATTGTGGGGGAGATGACCAATACGGACGACAAGTGCGACCCGACAATGGGCGCAAAACCTTGGCGAGAAATCATTTCAGAGAGACTGATCCAAGCCGGAGTGTCAAGTGTGCTCGGGTTCCCATTTGGCCACATGAAGACCATGCTGAGCGTTCCGCTGGGAATTTCTGCTCGATTGAATGCAACCGACGGCACCTTAGAATATCTCGAATCTCCCTGCTCATAGGGCATACTGTAAAGACTGCAATGAAGATTTTTCTGCGTTCGTTTTTTGCCGCGCTTGCGGTGGCTTCCTCGATTGCCGTTTTTGCTCAGGTTTGGGAGAAATCAATCGCCCCAGGAGTCAGTTACCGGATGGAAATGGATGTCATGGCCCCGCGGCTTTTGCACGTCTTGCGCATAAACCCAAAGGCTCCAAAACTACGGCTGGAGGCTGAGGTCGCCGGCGGAAAAGTCTTTGGAAACAGTGAGGAAAAGGGGCGAGAAAGTCTTTCGGCAATGGTTCAGCGACGCGGGGCAATTGCCGCCATCAATGCTGACTTCTTTCCTTGGAGCGGCGACCCTTTGGGCGCAATGGTCGTGAACGACCGCTTGTTCAGTATTCCTGATCCCCGAAGGGCGACCTTTGCCTGGGGTGAAGGGGTCACCCGGTTTACCAAGTTGGTTTGGAGCGGCAAGCTGTCGATTCCAAAATGGGCTGATCTAGAGATCGGTGGGCTGAACGAAGAGGCAAAGGATGATGCAATTACCGTTTACACGGACGCGGCCGCGGTCGTGATCGCAAAGCAGCCAAGCATCATGCTTGTCTGCGATGTGGCCAAAGGAGCTACCTTTGGCCCTAATACGAAAGAAACGGTCACTGTTGCCCAAGTCATCGCAGACCAGAGCCTGATGAAAGTTGAACCGGGGAAAGTGGTGATTGCGGCGCGCGGGGCAAAGGTGGAAGAACTCAAGGCTCTTCAAGTCGGGTCCAGTCTGGGTATTGGGTGGGCGACAGGGGGACTCGACTTTACGAAAATTCACAATGTTGTCGGCGGCGGTCCTTTTCTGGTGAGGCAGTCTAAGCCTTTCATCGATTTCAAGGACTCGGGATTCGGCGAGAAATTCGCGACCGACCGTCACCCACGGAGCGCGGTCGGGGTTACTAAGGAAGGAGATATCATGCTGGTTGCGACTGACGGGCGCCAGAAAATGAGCGTCGGCGCAACGCTATCCGAGATGGCAGATATCATGATTCGCCTGGGATGCGTGGATGCGATGAACTTAGATGGCGGAGGTAGCACCGAACTTTTTGTCAATGGCGTGGCTACCAACCGACCGAGCGATGGAACGGAACGCAAAGTTGCCAATGCGATTCTGTTGTTTGGACCCGAGGTCCCGACCCCTGTGGATGCAAACTCTTTTCGCTTTGCTGGCCCCGCTGAACTCAAAACGGGTGACCCGGTGGAATTGAAGATTGTGGAAGCCAATGGTCGCCAAGTCCCTCAAACGGAGATTATTTGGACGGCGATGGGTGCAGCTTGGGTAGACCAGTCAGGCCGTATTCGAGCCATCAGCGCTGGCAAAGTCACCATTCGCGCTTATTGTCGAGGGGTGGTTGTGACCACAGAAATTCTTTCAACCCTGCCTGTGGCACCAACGACAGTGCCGCCTTCGAAGCCGAAGTAGGGCTTTAATGATCGATACACATTGCCACATATACGATGCCAAGGCGTTTCCGAATCCTGATCACACCATCCAGGATGCGATTGAGGCGGGAGTCAAGAAACTCATCGCGATCGGCATTGATTCCGATTCGAGTGCCCTGGCAGTCTCCTTGGCAGAAAAGTACGAGGCGGTGTTCGCTACGGTTGGATGGCATCCGACTCACGCGAGAGATTTTCGGAGCACGAAAATTGGTGCGCTTCGAGATTGGCTCCAACATTCCAAGGTTGTTGGACTCGGTGAGATTGGATTTGATTTCCACTGGGATTTTTCAACTCCGGCAGAACAAGAGGTTTGTTTTCGAGAGCAGTTTGAGCTTGCTCTGGAGCTAGGCTCTCCGATGGTCTACCACTGCCGGGAGGCCATGCCGCATATGCTGAGCCTGCTCGACAAACTTCCGAGGGCCAAGGCAGTTTTTCATTGCTTTTCCGGGAATGCAGAGGAAGCCCAGAGGGTTTTGAACTTGGGAGGTTATCTTGGAGTTGATGGGCCCCTGACCTACCCGAAGGCGGTTGAATTGAGGGAGATTATTCAAGGTGCTCCGAGAGACCGAGTCCTGATAGAAACCGATGCGCCTTATCTGCCCCCGCAAAAATTTCGCGGGAAGCCCAACTCGCCAGCCCTTGTTTCGCACGTTTTGGCAAAGCTGGCTGAGATATGGGAGGTTACATTGGCAGAGGCCGATCGCATCACCACCGCAAATGCCTACGCTCTTTTCCCGAAATTGTCCACAAAATAAAAAAGGGGCCGACCTGGCGAAGGGTCGGCCGTTGGGGCTTGGGATATTGACTGAGGCGGGATTGGAAGGAGCCTCAGCCGTTGGATGTGGGGTTCATGTCCAGCCGTTTGTGGCTGACACAGATAGTTTTCCACGCGAACTTCGAACCTGAGGCGGTGTAAATACGTGGGTCTGCACTTTCCCACACTTATACGCGCAGTGAGTTTACGGGGAGAAAGAAGGCAACTATTATTGCGGGCATAGCCGTAAAGGCTCGTAAGGTTGCCCCCAAAATTATTTTGGTCCAGACCGTCTAAACTTAGTGAACTCAACGGAAGAGACAAAATCTCATGCGCAAAGGACTACTCGCACTATACGCACAAATCATTATCTGCTCGGCCGCATCGGCCCAGAGCGCGATCATCAAAGAGGTGCTTATCAATGGCAACAAGAACATCAGCAAAGATGCGATTATCGCCGTGATGCGGATGCAGCAGGGTCGCCCCTATATTGATTCCGACCGCGCTCGGGATCGGGACGCGATTCTGGAACTGGGCTTCTTTAAAGACGCCGACATCATTCCCCGCCAAATTAACGACACTGACTGGCAAGTCATGGTTGAAGTGCGGGAAAATCCGATGATCAAGGAAATTCGGGTTGCCGGAGGAACAGTTTTCAAGCTCGATGAAATCTTGAAGCTGGTGAAGCAGCCGGCAAATGAAGTTTTCAACCTCCGCAATATAGTGCCTACGGCCAATGCGATTCGTGATCTCTACCAGAAGCGAGGGTACTTTGCTGAAGCTGAAATTGCTCCCCTTGACTCGGCTCCCGAAACTCTCAACATCCAGATTATCGAGCGTACGGTCAATGAGATCAAACTCACCAATCTGAACCGCACTCGCCCAAGCGTAATCCGGCGGATCATGAAGACCAAACCGGGAACCGCTTTCAACGAGTTGACCTGGGCAAATGATCGCCGCCGTTTGGAGAGTACTCTGTGGTTTAAGAGTATCGACGCAAGCTCTGAGGCCACTCAGGATCTTGGAAAATTCAACTTGCTGATGGACTTCCGCGAGGATAAAACAGCGCAAATCGGTTTTGGAGCCGCGCTTGATCCCACCAGCAAACTTGCGGGGTCAATCCGATATTCAGATTCGAACTTTAGGGGCGCGGGCCAGACCCTCAGCTTTAACCTCCAACAGGATACGGCAGGCACTGGCGTTTCATCCTTCATTGACTTTGTAGACCCGTACTTTAAGAACAGCGACACCTCGCTTTCTGTACGCGCATACAGCCGAATTCTCAATTACTTCGCGGGAAGTGGGATTGGTTCCAGCCAAAGCGGAGGAGGGAACAACACAACCGACAAGCGATTCGACGAACGTCGAACTGGTGGCGGCGTTTCCATTTCGCGGACGGCAAAGGATATCTACAGCTTTGGTTATGGAGTCAACTACGAAGCGATCAACACGATCAACTTGCGGAATACATCGCCTGACGACTACATCCAACAGGACGGCAGTTTGCTCACGTTCAACCTATCCGGCGTCCGAGACCGCCGAGATGTTCCTCTTTCCCCATCCGAGGGCGACTTTGTGAAACTTTCGATCGAGCCTGCGCTCGCGAATATCACGAAAGTCGGAGGCAGTGTTGGGGGAAATCAGAGTGTGCTTGGAAAGAACAATTTCGTTCGAACCAATCTCGAATACAAAGCGTTTTTCTCCCGTCGACCGACGGACCCCAAGAAGTTTGCCGACCCGAGAAAGGTTCTTGCTGTCCGAGCTAAGCTCGGATTCATCAAAGGAACCTCTCCGTTTTTTGAGCAAATCTTCGTGGGCGGGTCAGATTCTCTCCGTGGCTATGCCGACCAAAGGTTTTGGGGCAACCGCAGCTTCGTCTCCACCGTCGAATACCGTGTTCCGATCCAAAAGAGCTTCAGTATCATTGGGTTTACCGATTACGGGGGAGCTTGGGGTGGATATGGCACGATCAAGGACTTCACACAATCCAGTAGCATGAAATTCCACCTCGGATATGGGCTTGGCGCGGCGTTTGTGACCCCACTCGGCCCAATTAGGATCGACCTTGGGTTCGACGACAAGGGCAAAAATCGAACTCACTTCTCAATTGGCGGAAGTTTCTAACTCAGAAAAACGTCTTAAACATATAACATCAAATGCAAAATCAAAATTTCTTTTCGAAGTACGGTGGATGGGGCGTTGCCTTCGTTCTCCTGGGAGTCATGGTTGGATCGGGATTCCAAGGGGGAACCGAGAAGACCGGCGTAGTGGATCTTAACAAAGTCATCCAAATGAGCGACTCGGGCAAAGCGAGTACCGACAAACTCAACGCTCAACTGAAACTCCGTCGCGGACTCATCGACTTCGTGACAACGTATAAGGTTCTGACCCGCGAGCAGGCGGAGCGGTTGAAGGAGCTGACTCTGAAAGTGACTCCGACGGAAGAGGAGAAGAAGGAAATTGAGAAGATCAAGGCCGATGTGATCGCGAGCGACAAACGTCGAAATGACCTCAGCCAAAAGCAAACTCTCACCGATGCTGAGCGAGAACTGATTCGGGAGTACTCACAGCGTGCGCTGGCGATGGAAGATTTGGTGTCGCGCTGGAGCGGCGACTTCCAAAACGAGTTGGAAGATCTGCAAAAGACCGCCCAGCAAGCGACAATCGATAAGGCGAAGCTAGCTCTTCAAACAGTCGCAAAGGCAGGTGGTTTTACCATCGTGATGGAAACTACAGTCGCTCCGTTCGGGGTGAATGACTTAACGGATGCGACAACAAAGCAAATGAACACGGCGAAGTAGGAAACTATGAAGCGCCTGCTGCTCCTGGTTTTGGTTCAGGCTATCCTTGCCGGATGCCTGCCTGCGCCGGTAGAACAGGACGTCTTTGTGAATCTTGCGAGTGTGCGAATTGCGGTTCCGGTTCCGTCTACCCCTGAGCAATTACCCTCGCAATCGATTGCCGGTGCCCAGTCTATCCTGGACGGAAATCCTAGCGAGAACCTCTTTGTCGGCGAAGCAGGCAGTCGTGTTAAGGCGGCCGAGGTGCTGGTTGAGGCAAATCGGGCGAGAGCGTTGGACCAAGTTACCAAGCGACTTCGCGCCAACAAACTCAAGGCTGCGGAGCAAGAAAGAGCTAAGCTTCAAGCTGACTTGGATCAACAGTTGCTTGCCATCGACGACGCCGCATTGGTGAAACTGCGTGCAGAACTGGATCGTCACGTGGCAAAGAAAGGACCGCGTGTATTCGAGCTAGCGGCCAAGGCAGGATTTCCCGAAGGGACACGGGTTTCGCAACGGTTCATTCGTCGTCGTGCAGAACTACTTCCTAAAAACTCGGCGGTCATAGCTGAGATTCGGGAAAAGATCATCGACCTTGATGCGAGCTATCTGGCAGCTCGAGAACAAATCCTGAACGTATCGCGCAAAGAAAGTGAAGAAGCGCAAGCAAGCTATACGTTAAAGGTTGCTCGAATGCTGAATGAGGCCCAAGCTGAAGCGCAGGCCGAGGCGAAGGCGGCGATCAATGCCCGAGCGGTCGAAGTCGACAAGAAGGCTCTGCTTGCGCTCAATGTCACTCTTCCCAAAAGTGAAGCCGCGCGGATGAATTTACCAAGCACATCACTCTCCCCGGGTCGAATAAACTCTCATGTGAACTTGTCGGTACTTCCGCCGGAGGAAGTCAAGAGTGCACTTGAGGTATGGTTAGCCACTCGACATTACCGACTTGTAAAACGAAGCCAAACAAGTGCACGGGATGCCACATCAGAATTTAAGCAATGGCTGCAGAACAATCATCGTGGACTCTTGGCGAACTAGCGCAAATCTTGGGCGCCGAACTCGTCGGGCCTGCGGAAGCAGTGATCTTGCGGCCGGTCGGAGCAGGAACCAACGATCCGTCGGGTATTACGTTTGCGGAATCCGATAGGTACTTCCCCAAGATTATTGGTTCAGGTGTGGGAGCTTGCTTGGTACCGTTAGGTACTGGCAATTTGGGAGTTCCCCTTCTAAGAGTGCGCTCGCCACGCGCCGCATTCGGAATGATGCTTGGACTCGCGGCGAGACCACTAACGCTGCCGCCAGGGGTGCATCCGACCGCCCAAATTGATCCGACCGCGCAAGTTGACAAAACGGCAAAGATTGGAGCATTTTGCGTCGTCGGGGCAGAGGCAACGATCGGGGCGGGAAGCGAAATCCATTCAGGATGTTTCGTCGGTGACCGCTGTGTCGTCGGTGAGCACACCACTCTGAAGCCGGGGGTTACTTTGGTGAAGGATGTGATGATGGGCATGGCTTGTCTCATACATTCGGGTGCGGTCTTAGGTGCACCCGGTTTTGGATTTGCCTTTGACGGTAAAAAGCATATGCATATTCCCCAAGTCGGGGGCGTTTTGCTGGGAGATTTTGTGGAGATCGGGGCCAATACCTGCGTTGACCGGGCGACCGTCGGCAATACAGAAATTGGTACGGGGACCAA
>JAIOPU010000167.1 GCA_021413725.1 Armatimonadota bacterium | reverse complement strand
AATTAAAGCCAAGACTCCTCGGAAGTCGCTTTCCGAATTGCGGTTGATCGAAGTCAATCCACGCCGCCAAGAGGAGGTCACCGTATGAAGGGCCAAGCTCAAATGTACCGTGATGTCGTCAAGCCACTCCTTGCGGGGTTCGGCATTACCGCCAAGCGCTTGGGACGCAAGAAAGTTACGATCCAGTACCCTGAGGAATTGCGAGAGCAATATCCGCGAACTCGGTGGCGTCACTTCTTGACTCGCTATGACAGTGGTTTGGAGAGATGTATCGGCTGCTCCCTCTGTGCAGGGGCATGTCCAGCACGATGCATTTATGTGGAAGCGGCGGAGAACACCGACCAAGAGCGATATTCTCCGGGCGAGCGTTATGCCGTTCGCTACGAGATTAACATGTTGCGCTGTATTTTCTGCGGATACTGCCAAGACGCGTGCCCAACCGGCGCGATTGTGTTGCGCAAGGACTTCGAACTCGCTAATTACGAGCGATCTCAATTCCTCTTCACCAAAGAAATGCTACTCGAAGAGTATCCGGGGCAAAATCTGGAGCCTCATAAGGGCAAGATGCAGGGCACGATTGCTCTGAAGAACTAGAGTTCTCGTGGTCATTCCCCTCCTCGCGGCGTTGCAGTTTGCTTTGATGGGGGGGGGCGAAAGCACTCCAACCGTATTCGTAAAGAAAAATCAGGAGGACAAACGGCAATTCACCCCCGCAGATTACGCAACTTGGGATGAGGTAATCACGAGCGATCTGACACCAGACGGAAAGGTTTTCGCCGTGGAACTCAAGCGGGACGGGCTGAGTCGCGTTGAGTGGCGTGAAACAACCGCGAGCCAAAAGTACACCATCGACGAAGCCCAGGAGCCCAGGTTTTCAACCGATGGGAAGTGGCTCACATACGTGAAAGTCAGCGGCAAGACGAAAGGTGCCGTGGCAAAGAACCTCCAGGAGGCCGAGGCCATTACTGTGACGGGAGCGGAGTCCATCAAGTTTGTGGGTTCAGATGCATTCTTCGAAGGCGACAATTTCTTCACGAAGGTTAATCTCGGGACTCGGAAGCAGCAGGAACGCTTACTCTTCCCAACCTTGGGGCACTGCTAAACCGGTTTGGGTGGATCGTCATGACACGGGCTCAATTGCAGTGATGAGCTTAGAAGGCACCAACCCGCAGTTGAAAGTCGGCGACAAGATCCTTTCGACCTTGAGGCTCTCGAACTTTCCCACCGGCTACCGCCTGTCAGCGACTCCTGCGCCAAAGCTCTTGGAGGCCGGAATCGAATTCAGTATCGTAAAACCCGGCATCTCAGACCTGCCCAAGATTTTCAATCCGCAAGATGCCGGATACCTCGGGACGGAGCGAACGTTTCGCTGTGTCTGGTTTCCTGCCGAAAACCGTTTCGAGCAGGTCGAGAATGGGACTTGGCTGAACGCGCAGATCGGCAGCACCGGAAAATGGGCGATCGTCGAGAACCCCATGGACCCCACACTGGCTTTTCCAGGCTTTCGATTCCCTCGTGAGCAGTGGTTACTGAATATCGGCACGGGTGACCTGCGAATTCTCGCCCGAGATTCCACCGAGCCTGCGGTATTGAATGAGAAACGAGCCTCTGCTGTCATCAAAACCGCGACTGGCTGGAATTGGATTGACCTAAATCAGGGAACCGTAACGGCAATACCCAGCGCAATAGGTACAGGGGATTCCCCCACAAAATTTGTTGGGGACAAGGCGATTTGTTTTGCCGGAGGCAAGGTTGTTACCATCGAGAAGGGAATCGCCAAGGCGGCATTAGGCACTAAAAGCGGTCTCAAGTTTTCTTATAGAGCCAGCAGCGCTACAGGAATCTATCTTGCGGCCGAAGAGACAGCAACTGGCAAGATTGGCATCGCCGTCCTCTCGAACGGAGCCGTCAAAACGCAGATTGAAAGCGCAACCCTCAGCGGACTGAAGACGTATGGCGGCAAAGTAACCTATCTCAGGCAGAGCTTCGAAGACTCTCCGAATGTGATGATCGCGAATTCCGACTTTTCCAACCCAGAGCTTCTGACCGACACCAACCCTCAACAGGATGAATTCTTCTGGGGCAAAGCGATCCCGGTGCCAGGCGCAACCCTCATAACACCCGCAAACCCCGGCGAAGGCAAGTCGCCCCTAGTCGTGACTGTCTACGAGCGGATGGCAGGAAGAGGCTATGAGTATTCGACGCCCAAAGCCGACTCGGCCTACTCGATCCAAGGCTGGAGCCAGGATGGCTACTACGTCCTCCTTCCCGATATCACGTACGAGCCGAACAAACCCGGAGAGTCGGCGAAGAAATCGGTTGAGGCTATTCTTATGAACCTGAAGAAGCAATACTCGGACAAGATAGACTTTGATCGAGTGGCAGTCGTAGGGCACAGTTGGGGCGGATATGAGGCGGTGATGCTTGCCGCGACCAGCAAGATGTTCCGATGCGCCATCGCCGGTGCCCCCATCACCGACCTCATCAGTCTCCAGGGCCAGGAATACGAGATCGGTAAGGTGCCCCACTCAACCGTTCTGGAATACGGACAGGGCTACCTCACAGGCCCGTTTTGGGATTACGTCAAAGATCACCAGGCGAACTCGCCAATCTTCAACCTAAAAACCCTTGAAACACCAATCCTTGTTGCGTACGGAGGCAAAGACCAGATGGTGCCCCCATCCCAGAGCCAGGAACTCTTCCACGCGATGCGCAGGCTCTCGAAAAAGGGCGTATTCCTAGAATATGCCGACGATGACCACAGCCTGAGTAACCCAGCAACACGGAAGGATTACTCCAAAAAAGTGAGAGAGTGGCTTGCGCGATACCTGAAAGGGGAGACACCGATGCCGTGGATGGTGGCCAACCGGTAAAATTTGGTAGCGACGAGAAGACTTGAACTTCCGACCTAACGGGTATGAACCGTTCGCTCTAACCAACTGAGCTACGTCGCCGTGAACCTTACTATTATGGCTAATTCTCGCCGACTCTGCAACTACGTCCTCGTTCTGATGGGGTCAGTCGCGCTCGTCGGGTGGGTGAACTCCGGTTCCACGATGGGGGATATCGAACGGTTCGTCCGCGCTCGCGATGCCGCCGGGCTACGCAAGATGTCTAGCCTCGAGCTGGCAAACGATAAGAGTGCCTTTAGTTTCTTGAACACGGGAGGCATGTATGGTGGCGGTCGCGACGGTTGGACTCCCAAGCTTCTGATCGACCCGGTGGACCAAAAGCAATATGTGGTCCTCGGCGCAAAATTAGGCGGGGAAGATATCGGTGAGCAGGTTTTTGAGCTTACCGACAAGAAATTGGTGCGCAAGATTTCCGAGTCGGAGGACTTTGGCGTCAAACTCACCCACCACGATTTCGACATTCGCTTCGATATTCCGGCCAAGAAAGTCGCAGTGACGGACAGAATCACCCTCACCCCCGATGCAACTCCCCAAAATAGCTTTCAATTCCGACTCGGTTCGCACTTCGTTATAGCTTCGATCGAGGATGCAGCAGGGAAGTCGGTCCCCTTTCGCCAAGTCTCGGGTGTTGTCTCAGTAGCAAGGCCACAAACGAAGACTAAATACACTCTCAAATACTTCGGAATCCTCAATCTCCCCGTGATCGGTGGCATGATTCGTGATGACGAAGCGAGCCTCGCCGGCGACCTCTGGTACCCCATGATCGCCCGCAATCCAGCGACCCACACTGCCACAATCCACGCCCCGGCGGGTTGGAAGACCATCGCTCAGGGTAGCGAGGTTGCACCTTCCAAGTTCCAAATGAACCTCCCGACCTGCTATTTCAGCATCTCAACCGGCAAATACCGCTCCGAGTCAATCCAGGACAACGGCATCACCATCCGCACTCTATCCGCGAAACTCACCCAGGACCAAATGCGAACCCAAAACGAGTTCGCAAAGCCCATCTTCCGCACTCTCAAGACCTTTGCCCCGTACCCATTCAAGTCCTTCACGTTCCTCGAAAGCCGCTGCATGTTTGGCGGAGCATTGGAAGCCTATTCCCACGCGACCTACCCCGAGAATTGGCTACCCGCCGAGGAGCCGCACGAGCCTGCCCACTCCTGGTTCGGTGGCATTCTGCCTAACACCTATCTGAACTCACTGTGGAATGAGAGCTTTGCGACCTGGTTTGAGACTTACTACCTGCGCGAAGGCAGCCTCTGCAAGCGCAGCGAAGCCCGCCGGACTTTCATCGCCGACGCCCGTCCGCTGAGTAGCTTCAACGACCTCACCTGCGCCGAAGCCAATTGCGAAAGGGGGTCTTCCGCGAGCGATATCGGTTATCAGAAGGGCGGCTTTGTGCTTCAAATGCTGGAGTTCGTCATCGGCCCCGAAAAGCTCAAAGAGGCCATTCAAGACATGATCCGAGCGCACAAACCCGGCGACTCTACAGACTGGCCTGACTTCGAAGCGGCAGTTAATAGAACTGCCCAACAAGACATGAAATGGTTCTTCGATCAGTGGCTCCGCCGCAAAGGCTCCCCCCAATTCTCCGTGTCCAAGGTCCGGTGGGAAAATGGCGAAGTCCGAGGGCTCACGCAGTTCGTGGGCGAGCCGTACCGAATGCCGGTGGATGTCATCGTGGAATACCCCGATGGCAAACGTGAACTCAAAACCACAACCCTAGGCGAAGGAACCGAATTCAAATTCGCCTGCCCCAAGAAACCAAAAGTAGTCTCCATTGACCCCTTTTGCAAGCTCCTCCGTGACTACGGCACCAACGACCTCCCCGCGACGGTCGAGGGGATCGCCAAGAGCCTCAAGCGCTACTCGCCAAATGACACGGTAAGCATGTCCAACGACATCTTCGGCAAGCTCCAAGCCCAAAACTACCTCGCCACCCTTCCCAAAGAAGCCACGGGAATCGCCATCTTCGACAACCCCGAACGCAACCCCCACGCCAAAAAGCTCTGCGCCAAAGCCGGAATCACCGTCTCCGGCGGAAAGGCCACCTACGACGGCACCACCATCAACCTCAAACAAGGCGGTTTCGCCGCGATGGTCGCCGACGGAGCAGGGAAGTGGAGCGTAGTCGGCTACGGCAACGTGAAAGTCACGCCCATCTTCGGCCGCGCGAAAGTCTGCCTCTTCGATCAGTACGGCCGAGTACTGCGGGCGAAGACCGAGCCATTGATGTCGGGGCGCTTGGCGTTCAATATCAGTTGAGCACTCAAACTTGGAAGTGGTGACATATCCCCCGGAAAAACGCTGACACATGATTCGGTGAGGAATCGGACGGGGGATACAGGCTCGGAATTGCTTTATGCGTTAGCTGAACGGATAGGTCGGCAGGACGCGAGCGATGGGCTTGTCGCTGCGATAGCCTAGCTCGTACTCGGCTTGCATGAGCGTGTGGATTTCGTGGGTGCCTTCGTAGATCATGGCGCCGCGGGAGTTGCGGAAGTAGCGTTCTACCGGGAACTCGTCGGAGAAGCCGTAGGCACCGTGGATTTCGACCGCGTTGTTGGCGGCGTCGAAGGCGGACTTGCAGATCGTCCACTTTGCCATGGAGCACTCGCGGGTGTGGCGGAGGCCCTTGTTCTTCATCCAGCCGACTTGGTAGTAAAGTAATCGGCCAATATCGCGGCCCTGCACCATCTGGGCGATCATCTGTTGGACAAGTTGCTTTTTGCCGATCGCTTCGCCGCCAACCGTGCGCTCGTTGGCGTACTTGACGCATGCATCGAGGCAGGCGGTGATGATTCCAACGCCTCCGGCGGCCACCGTGTAGCGACCGTGATCTAGCGCGGACATCGCGACTTTGAAGCCGTCGCCTTCTTCACCGAGCATGCAGTCGGCGGGGATGCGCATGTTGTCGAACATGAGTTCGCCGGTGTTGCCCGCGCGGACGCCGAGTTTGCCCTTCAAGGGGCGGGAGCTGAAGCCGGGAGTGCTGCGGTCGACGATGAACGCGGCGTAAGGGGCTTTGGCTTTCGTGTCGGCGAGCCGGGTAATCACCAAAAACTGGTGGGCGTAATCAGCGAGGCTGATCCAAGTCTTCGCGCCGTTGATCACGTAGGAATCGCCGTCCTTGCGCGCGGTGGTGGTGATGTTTGCGGCGTCGGAGCCGGCGTTCGGTTCGGTGAGGCCGAATCCGCCCCATCGGTCGCCTTTGGCGAGGGCGGGGAGCCAGCGCTGCTTCTGCTCCTCAGTGCCCCATTGAAGCAGGGTCAGCGAGTGGAGGCCGCTATGGACGCTCATCACGACGCGAGCGGTCGTGTCCGCGCGCTCAAGCTCTTCGCACACGATTCCGAGTGAGATGTAGTCGGTGTCGGCTCCGCCATACTTGGCCGGGATGGACATTCCGAGGACGCCTGCGGCCGCCATTTTCTCGAGCATCTCCGAGTCGCTTCGGTGCTCCCGATCGCGCTCGGCGAGTCCGGGGAGGATTTCATTTTGTCCGACCTTATAGGCCATTTCTCGAATCAGTTCGTGTTCTTGCGTCAGGGCGAAGTCCATCCTTTCATTTTGACAGAAAGCGGGGTGAGTGCGTCTGTGGGACTCAGGACTCCGGCGGAGCTACTGATTTCCGTGCCATAAATATGGCCCCAATCGGCACAACAATTGCCGCGGCTGTCCCGCAGTAGTCGACGATGTGCTTTGTTTGAACAGGTAAGTTTGGATTGAAGTTGATTCCATAGCCCACGACAAATACTCCTAGCATTGCAACCGCGGTTATGATGACGGCTATGATGCTGGCAACAACTGCATTTCCTGCTGATACTTTGTCTCGCCACACGACTACAAATGCAATTGCGAAAACTAGAACGAAATAGCCAAAAACCCCACCCACAGGAAGTGGAACGAGTAGATGACATAGGAAGTTCCGGCTGAGCAAGGGAAGGATTGCCTCGAATTACCCGTTCTTACGAGCTCCGTGTGAGCCGAAAGTAGTTCTTGAGAACCGATTGGGGGTGCGGTTCGTACTTATTGGGCGGCGTGATGAACGATGAACGAGTACAGAGTTTATAAAGCGAAGGGAAGTCTGGAGCACTTTTTCCATGTGTTCCTTCCAAATAGAGTTGGAATCACGATATCGGAGCAAAACTCCGTGACGGGGGTTGTAAGGCTTGAGTTGCCTCCCGATATGAATCAGCGCAATGTCTATCTATCCGTCAACTCCGTCTCATTAGGAGAATTTACGCTGACCACCGTTTATGGCAGCTCCGAAGTAAACGGTCCGCTAATCGCTAGCTTTGCGCCCGGAGCGGTTTATTTAGCGGGTTTCGGTCCTCTAACCGTAAGCGCTCAAGGAGTTCGCCCTCAGTATGTGGACTCCAGCGGCCAGACAGTCATCGAATTGATTCCGGTTTGGCGGGACTCGGACATTGCGGAAGGGCTTTTGTTGCAAGCATCCTTTATTGACGCGGTTTCACCAGTCGGTGCGATAGTTCTGGCGGTAGGAATGAGCTGGCGCTTGTTTGAGCCAGGGAATTTCATGTTGGCAACTGGAATTCTTTAGTTCTTTCACAATTCCCCTTGTCGTTTGACCCGATCACCGACCCCTGTATTGATTAATTTGCTCTGCACGGATAGCGTCGACTGTCGTAAACTCTCCGGGTGAAACTGAACTTCGTCGTGGGTGCGCGTCCGCAATTCATCAAGCTCGCCCCCGTCCTCGCGGCGGTGAACCGGACGCCAGGGGTTGAGGCAAAGGTCATCCACACCGGGCAGCACTATTCCGACTCGATGTCGCAAGTTTTCTTCGACGAGCTCGGAATGCCTGCGCCCGACGTGAATTTGCACATCCACGGCGGCACCCACGGAGCAATGACTGGGCAAATGATGATCGGTCTGGAGCCGATTTGGCTGGAAGATCGCCCCGATGCTCTGGTGATCTTTGGGGACACGAATTCAACCCTCGCGGCTGCGATCGTGGGATCGAAGCTCAATCTCCCGATGGCCCACATCGAAGCCGGGCTTCGGATGTACGATCTTTCGATTCCGGAAGAGGTGAATCGCCGCGTATCCGACCACCTCTGCGGGCTCAATTTCACGCCGACTCCCCAAGCCACTGCGAATCTGAAGCTGGAAGGACTCGACGCTTCGATCCGCGAGGTCGGGGACGTGATGCTCGACGCGAGCTTGCACTTCCGCGAGAAGGCCCTCGCCTGCGATGTCATGTCTCGGCTCGGGCTCTCCGACGGCGAGTACTTGCTCCTGACGATTCACCGGGCGGACCACACTTCCAATCGCGAGTCTCTTCAGAGCCGGATCGACTTTGCGCGGAACACTGCCGGCGGGAAGGAGGTGGTTTTCCCTGTTCACCCACGCACGAGAGGGGCGATCGCAGAGTTTGGATGCGATGTTTCGGGGATGAGGCTAGTTGAGCCGGAGGGCTATCTCGCCTTTATGAGGCTTTTGCTTGGTTGTGACCAGGTGGTCACCGATTCGGGTGGAGTGCAAAAGGAAGCCTACTTCGTGCGAAGACCTTGCACGACGCTTCGCGGCGACCGGACCGAGTGGGTGGAGACGATTGAGGCAGGTTGGAACCGACTTTGGAACCAGCCCGAGTGGAATACGCCCCGACGGGACATTCCCGAGTACGGCGACGGGCATTCGTCGGAGAAGATCATCGCCCAGATTCTTGCAACGTTCTAGTTACTCGGCGATATGGACAAGGCTACCAATCTTGGTGCCCTTGCGAAGTGTTGCAGGGCCGATACAGGAGTTGTTGCCGATTTCGACGCCGTCTTCCAGAACTGAGCCGTCGCTGATGGTGCAATTTGCGCCAATCCTCACGTCGTCGCCGATGGTGGCACCCGCCTTGATGACGGTGTTGTGGTCAATAGTAACTCGGTCGCCGATCGTGCAACCGGGTTCTACGACTACTCCTTCGCCGATGTGAGCGTCGTCGCCCAGCACCGAGTCAGGGTCGATTCGCGCGGACATGGAGATTCCGATCTCGCGCTCGGGCATCATCGAAACACCTGAGTGTGTTGTTTCATTGTTGACTTGAATTATGACGGAATCGCAGGCGTTCGAATGAGCGGACGCAAGAAAAAAGGCCCTCCCGTTCGGGAGGACCTTACCTGTTGCGCTAATTTACCCTCTCCTCTTCCTCAGCAACAGGGCGGTAGCCAAACCTAATGCAAGGAGTCCGGTCGGCTCGGGAACGACGGTCCATGTGAACCGCTGGTCTGAGATGAAGTTCAAATCCCCAACGTACTTGCCCCCCATGAACCCAATTCCGGCTTGCAATGTCCCATTGGGAGTGTTGCTGGCAGCATTCCAACGGACGACATCTCCTTCCCACGTAGAGTTGGGGGCCATGACGGCATCGAAGTTGTTGCTTGACGGCCAACTCAAGAAGTCCAAGGTGGCATTCGCTAGTCCGGGAGAGTACTGACTATGGTATGCCCATTGCCAAACGCTGTCGGCTCCCGTTTCCAGTCTCACTCTGTAGTCCGAGTGACCACCAGGGGTGGTGGTTTGCG
>JAIOPU010000037.1 GCA_021413725.1 Armatimonadota bacterium | reverse complement strand
TTACTTCTTGATCATGATCGGCTTGGCGAACATCGCCTCGCCGAGGTTGACCTCAGCGAACGAGCACCAAATTTGCACCTTACTAACAGACTGGATGTAGCTTGGAATGACCAGTTTGCGATTCGTTTTGTCACCAGCGATTTTGAGTTGATTGAAGAGGAAGGTGTTGCCCTTTCCGTCCACGATCTGCCAGCTCGGAGCCGGTGAATTCGGAATCATAAAGTCGGAGCTGAGCATCAAGGTCGGCTTGCCCATCTGAACGCTGAAGCTGACGGTTCCCTTGTTGACTTCGACGCCTTTGAACATGCTCGATGTCTGCATCATATCCATCATCATCTTGGAATCCTTTTGCGTGTGAGCCTTGGTGTGGTCCACTGCAAAAGCGGAGGTCATGGTCGTAAGAGCGACGAGTGTTGTGAGTGTAAGTGTGCTGATTTTCATAGTTTTGTCCTTGTTTTTTTGTTGTCTTTTGTTGTTAGATTGCGGTGTAAATTGTTTGGATTGAGCTGGAAGGCTTCTCTTGTGCTGAGCGCAGAGCGGCGGAACCGAGTGGCTTCTTCGTCGAAGGATTCCAAAGGGTGACCGAGCGCCAGAGCCAGACATCCAGTTCCTTAGAGATCGAAAACTCCTGAGACTTCCCTGCTTTCAGGCCGCCAAGCTCGACTTTTTCAAGCTTAGTGATGTCGGTGCCAGCGGCGACGGTCTCCTTTTTCACCAGGTAGACCTCGATTCCTTTGGCGGTACCCGCCGAAACTCCCGTAAGTCGAACGTAGCGCTTACCGTCTCGCTCAACAATGTCCACCCGACCTTTCACACCCTTGGCTTCGGGCTTGAATTTGCCGCCCGTCACCATAATTTCGGGGCTAAAGGAAGCGAGTTGGGCGAAGGGAAGGTTCTGCAATTTTGGAGCGAAGTTGAAAACTTGCTTCATCTCGAGCTTGGCTCCGCCGAATCCTACCGCGAATCTTTTACACCAGATCGTCACCGCGTTATAGTCGCTGAGCATTGTTCCTGCCGGGAGATCGTAGTTCTGGCCCCCGATATTTCCCTTGATGCTGCCCAGATCGAGATACTTCCCATCCGAGACCATTTTCGGGTCATTTCCCTTCACCAGGTACACGTGGACGTCGGGGCCGTTTGAAGTCTTGAATCCAGAGAGTCTAAGAACCGGCTTGCCGTCTACACTCCAAATCTGGGCAGTCCCTGTCGTTTCGTGAGCGTAGGAAGCGAAACTTCCTTTGGCGAGAATCTTGTTTTGTGCGTTTGCTGTCGGTGCGGTCTCGTTTACTTTGGAGTCAATAAACAGAAGCTCTGGTCGGAAGGCGGCCCATCCTGCGATGAGTAAAGGGACTGAGGCGATTGCAATTATTTTCTTTGTTTTTGCTTGCATGGTAAGGAAATGGATTAGCCTGCAAAATCCATCCCGAAACTGTAAACATTTTTTGCAATTTCGTTCTTTAGGTTCAAAAATAGGAGAATTGCTCACTCAGCCCAAACCGCTGTCACGGAAATTGCGTAAACTACATGAGCAAAATGCATTTCTTTGATTGGGTATCTTCGCCGCAGGCATGGGTCGCACTCGCGACCCTTCTCGTTCTCGAGATCGTTCTCGGGATCGACAACATCATCTTTATTTCGATTCTTAGCGGCAAGCTCCCTGAGGAGCAGCGCAAAAATGCACAACAAATTGGGCTGCTGCTCGCTCTTATAACCCGCGTTTTGCTACTTCTCGCGATCAAATGGATCATCGGCGCAACCGCGCCGGTCTTTGAAATTCCCATTGCCGGGCTAGCCGAAGAGGCGCGAAACATCTCATGGCGGGACATTGTCCTGGGTCTCGGAGGATTCTTCTTAATTTGGAAATCCGTGAAAGAAATCCACCACAAACTCGAAGGCGAAGAAGAAGGAGCAAGGAATGTTAAAGCGGCGAGTTTCGTAGGCGTTCTTATCCAAATAATGATCCTCGATATTGTCTTTTCACTTGACAGCGTCATCACCGCCGTTGGAATGGCGGATGACATTGGCGTGATGATTGTGGCCGTGATCCTCGCGGTCGGCTTCATGATGCTGATGGCGAGCAAGATTTCTGGATTCGTTGAGCGTCATCCGACGATTAAAGTCCTTGCCCTGAGCTTTCTCGTCCTCATCGGCGTCAATCTTGTCGCCGAAGCGGGCGGTCAGCATATCGAAAAGGGCTATACGTATGTAGCGATGGCGTTTGCCGTTATCGTCGAGATGCTGAACATCAAAGTGCGCCACAAGAGTTCGAGCTAGGACGACCCATCCTAACTCTTATGAGTTCGCTTCGTGGAGGCTGGATACTCCAGCAACTTCTCAGAAGTTCGAATTGGGCGCGGCTCAAACCCTCCTCCGCAGTTTGGGCAAATCCCCTCCAAACGCTCTTCAACGCAGGTCGCGCAAAACGTGCACTCGAACGTACATATTCGGGCTGCCGAAGACTCCGGCGGCAAGTCACAATCGCACAATTCACAGTTGGGTCGAAGTTCAAGCATCTGTTGAGCTTACTGCAACTCCAGATTGTTTCCACAAGCATATTTACCAGCTTTTGAAGCGATTCATCATCATTTGTGATACCATTTAGTGTTGTGAAAAAAGCTGTATTTTTGTTTATTCTGCTCACGAGTGCGGTCTGCGCATTTGGGTCGCCTGGGCAAACCTACAGAGTCCCCGTCAATGTTGCTGTCCCATCCTTCATTCCTGAAGCGCACATTGGATCCGTCACAACGTCTTCTGACGGGAACTACGCGGTGGTAGAGACCTTGGCCAAAATACTGCCTAGCGACACCAATACCTCGACCGACATCTATCGTTGCGATCTCAATACAGGCGCGATTCTCCATGTCTCGAAGTCCGCTGCAGGGGGCAACTCAACCTTTGGCGGAGTCAGCCCTTCAATAAGCTCGAACGGTCGCTTCATAGCGTTCCTATCCAGTTCCACAAATATGACGACGCCTGCTGGACCCTCGGGAACCAACGTCTACGTTCGCGATATGTTGACGGACACGATCACTGTACACACCACTGTTGGCAACATCTTCGAGCTTCGCATTTCACCGACCGGCGATGCGGTTGTTTTGGTTACGGGAAATGCGCTTGTTGCGGGCGACGTGAATAGCCAGCGCGATGTCTACCACCGCCTTCTCAACGACGTTCCAGGGATTTTCACGCTCGCCAGCATTACCAGCGGTGGTGTGCAAGGCAACAATCTCTGTGCTGCGCCTTACGTATCGGGGAATCTTGTTGCCTTCGAGACGATTTCGACTAACTTTGCGGCGGGTGATACCACCGACGCCGACGTCTTCGTGAAAAACCTCTCGACGGGAGTGCTGACCAAGCAAAGTCTGACTTTCGCAGGGGGTGAACCGACCACGAACGTAAATTTGAACGGATTAGCCGACGACGGCTCGAAAGTGCTGATGATCACCACCAACACTTCGATGCTCGCGACCGCGACATCGGGCAGCGTCGCGGTTGTCCGGGATATCGCCACGGGTGTAAATTCAGCAGGAGCAACGACTTCAGCGGGAATCTCCGTCTCAGTGTTAGATGCCGCTCTCGGCGGAAATAACATCGTTGGGTTCTCCAGTACGGCAACCAATATCGTTCCCGGGGAAGCAGACGCCTCTCGCGACTGCTTCGTTAGAGACCTCACGAGCGGAGTTGTCACTCACGTGAGTATCCGCTCTACCGGTGTGAACGGCGGTTCGACTCCGCGCAACGTCTCGCCTAGTTCACTGGCCACACGGGTGACAATGCTCTCCGATGACCCATTCATGGTGCCGGGTACAACGAGTAATCACATTCAGGCATACTCCCGCATCGGAGCCACCACAAATCTCGTTTGCGGCACGGGATCGGGCAACATGGTGAACGACGTGGCGAACCAACCTGCCATCTCCTCCGAGGGGCGGTTCGTCGTGTTCACCAGCGGTGCAAGCAATTTGGTGACAACCGACACGAACGGATTCGATGATATTTTCGTGAACGACAGTCAGACTGATATCACAACTCTTGTCACTCGAACATCGAGTGGCGACTCTGCGAACCAAGCCGCCAGCAGTCCTAAGATTAGTCCGGATGGTCGCTTCATTGCCTTCATCACTTCAGCCTCAAATCTTGCGGGTGCCCCAGTTGTGGGAAGTCTCAAGGCTACTCTGTACGACCAGCAAACCGGAGCATACGAATATTTCGGGCCGACGTTGAGTGGGGGTCAAGGCGTTGCGCTAAGCGTTGCGTGCTCGAACTTAGGCGCCTATGCCGTGCTTGTTTCGGCGACCACCAACCTCATTGTGGGCGACACGAACTCGGCGAATGACGTCTTCCGTTACAATAACGCGACAAATACTCTGGAACTCGTCACGGTTGCAACGGGTGGCGGATTCGCGAACGCTTCGTCGTCGGCTTGCGACATCAGCGGCGATGGAAACTTAGTCGTGTTCGTGAGCGGAGCCACCAATCTGATTCCAGGCGGGACGAACCTCCAGAGCGTGTATCTACGCGATATGAGTGCAGGAACAACGATCTGCATCTCCAAGAACCAGTCGGGGGTTCAGCAGTCCGGTTCTGCGCCGTCTATTACGCCGGACGGGGAGTACGTCGTTTTCTACTCCACATCAGCCCTGGTACCTGGGGTTCCCGCAAGCACCCCTGCGATATACCGATACCAACGTTCAACCGGAGAGTTGCGGGTTATGGGGATGAGTGCTTCGAACGTCTATACGAACTACACGCCTTCCGTTCCTGGTGTTAGCGATGATGGGCGATTCGTCTCCTTTATCTCGCAAAGCAACCTCTTGCCCGGAGCTAACGGGACTCCTCAGGGTTACATCTACGACTTTGACTTTTACCAACCCTATCACGTTTCGCGCAACGGTCTCACCGGCTCTGCCTCAACTGTTTCTGGTCTCGTTTTGAGCGCGGGCGGCAACTTCTGCGCGTTCACAACCGCCGCCAATAGTGGGCTTACGAGTGAACGGCAGCCTTACAGCGGAGTCTTCCGACACGAACTCCAACCCGGATATACGTTCACTCTCACCGGGACTATGAACTATGCCGGTTGGTCTGGCCCCAATGCGCTACCCCAACTGACACTCCAATTCCGCCAGGATACCGGTGCGACGATTTCAAAGAACGTGACTTGCCAGCCGGACGGATCGTTCACTCTGGACATGGTTTTGCCCACCTTGGGCAACTGGGATATCTTCGGCAAGTCCTTCACAACGCTCAGGAAAAAGGCGGGCACCTTCGACTTTACTGGCGCGAACCTTAACGTGGGCACCATCAATTTGCTCAATGGTGATTCCGTCGACGATAACGTTGTTGACCTTTCAGACTACACCGTGATTG
>JAIOPU010000166.1 GCA_021413725.1 Armatimonadota bacterium | reverse complement strand
GAAACCATGATCGCCGGGGCGGGTGGTTCCGACCATCGCGTTCATGTTCGCGCCATCGCAGAAGACTTGTCCGCCCACTTCGTGGACCATCTTGCAAATTTGCTCGATGTTGGGCTCGAAGAGACCAAGGGTCGAAGGATTGGTGACCATGAACGCGGCAACTTCGTTGGTGAGGACCGCTTTGAGGGCGACAAGGTCGGCATTGCCATCGGCATCGGTCGGGACGGTTTTGACTTCAAAGCCGCACATTGCCGCGCTCGCGGGGTTGGTGCCGTGGGCGCTGTCAGGGCAAAGGACGTACTTTCGCTGGGCACCCTCACTTCGGCTCTCGTGATAGGCCTTGATGAGCATCAGGCAGGTCATTTCGCCGTGGGCTCCCGCTAGAGGTTGTAATGTGATTTCATCGAACCCGGTGACCTCAATAAGGATTTCTTGGACTTCGCGGAGGATTGCGAGGGCGCCGGGGACGGTCTCGGGCGGCTGCATCGGGTGGATGTGAGTGAAGCCAGGCAGACTCGCCGTGCGCTCGTTGATGCGCGGGTTGTACTTCATCGTGCAGGAGCCGAGCGGGTAGAAGCCGGTGTCGATTCCGTAGGTGATGTGGCTAAGGTTGGTGAAGTGGCGCATCACTTCAAGCTCGCTGATTTCCGGCAAGTGGAGTTCTTTCCTCAAGGGTCCCAAAGTTGCTGCGAGATCCACTTTAGGTGTGTCGGTGATGGGAACGTTGCAACCAATGCGACCAGCGCGGGATTTGTCAAAAATTAGCTTCGGTTGAGGTACCAGTTTTTGCGGCATATTGTATCTACGAGAGTACCCGAATGCGCGGTTTGGTGAAGACCCGGCGGGACGCCGGAGCCACTTTACGCGACTTCTATTCCCTGCGAACGCAGGTCTGCGAGAAATTCGTGGGGAGCCTGGAGAGGGTAGCGATTCCAGCGGTTTTGGCCTGGTTCGGAGGCGTCGAAAGTGAGTTCTTTGAAGGCTTCGTCGGAGTTGTGAAGGGCTTGCTGTAGGACGATTGCGCCAAGTTTGCTGAGCTTCGAACAAACTTCGTCTAGGGAGCCTCTTGCTTCGATGTCGATCTCGTACTCGTACAGATCTGGGATTTCGCCTTCGCTGATTTCATAGACAAAGGAGTTCCACCGCTTGACCATCACTGGCAACATATCTAAGTGCCCGAGCTTTTCGAGAACTCGGGTGGCCAGTCGCTGGTCCGGGGGCGTAAGATACATATTGCTCCTTAGATGGTACACGAAAATATGTCAACTCACCCCCGTGATTTTACAAGTTATTGTTAAATCACAGACAAGCTTTGAGACACTCGGCGAACCGATCAATTTCCTGTTTGGTACGTACTTCTGTGACGCACACCAATAAACAGTGTTCCATGCCCGAGTAATAATCCCCAAGCGGCAGACCCGCCATGATTCCATTTTTGATAAGTGCATCGCGAACGGTTTTGGCATCTTTGCCGAGGTCGAGCACGAATTCACCGAAAACTTTGCCCGTAAAGGCGAGCTTTGCGCCCGCTTCGGTGAGCTTTTGGATCGCGTATTGGGTGTTGCGAACCGAGGATTCAGCTACGGATTGAA
>JAIOPU010000266.1 GCA_021413725.1 Armatimonadota bacterium | reverse complement strand
GGCCATTCCGCCTTTCCAAGTTACAGTGGTCATGGATTCAGAATATCATATCTTGGACCGGAAATGAATTGCGATTTCAGCCCAAGCGCAATAAGAACTTAAACAGAAATTTTCGAAGAATTTTCGTGATATTTTTCGAGGATTTCTTTCAGGAATGCGCCGGTGTAACTCGCCTTGACTTTGGCGACTTCCTCGGGCGTACCAGTTGCGATGATCGTGCCACCCCCCGTCCCGCCCTCAGGGCCGACATCAATTACCCAGTCCGCGCACTTGATCACGTCTAAGTTATGCTCAATCACGACGACGGTGTTGCCCTGATCAACGAGCCTTTGAAGGACAATCAATAGCCGCCGTACGTCTTCAAAATGGAGACCCGTGGTGGGCTCGTCCAATATGTAAATTGTGCGCCCGGTCGAGCGTTTGGATAGCTCTTCGGCAAGTTTGACGCGTTGCGCCTCACCACCCGAAAGTGTCGTAGCCGGTTGCCCCATTTTTATGTAGCCTAGCCCTACATCGAGCAGCGTCGCCAGCTTGCGATGAATTTTGGGGATGGGCTGGAAAAACTCGCACGCCTCATCGATGGTCATTTGCAGAACGTCGGCGATGGACTTGGTCTTATACCGGACCTCCAACGTTTCCCGGTTGTAACGCTTGCCCTTACAAACCTCGCAAGGCACATACACATCGGGAAGGAAGTGCATTTCGATCTTGATGATGCCGTCGCCCTTGCAGGCCTCGCACCGGCCCCCTTTCACATTAAAACTGAATCTACCGGTTTTGTAACCCCTGATTTTTGAGTCTTGCGTGAGCGAAAAAAGCTCACGAATCATGTCAAACGTACCGGTGTAGGTAGCGGGGTTGGAGCGGGGGGTTCGCCCAATCGGGGATTGGTTGATGTCAATGACTTTGTCGAGTTGCTCAAAGCCCGAAAGAGAGTCGTGCGGCTCCCAAACGTTCCGTGTTCCGTACAGTTCGTACATCAATCGCGGAAAAAGTGTGTCTTGAATGAGGGTTGATTTTCCTGAGCCCGACACACCGGTGATGCAGACAAAGAGACCCAGCGGTACGGCAAGATCAACGCCCTGCAGATTGTGCCCGCGCGCATTTTTGAGGATCAGCCAGCCCGACTCAGACATGTAGAAAGAAATATACCTGAACACGAATGGTCGTTACCGGGCAATAATCCTATTGTGCCGGTCCTGAAAGTTGAAGATATCCATGTCTCGTTTGGGGCGGTTTCGATCCTGCGGGGTGTAAGTTTTAGCCTGGAGCAGGGCAAAACACTCGGGGTTGTCGGTGAGTCCGGTTGTGGAAAATCAATGACCGCGAGAGCGCTCATGGGGATGACTCCGCCAGGTGGCAAACTGACGGGTTCGATAAAGTTGGACGCGCGGGAACTTATCGGTCAACCCGAGAGAGATTGGCAGGATATCCGCGGCAAAGAAATTGCTCTTGTAATGCAGGACCCGTTCACGAGCCTCAATCCCATCATGAAAGTGGGGCATCAGGTCGCCGAGGTTTTTCAGCTCCACCAGTCCATGCCCGCGAGCCAAGCTTGGGACGCGGCGGTAGACATGCTCGACAAAGTCGGAATTCCCGATCCCGCTCAAAGCGCAAAGAAGTATCCGCACCAAATGAGCGGTGGGCAACGGCAACGCGTAGTGATTGCAACAGCTTTTGCCTGCCAGCCCAAGGTATTGATTGCCGACGAACCCACTACCGCCCTTGACGTGACTTTGCAAGCCCAAATTCTGAGGCTAGTCAACGATCTTCAGCGCGAGTTTAAGACCGCGGTGATCTTTATTTCGCACGATATCGGAGTGATCGCGGAAGAGGCGGACGAAATTGCCGTATTTTATGCCGGGCAAATTGTGGAGCAGGGAGAGACTCAGCAGGTCTTGCGAAACCCAATGCACCCCTATACAAAAGCTCTGCTGGGTGCGCTTCCGCAACCGGGAAAACTTCGCTTGGACTCCATCACCGGACAGCCGCCAAGATTCGATGACCTTCCGGTTGGCTGCAGTTTTTCGCCTCGTTGCCAGTTTAAGCAGCCCCAGTGCGAACAGGCTCCTAGTTTGGAGTGGAACGACTCTCGTGCGGTTCGGTGCTGGCGAGCAAACGAATTGGCAGATTCAGCAAAGGGTTAGTCTAACAACTCGACTTCGATCGCTTTGAACTTCGGAAGTTGGTCAATGCTCAGCACCGCTTGGGCCATTCCGAGTCCTAAGATCGCAGGGACCAAAATTTCCGGATTCCGCAACGGCCCTTTCCGCACCTTTACATCCGCTTTGCGAGTTCGATCAATGCTTTGTCGCACTTCTTCGATGAATTGTCCCAACGCCTTGGCAAGAATATCCGAGACCGTTGGGTCCTGCTCGGAGTAGCAGACCAGTGCCCCCCAAACGGAAAAGAAATGTTCCCCAGGTCCAAAGTAATTTTTGAACAGGGCAAGGTGTTCCCGCAAAGCGGCGGAGTCCTTGACCGTGACAACTTTTCGATCATAGTTCAAGCCATGCTCACTCACCAAATGGTGAATGATTCCCGTCATGAGGTCTTGGCGCGTTTTGAAATAGTAATGAATGGTCGCATGATTCACACCCAGGGACGTGGCGATGCTGCGGGCATGAAGTGCCTCCAAACCCTGATTCATCAGAATTTGACACGCCATCGGCAATATGCTGTTTCGTACGTCTCGACCCGCCATACATCTATTTTAACCAATTGGATAAGAAACTTGAGGGCTAGATAACGAGTATCTTAGAAGAATGAGCCTAATTGCTGCCGTTGCTTTTCTAATTTCCCCTCAAAGTTTTGCAAATGATCTCAAAACAATATCCTCTCCTGCGTTTGCAGGCAGAATGAGCCTTCAGCCTGGAGCTGAGAAAACTGCAAAATTTCTTGAAACTCAACTCAAGAACGCAGGACTTACCCCAGCAGGAACGCGCGGCTATCGATATCCGTTCGAGATGACTGTCAATTCCCGACCGGCAGGTGTGAATTTCCTCAAAATATCACCCAATGTCGGTGGCAAAGTTTTCGACCTTCAGGTTGGAAAGGACTATCTCCCAAGCGTCGGTTCACTCGACAAGACTCCGGTCAAGGCCGAGATGGCGTTTGTGGGCTATGGCCGCGAGATGGACTATAAGGGCCTCGACGTCAAAGGAAAGGCTTTGCTCATGTTCCGGGGTATGCCGGATGGAACCCGCGATTCGAATCCGGTAAAAGCAGAGCGCGCAGCTTCGAAAGGCGCGGTTTCTGTCATTTTTATCGGCCCCGACGGCAAGGGTGCAGAGATCACTCCCATTACGCGGCGAGGTGGAATCGGACAAGCGAAGATTGTGGCTGCCAGCATGAATCGTAGCTCGTTCAAAGCCCTTGTTGGAAAGGAGTTTAGTAATGCGCGGGAAACCGACAATTACCAAAGCAAGGACCTCAAGATGATTCTGAATATGCAAACAGAATCCGAGCCGAATAAGAAAATGGCCGAAAATATCATTGCGGTGATACCGGGAACAGACCCAAAGCTCAAAGATGAAATCATTGTCCTGGGTTCTCACTACGATCACCTTGGTTACGGTGAGGTCGGTGCCTTGGACGACACCGATGGCATCCACTTTGGAGCAGATGATAATGCTTCCGGCACCATCGCCAACCTCGCATTGGCTCGCTATTTTGCCAAGACTCGTACCAATCGACGGACACTGATGTTCCAATGGTATTGCGGCGAAGAGGTTGGCTTGCTAGGGTCCACGGCGTGGGTGCAAGCGGAGAAATCGACCTTGCCCAAAATTCAGGCCATGATCAACATGGACATGGTCGGCCGACTTCGGGAATCTCTGACTACGTACTGCGTGAATTCTGCGGCAGAATTTCCAGGACTCCTCGATTCAATCAAGGTTGAAGGAGTGAAATTCAATCCCGTGAATTCGTCGCCAGGCAATAGCGATCACGCCGGGTTCATCAACTCTGGCGTGCCCAGTCTATTCTTCTTCACCGGGGAGCACTCCGAGTACCACACCGAGAAAGACACCTTTGCTACGCTTAACCTTGACGGGATGGCCCGGGTGATTGAGGTGGTGCGGCAGGCTGTGATCGGCATCGACAAGATCGACAATCGCCTCGCTTTCACTGCAAAGAGAGAATCCATAACGCAGGGTGGAGACCCTAATCGACCGCGCCGAGTCCGAGTCGGTTTTGTGCCCGATGAAACATCGGACGGAAATGGCCTGCCTCTCCGCGGAGTTTCGCCGGGAAGCCCGGCAGAGCGTGCGGGAGCTAAGGCCGGTGATATCTTGATATCTCTTGACGGAGTTGCGATTCGCAACGTGCAGGATCTTCAAACCGCTCTCGTCAAAGCCAAGGTTGGTGTAAAGATCATCGCAGTAATTTTGCGGGGAGGAAAACAGATCACGCTTGAAGTTACTCCGGAAGCCCCTCCGGGCTAGGGATTTGGGTTCAAAATGCTATAATCGGGCCACACTCAGCGTCCCTTTAAGTGGCCCATTAATATGCAGACCCAAGAAATTCCGAATTACCGAAATCAAATCCGCCGGGCATTGCCGGCGGAATTTTTTAAGCCCGACTATTCGAACTTCATCTGGTTACCCATCCACGCTCTGATTATCGGAGCAGGCTTGTGGCTTTTAAAGGACCACTTCTCCTTCTGGACCGCACCGTTCATTGCAGTCATAATCGGCCATTCGTTCGGTTGTTTGGGGTTCTGGGCGCACGATATCTGCCACGGAGGCACGGTCAAAAACCTGTTTCTCCGGGATCTGTTGGCGGGCATCGGGTTCTCCCCGTTTTACATCAGCCCGCGCCTCTGGCGTCGTTGGCATAATGCTGACCACCACACTCACACCCAAGTTGAAGGCGTTGATCCAGACCACCTCTTCACGATGGAAGAATATGAGAAGAGCCCGATTTTGCAGTGGATGTATCGCCTTTCTCCGCTCGTGCGAAATCTTGTGATTTTCAGCTCCTTCACCTACCGAATGGAGCAACAGCAGATTCGAATGGTGCTGGTGTATACGTTCAAGAGCAAGAAGGTCGGCACGTTTGAGAAAGTAGTGATTTGGAGCCAACTCCTTGCCCAGCTAGGTCTATGGGTCGGCATAACGGCGATGATGGGGTCGCAGGTGCTGATTTGGGGATACCTCGTGCCGTTGCTGGTTGCCAACACCATCGTCATTAGCTACATTGCCACCAATCACTTTTTGAATCCTCTGGGCGATGAGCGCGATATTCTCGCCACATCGCTGACGGTCACTTTGCCGAAGGCTCTGCAATGGTTGGACCCGGTTCACTCGCACTTCGGGGCGCACGTTGCCCATCATCTCTTTCCCCAGGCCGCGGCACGCCGAACACGCCAAATTGAGTCAAAAGCTCAGGAGCTGTTCCCGGATAGGTACCACGCCATGCCTCTTTTCACTGCCCTGCGGATGCTTTGGCGGACACCTTGGGTTTACGAGAACAAGACGACTTTCATCGACCCGGTGAGGGACCTTCACATCCCAACTCTTGGGCATGGAATGGAAGAGCTTGTTCCCGGACAACAGCCGCAGCAAATTACGCATGCTGTGGTTGATACCGGAGTCCGCGAGAGTTCAGAAGATGGGGTAGCATTCCCACCACATGAGCCTGCCGCTCCTCACTAAATCTCTTTTTCGCGACGGTTCGAATTGTCCCCGACGCATCCATCTGGCGACCCACAATCGCAAGTTAGCGGCACCTTTGGATGAGGCCATTCTGGCTCGAATTGAGACAGGCAAAGTCCTCGGCGAGATGGCGCGGCAACTGTGGCCGACTGGACACCTTGTCAGAGAAATTGGGGTCAATGCGGTCGATATCACAGCTCAAGTTTTGGAATCCGGAGCAGATATCATCTTCGAAGCGGCTTTCTCCACGGAGAAATTTTTCGCGCAGTGCGATGTTTTGGAGCAACTCCACGACGGCAGTTGGCATCTTATTGAGATCAAGTCCGGCACCGGCGTGCTCAAGCCAGACGGCAAGGTCAAAAAGCCGCAAGTTATCGACGATGTAACTTTTCAGGCCATCGTTCTCCGACTTTGCGGGTTGCAAGTGACGAAATTTTCGGTCGGGCATGTCAACTCGGAGTTTCGGCTTGAGAGCGAGGTGACGCCACACGGTCTCCTTCGCTTGACCGAAATCACAAAATTCGTCGAGTCTAATTGTGAGAAAGTCGAGGCGGAAATGGAGCGGCTTTATGGGATCATTTGCGCACCCCAAGCTCAGACCGTTCCCTTGAACAAATTCTGCGACGACTGCGGGTTTATGAGTCATTGCCATCCTGTTGTCGGCGCCAACGAGTTGACCTTCCTTCCCATGATTCGGTCCGGGCAAGTGGATAAGCTCCGAGCAAAAGGCTTTGAGTCCATTTTGGACCTACCAGAGACAGAATTTGACTTGAGCACACCCACCGGAGTCGCTCAGCACAAAGTGTGGCTCGCTCACCTTAGCCAGACGATCTCGGTCGAGCCAGAGTTCGTAGAGAAGGTGGAGTCCCTGCCCTATCCATGGGCGTTCATTGACTTTGAGGCGACAAACCCGGCAATACCAAGATTTAGGGACGGAAGGCCGTACCAAGTGTTCCCGTTTCAGTGGTCGTGCCACACACGCGAACATGCCGCAGCCGAACTTTTTCACGAAGAATTTCTGCACGAGGAGGACAGCGACCCCCGGGTCGCCTTTGGACAGTCGCTGCTGGCGGCAATCCAGAGTGCCGGCACGATCTTCACCTACAGTAGCTACGAGAAAGCGCGAATTAAGGACCTTGCGACCGTGCCAGAATCAGGCGGAATCGAACTGGCTGCGCTCCTCTCAGAACGTGAAACCGACCTTTTTGACCTTATTAAGGGATACACCTACCGGACTGAGTACCGGGGCAGTTACTCGATCAAAAAGGTTCTGCCTGCTTGGGTGCCAGACCTAAGCTACAAGCAATTGGCAATTCAAGACGGTGGTCTTGCCGCAATCCGGTATGAAAAAATGCTTGATGGTTTGGGCACTGAATTTGCGAATCAGATTGCGACAGATTTAAGGGCATATTGTTGCCAGGACACTCGCGCGATGGTCGAAATCCTAGACGCGATTATGGGAAGCCAAAAGATCACTCAGCCACAATCGACTCTCTTTTAGGCTTTCGAAGGAAATCTGATGGGCCATCGGATACTCAGAATAGGTGCCTGCCGCCCCTTGATCTTCAAGGAACTTCGCGATTTTTCTGCCCTCGTAGATGCTAAGGACTGGATCTTGTGTTCCATGTTGAACCAGTTTCGGGAGTTCGACGAATGATGGAGGCAGGTGCTCACTTGGGGCTTCGCCTGGGGCTAGGATATGAGATGGCGAGTTCGGAAGGAACTCATCGTTTAACGCGCCACTCCAAAGCAGAAGCCCCTGAACCAAATCGGGACGCGCAATCGCGACTCCGAGTGAAGTGATTGCGCCCTGGCTGAATCCGCCCAGGACAATCGTCTTGAACGTCTTTCGAAGTTGCAGGAGTTCAGTGATGACCAAATCCCGGGAATTCTGAGACTGACGCTTGTCGTAGGACCGCGATCCGTCGGGGAGAAACTCGATGTTATACCAGGCGTATCCACCGAATCCCGTCAAGCCTGGTGCACGAAAGCAGAAAAGTGGGATATCAAGTTTCAACTCCGCGCCCAAGGAAAGCAAGTCTTGCTCATCGGAGCCGAACCCGTGCAGCAGGACCAGGCACGCCTGGGAGTCAGCAGAGCCACCGGCCTGTACCCGCAGCAAGCTCATTTCTTGGCAACCACCTTCAACGGTGTAAACGTAAGTCGCAGGCTGTTGGGAAGCAATTCTTCGTCGCCGATCATAGGAGCAGAGTTAAAGAAGTATTTCCCCTCGATCATCGTGCCGGTCGGGATGTCGATGCGGACAAGGCCCGAACCATTCATGCTCGTCAGTCCTCGATCCTCGTGAATCTCGACTTTGATCGTCGCGATCGAAAGTGCCTTTGAGAGTTCAACCTTGACCAACGCAAAATTCAAGAGAAAGGCGGTGTCGTCGTTCTCGGAATCTGCGTGAATTTCGGCCCTCCACGTCGAGCCCATCTTCACTGGCTCCTTCGGGAAAACGATGCTCAGAGCATGAGAATATCGGCGGGCAGTGACATTATCTTCGGCGTCCACCGACCGGGAGAAAAGTTCTCCGAGGCTTGTCCGCGTCTCTTTAAACACCAGTGGCTCGGCGACTTCGACCTTACTCTCGAAACCATCAAACTTCAATGAAGTCGACGATTGTTTAAATTCCAATCCGATTCGACCCGCGGAATCCCGTTGGGAAACCCTCCATTCAAGCTTTTCGCCATATTCGATCTCGGATTTATCGGCAAGTTCGGTAAAAAGTCGCGTCACCAAATATCCACCCTTCTGACCAAGTTCAGGCTGAAATTTAAGCAAAATCGGCTCTGCGGGCGAGTTTTGTGACAAAACTCCAAGGGCAAGGACGCTGAGGATCATACAGAGATTGTGACGCGGTGGAATACTCTATGTTTCAAGTGTCTAAAAAAAAGCGCCCCGAACGACCCACCGGCCCCGGCCCGCTCATGGTGAAGTCCGCATTACAGCTCTTTCCCGATGATGAGGAGAGGCGTCAATTTATCCAAGCTCTCCTCGATGGCGTCGGGCGGGAGCAGTCGATTATTATCCTCCAAGAGCACCCCGCGATTCGCGTGTTCCCGCGTCTCAAGCCCGAATCGTGGCAACCTTCCTTCGTGGAGCGACTCGACCCGGAGTTTCGGCCCGGGAAGCACCCCCTGTACGAAAAAGGCAACTTCTATTCGTTGGATTTTTCATCCGTCTTTTCTTGTTCGGCGATGCTCGCGATCAAGACTCCACCCGCCAGAGTCCTCGACCTCTGCTCCGCCCCCGGCGGGAAATCGGTTTTCGCCTACCGGGCATTCAAGCCTGAAATCTTGGTCTGTAACGAAACCATTAGAAAGCGATGTTCGATGCTGATTGGAAACCTAGAGCGTTGCCATATCGAAACCGCGCGCGTCTGGTCCGCAGACCCATCGGTTTACGCGAACCGCTGGCCCCAGTGCTTCGATCTGGTCATTGTTGACGCGCCTTGCTCGGGTCAGTCGCTCCTTGCGAAGGGCGAACCTGCTCCGGGGGCATTCACGCCCTCCATGATCGATATGAACGTGGGGCGCCAGCGTCGAATCTCCGGGAATGCCTATAAGTGCCTTCGCGCAGGGGGACACATTTTTTACAGCACTTGCACATTCAGCCCGAAGGAGAACGAAAAATTGATCGCTTGGCTCCTGGCCGAGTACGACGACCTTGAGACCGTGGAAATCCCCGCTTTGGCACAGTTCCAGAGCCGCTACGCTGACTTCAACTGCTATCGGATGTTCCCCCACTATGGGCTTGGAGCCGGTGCGTTCGTTTGTCTGGTTCGCAAGAAAGGCGAACCACCCGCCGAATACCCGCCCATGGAAGACCTAACTGGCCTTTGGTGGTACGGCAAACCCCCGGTTGATCCAGTTGTGGCCGCGAAGCGACGCGAAGATCAAGACAAAGACAAGGACAAACCCAAGCGCTCCGGCACAAATTCGAAGCGCGGGGGAACACGGTTCTGACTTAAGGCAAGAGCCCTACTGCCTTTCCAATGCTTCCGCTCGGAGCAATGATGCCGAGTTCAGCACAAACCGTTGCCGCGATGTCCTCTGGTCCGGTGGCGTCCGTCTGACGCCCTCGCTTCATTCCTGAACCGGCGAACACCAGAGGAACGGAAGCATCGTATATCCACGGACTGCCGTGACCGGTGCCGGTTCCGCCGTACATATAAACGCCTGGCTTGTAAATCACCGCCACATCCCAGCCGCGCTCGGCATCAATTCCTCGATGGGCTGCTTCGTCAATCCAATCGCTCACGGGAACCATGGGTAGTTCGGATTTTGTGTAAACCCGGAAGACCCTCGGATCCGCTCGGAAAAGCTCTGCGGCCTTCCTCTGGGCGATGGCAAGGTCAATTCCGGCAAGAGCCAACTTGGCATGGTCAAACCAAATCAAACCATCATCCGACATTCCCAGAGCGTCCGCACCGACCTTCTCCGCCAATGCTTTTTTTGTCTCGTCTTCGTCCGAAAGGCGCCCTCCCGGGATTCCGCGCGCTTCCAAGTCCTCTGGAACTGCGACCACACCGTGGTCTGCACTGAGAACAAAAAGTACAGAACTTAGACCGCCCGTAACATTCTTTTGAAGGTCGTTCAGAATTTTGCTGACTGCCTTGTCAGTGTCCACCGACATTTGCATCACCTCGGGTGAATTAGGTCCAAATCTGTGCCCGAGGTAATCATTGCTGCTGAAGTTCAGAGTCAAAATATCCGGCACATCATCCTTGCCCATTCCCAAATTTGTCACGGCTTGGTGCGCGCTCTGGGCGACAAAATCATTTGCGAACGGAGTGTAGGTCCACGTGTCGTAAAACGCTTTATCATCGGGCAACTGGTGCGGGAAACTCTTCCCAAAACCGGGCGGAACTCCTGGTTTCGCTGTTTCGAAGGTCAGGCCGCTAGCTTTGACCTCTGGTGACAGTTCCCAGGTCTTGCCGCGCATCTTGTCGGGAATTTTCATCGCGTTGATCTCGGCTGCCCAACCCGGAAGCTTTAGATCTTTCGCATAGTAATCGCTGGTTGTCCACCGCCCGGTTGGCTTGTCGTACCA
>JAIOPU010000036.1 GCA_021413725.1 Armatimonadota bacterium | reverse complement strand
TCAATAATCCTATGATTTACTTATCCATGCTTAGTCTGGTTCTCACTCAGTCGGCAGGTCCGAAGGTAAGGCCAGTGCCAGTGGTTGACGTTGCAAACCTCCCGACTTACGGGGGCGGCTTGTCGGATGGCGATTACGCTCTATCACAGCCCTACGCAAACGCTAAAGAACTGACAGCGCGCGCCAATGTCCCAAAAGGAAAGCTGCTCCAATTCACCATGGAATCCACCGACAGCAAGATGTATCCAGGGATTTCTAAGACCGCCCCAGGAGTTGTTCCGTACCAGAGGAAAGTGAGCGTTTATGTCCCAAGCCAGTTGGATTCCAGCAAACCTGCGCCGCTCATCGTTTCCCAAGACAGCATGGGCGTCAACATCTTGCCCACTATTCTTGACAACATGATCGCAGACAAAAGGCTGCCCGCAATGGTCGCCGTAATGCTGAATTCCGGCGGCGGCGACTCCCTGGGCAGTCAACGCGGGCTAGAGTACGATACGGTCTCCGGCAAGTACGCAGAGTTTATTGAGCGAGAGGTTTTGCCTCGCGTCACCGTCGAATGTGGCGTTACGTTCACCAAAGATCCCAATGCTCGCATGACGATGGGCGGAAGCTCGGGCGCTGCGTGCGCTTTCACGATGGCGTGGTTCCATCCCGAATGGTATCGACGAGTACTCAGCTACTCGGGAACATTCGTTAACCAGCAGTCGCCCACTAATCCAGATTCACCGCACGGAGCATGGGAATATCATGAAAGTCTGATTCGTCGGAGGAAACCTAAGCCTCTGCGAGTTTGGTTGGAAGTCGGCGAAAATGACTTTCGCTCCAAGGACCCCGAGTCCACATATCACAATTGGGTTTTGGCGAATCAGCGTATGGCAGGCGTCCTCAAGGCCGCCAACTATCAATATCAATTTGTCTTTGCGCGTGACGCAGGACATGTCGATGGACGTGTCGTCGGGCAGACTCTGCCCGACGCCTTGGAATGGGTATGGAAGGGCTATCGCCCAAGAAAATAATGATATCAACTTTAGTTTTTGCAAGTTTATTGAGTCCGGGAGCGATAGTTCCCAGCGAACTGAGGTGTGAATCACTTACCGATCCGCTCGGAATCGGCACCACCATGCCTCGATTGAGTTGGAAGCTCCTTCCATACGACAAAAAATCCTACAACCTGTCGCAATCCGCTTACAGAATCATCGTGGGCAATACGCCCCGCGCTTCCAATCTTTGGGATACCGGGCTCGTTTCTTCGAAGGAAACCTTTGATATCAAGTACGCAGGTGTGAGTTTAAAACCAGGGCAGCTTTGCTGGTGGCAAGTCCAAGTTTTTGACCAGGACGGCAATGCGTCCGACTGGAGTGCGCCCGCGAAATGGTCGGTTGGCCTGCTCAGCCCCTCCGATTGGAAAGCCCAATGGATTGGCTACGATGCACCCTCCAAGATCGCAAAGGTTCCTGACACTTTTGCGGGTGCCTCTTGGATATGGGCGGGCGAAGGAACCAAGACCTTGGTGCGAAAGATTGCAAATTTTTCTGAAAGAATCACAAAGGCGCAGGTTCACATCAGCGCGGACGACCAGTTCGCTCTCGTTGTCAATGGCAAGAAAGTCGGAAATAGCGATGGCAACGAGGATTCTTGGCGTCGGCCCAAAGCTTTTGACTTACTGAAGTTTGTCAAAAGCGGCGAGAATGCCATCGAAATTACCGCCGAGAATAGTCAAGGCGCCTCCGGAATCGTCGCATCCCTCCAAGTTGAATACGAAGGTGGGCGCATGGAAACCTTGAAGACGGACGGCTCATGGACGGGTGATTCCCCGGTGAAAGTGATGGCTGAATACGGCTCGGGGCCGTGGGCTAAGGTGAATCAGGACAATCACCACCTCCCCGCACCCCGGCTGCTTCGCCACGAATTTGCACTCAGCAAGTCCGTAAAAAGAGCTATGGTCTATGGCTCTGCTCTTGGTTTGTTGGAGTTGAGATTGAATGGGAAAGCCGTATCTGACGAGCTTTTCATGCCGGGTTGGACCGACTATACCAAACGGGTCTATTCCCGAGCCTACGATGTGACGCAGCTCTTAAAGACTGGTACGAACGCCGTCGGAGTCGAATTAGGCGACGGTTGGTACACCGGGTACGTCGGATATGGTCAGCATCGGGACTTCTATGGCACTCGGACGAGAGCGCTCGTTCAACTCGAAGTCGAGTACTCCGACGGTTCAACCGAAACCATTGCAAGTTCTCCAGAATGGCTGGCCTCAACCGGACCGACTTTAGAAGCCGACTTCCTCATGGGCGAAAATTACGACGCCACACGGGAGATGGCCGGTTGGGACAAGCCTGATTTCGATAGCATTGGATGGAATAAGGTAGACGTTGGAGCGGAGCTCAGCCCTGCCGTCGAGCCATTTCCTGGTCAACCGGTGCGCCCCTATCAGGAGCTACGTGCCAAAACGATCACAGAACCCAAACCGGACGCCTACGTTCTAGACCTTGGTCAGAACATTGCGGGCTTTGCCCGCCTTAAAGTCAAAGGAAAGAAAGGTCAAAAGATCACTCTGCGGTTCGCAGAACGATTGAGTCCCGATGGAACTGTCTACGTCGTCAATCTTCGGGGAGCACGAGCCACCGACACGTACACCTGTAAGGGCGAGGGGGTCGAGACGTGGACACCTAAGTTTACTTTCCATGGTTTTCAATACATTGAGGTCACCGGACTAGGTCACAAGCCCAAAAAGGATGAGATCGTCGGGATCGCCGTAAGTAGCGACACTCCCACGGTGGGAACATTTGAGACGAGCGATGCCATGATTAACCGTTTGGTTAAAAACGCATGGTGGACCCAAAGAATGAACTTTATTGATATTCCAACCGACTGTCCTCAGCGAGATGAGAGATTGGGTTGGACCGGTGATGCTCAGGCTTATGTACGCACCGCAACGATGCTAACGGACGTCCACCCATTTTTCACCAAATGGTTAGTTTCGCTTGACGATGCTCAACGCGAAGATGGCCAGTTCCCCATGGTTGCACCTCTGAAGGTCGCCGGACCCGATGGTGGTCCTGCATGGGCGGATGCCGGTGTCATTTGTCCCTGGACAATTTATGATGTGTACGGGGACCGCGATTTGCTGGCGAGACATTATCCGCAGATGCGGAAATTTGTCGAGTTCTGCATTGCGCGCTCCAAGCCTGACCTTCTCCCGCCGAATGAGTTTCATTGCTTTGGTGATTGGGTCAACATCAACTCCCCCACCCCAAATGAGGTCATCTACTCCGCTTATTTCGCCGGTTCAACTCGCATCGTCGCCCAAGCGGCACGGGTGCTCGGAAACACGGCCGATGCAGACAAATACGACCAGCTTTACGAGAAACTGCGAACAGTCTTCCAGAAGGCCTATGTTTCCAAGGACGGTATTGTCCGAGGGGACTCCCAGTGCGGTTATGTACTAGCTCTCGTCTTTGATCTTGTCGATAAAAAAAGTGTACCGGTTCTTGCGGACCGACTTATTGCCGATATTGAAAAACGCGACTGGCACCTTTCGACCGGCTTTGTCGGAACCCGAGACATCATGCACGTTCTGAGCAAGATTGGTCGAAACGATGTCGCGTTCCGACTCCTGCACAACACAACCTTCCCGAGTTGGGGATTCACCATTGCAAACGGTGCGACGAGCATTTGGGAGCGATGGGATGGCTGGACGCCGGAGAAAGGCTTCCAGGATCCCGGCATGAACTCCTTCGCTCACTACGCGTTTGGCGCAGTCGTCGGTTGGATGTTTGCTCAACCCGCGGGAATCACTAACCCGACGGCAGGTTTTGAGACAATCAAAGTTGCGCCCCAGATTGATCCTAATCTGACTTGGCTTAAATCCTCTTATAATTCAGTTCGGGGCAAAATCGTCTCAGAGTGGTCCACCAAGAATGGCAAATTCTCCATGAAAGTGGTTGTTCCCCCGAACTGTCGGGCAGAGATTCATGTTCCTGCGAAGAATGTCAGATCCGGGCAAAAGCTGGATGGAACCGGCGTTTTCCAAGTGGGATCGGGCGCGTACACGTTTACGGGAGATTTGAACTAGCCCGCAAAGTTAGAGCCCTTCCAGGCCGCGAAGCTCACCTGAGCTTCGCGGTCTATTATTTTTGCCGCATCAGGGCCCGCCAGCGCCTCATCCGAATAGCCCTTGCCCACTGACTCGATCCTCACTAGGGTGCCCCTCAGTTCGAAGAACATGCGCCATGCGCCGCAAGCAATGCGGTGAGAATTCTCACCCATATGGAGAATGCGTCGGGTTCGATGGGGCCGAGGGTCGCGTCGCAGAATGTCGAACGCTCGCTCAGTAAAGTCGATCCCCCAGTTTTGTCGGAGCCAGTCCAATTCTCTTTCTGCTTGCGGTGCGATCTCAATCTGGAATTCGGGAGGAACTTCTTCTGCTCTTCGAATCTCTTCTAGCCAGCCAAGACTGGAATCGGGATAGGAATCCACTGTCCGAAGGTAGGGCTTGATGTCGAGAATCGGCGTTCCATCCACGAGGTCAAGCGGGCCGACCTCCAGGATCAGTCCTTTGATGCTCAACAACGGCACGCTGGTCAGGCCGATGGAGTTTGGGCGATGGGGCGACCGCGTGCTAAACACGCCTCGCCTTTTCGCAGGGCCGCGCGGCGGCATCACCCTGGGACGCCAGCGCGTATTCTGGTGAAACCATGAGACGATCCATATCCGGTCGAAGCTATCCAAGTCCTGAAGAGCGAGTTCGAATCGGTTCCCCGCGACAAGCTCGATGTAATTTGTCTCTTTGCCTCCCGCCTCGGGCTGACTCGGAGCGGAAAATTTGTTTCGATGCCCGGTACGCACAAATCCGATCGGATCGAATTTAACTGATAAATGGTCCATGCAGGAGTACATTGTGTCGCGAATTGATCATCGGTCGGATTCAGCGGTAGCTCCTATCATTAATGAAAAGGTCGCCCACTCAGAGACGGCGACCTAGAATCAATGACCCAATTACTTTCGTCTGCGCATCAGTGCGACCGCGCCAAGACCCAATGCAAGGAATGAACCGGGCTCTGGAACTGGTTGACCGTTAACCCAGAACGGCATATCTTGGTGACCATTGGAACCGGAGTCAATCGTGGGTGCCCATCGGCCGGATGCGTACTGCAACGCGTTTGCACCGAGAGTTGTTGTTTCACCAACTTTGGAAAGAGGGGAGACCCAGACGCCACCAGCGAGCGATCCGGTGAGGTTATAGGTGATCCAGTAGGTACCAGCATTAAGGTTGTGAGGCTGGTTATTTGTGTTCCCCGGAGTTGTGAAATCAAAAGTCGCCATCTGGATTCGGCGATAGCTGCTCGTAGAAGGCATTGATGTCACCCGGTAAACGTTGGTAAGGCTTGAGCCGCCAAAGACGCCGGTAGCGACGATGGTTCCATCGGGTGACCCAGTGCGGATTTCTAGGTTTCCGCCGATGATTGTTGCGGTTGTTGCGCCTTCTTGGTAGGCAAATAGGTTGATGGAGCTGACAGTTCCACCGTGGACAAGAGTGAAATCATCGGCAAGTCTGACTCCGCCGGAAGTGAAGGCTCCAAAGCCGAGTACCGTGTTGGGGTCGCAGGGGGTCGAGTTGAAGCCGCCGAGGCCACGTTCTGAAACTTCAAGGCCCGATTTTGTCAATCCAGCCGGAGTTGCATTGTTGTAAAGCGATTGTGCATGAGCGGCGGCTGTGATGGCGAGGGTGCTGATTAGAACGATAGTTTTCATTTTTTTTTCTCTCAAATTCGACAACTCAACCTCCTACCGAAGGCGATGAACCATTGAGCCACAAAATTCGAGCCAACCGGTTTATCAGGGAAATAATCTGGTGCAATTAGGGGCACACTTTGGTACTCTGCCAGTGTGAATACTGAATTTTTATTGGAATCCTGGGATCGGCAATGCCAAATCCTGATGAACCTAACCGAACTCGTGACCGAGCCGCTTCGGAAGGCGAAGTCATCGCCCAACGGCTGGTCAATCGAGGAGCACCTCACTCACATCCATGAAGTGCGTTACCATTGGCTGGGCGAAGTTTCGTCAAGCCACCAGGCAACGGTAGGAGACGTGCTCATGGAGGTTGACGGGAACTGGGTCCCAATTGAAGACTTTGAGGAGATCAAGGCCCAACTCAAGGGGAGTGGGGGCGCCGTTCGCGATGCAGTCGCTCAGGCTCTGGGAATGGATACTGAGGAAGTTGGCCCCTACTCCTCACCCATTTTCTTCATGCAACACATGGTCTGGCACGAAGGTTATCACTTCGCCCTCATACTTCTCGCCCTTCGACTTGCAGGAGTTGAGCCGAGCGAAGATTGGGAAGAGGAGAATGTCTGGGGAATCTGGCGATCTTAGGGCGAGAAATTAGCGAGGCAGGACTGGAAACATTTCACGGTCAAGGTCTCGGACGAGCACTTTCCATTTTCCGTCCTTCTTTTCGAGCGGAATGCCGTACTTCTCTTCGTACGAGGCGGGATCCCCTGCTTTCTTGGTAATCATGATGTCCACGCTTGCCTTATCCGGCGCGACAGTGGAAGTTGCCGTAACTCGCCAAATGAAGCGGAAGTACGGGACTGTTTCGGTGACTGTCTTCTTCCAAGCGGTCTCGGTCTGTTGCGGAGTCGCTCCGTCAAGAAATGTCACTTCAGAAAGCAGCTTCGAGTCACCGGTCGCAAGACCTTTAAAGAACTTGTTCACAACCTGTTCGGGTGTTTCAGAACCAAGAGTCAGAAGAAAGAGTACGACAACGGCTCCAACAATGCAAATTAGAGTGAGCCAGTGGACGCGACCAGAAGATTTCATGCTGGTTCATTAAACCTCATGGCTGGCTGTCCATGAAATGGACCGTTTGATAGGGATTCACTTTCCAACCGCTTTTTCCCCTCTGAAGGACAAATATGTTGGTGGCCTGACCGCCGCCCGGAGGGAGAAAATTCACAACCACATACGCTTGCCCACCATCGATTTGAGACTTTACAATTTGATACGGGATACCCCTTGTCCGAATAAGGAACTGAAAGAGTGATTCGCTGGCGGCTGGGTCCCAGGGATTTGTCAGGAGTTCTTGAAATCGTTTGGGGTTGCTTTGTTGCGCTGACTCAATGAGGCTACGAACTCGAGACTCTGGTCCAGCATTCGCGGAAGTCGCGAAAACGGCTAGCGTTATTGCGGCCAGAAGAAGCGATGCTCCAATCCCTTGCAACTTTTGTGAACCAGTCATTTCATGCAGTGTATCCTCTTGGATGGTCAAAAAATGGCGACGGCGTAAGTTTTTCAGTGAACAGAATGCGATATTCAATCGTCCGTACGAACAGAACCGAAGCGAGAGAGACCAATGAGCATATTAATCAGCCGTAGAGACGCACTCAAGAGCAGCAGCATGATCGCCGTGGGGCTTATGGCCCCACGGTGGCTTTCCGCAATTACGGAAAGCGACATGATGTTGCAAGCCAAGGGAGCAAAATCTCAAGGCAAGACCGTTTTGGTGGTATGCCAACTTACAGGCGGTAATGATGGCCTCAACACGGTCGTCCCTTATGCTGACAAGACCTATCATGAACTGCGTCCCACTTTAGGCATTTCTGAATCCAAGGTACTTCCGCTGACGGATCAAGTTGGCTTGCACCCAGCAATGGCCGGCGTTGCGTCACTGTACAAAGCCGGGAAAGTTGCGATTGTCCAAAGCGTTGGGTATCCAAAGCCGAACCGATCCCACTTTAAGAGCATGGATATTTGGCAGTCGGCGAGTCCCGACAATCGATTCACCAATGGTTGGGTTGGCAGGTATTTTGACCGCGAATTACTGCACGGTGCTCTGAATCCTGTGGTGGGCTTGGGTCTGAGTACGGATAAGCCCCGGGCTCTCATCGCAGAGAAGGCGAGCATCCCTTGCTTCGCCAGTTTGGCAGATATTCAAAACATGGTCGGAGATCCAGACATGGAGCGAATGCTAAGGCAGATTCAGACCGGCAGCACCGATCCAGGCTCCAAGATTGTTCAACAGGCAAATCAGTCAGCCTTTGACGCTATGGGCGTTTTGCGCGACCAGCTTGCAAAGTTCGAACCTAAACAAGATTACGGAACGGGAACATTTGGCGATGGATTTAAGCAGATTGCCAAGTTGATTGCCACCTCTCCCCAGACGAGAGTGATCTACTTTAGTGCGGGCGGATTCGATACGCACTCGAAACAGGCGGAGTCACACGAGAAACTCTTGGGCGGGTTTAGCCAAGGCGTGAGTGCGTTTCAACAAGAAATTGAAGGACTTGGAATTGCCGACCGGGTGATCGTCTTGGTCTTTAGCGAGTTTGGCCGCAGAACTTACGAAAATGCCAGCGGAGGCACAGACCATGGTGCTGCGGCACCCATGTTCCTAATCGGAAAGAAGATAAAAGGTGGACTTTACGGTCCTCAGCCGAATCTAAGCGATCTTCAAGATGGCGACGTAAAATTCGGGGTTGATTTCCGGCAGGTTTACGCTTCCACTCTAGACCAATGGATGGGAAGTGACTCCGAAGTCGTCTTGGGCTCCAAGTTTGAACACCTGCCGGTGATCTAGTCTCTCATCATCTACTTCTTATCTGCGATCATTTCGCTGATTGCCTCTCGAATGGCCGTCAGTTCTTCGCCCAAGTTTGCTGACTTGTTGATATGGAGCACAGAGTTTTCGGTTAGCTTTAGGGCGCGTGTGTCCACCACATGAACCGCTTCTCGGACGCCTGAGTTTCGTTGAACGGTTACAGAACGCATTTCAAGTTGCTCTCGGACAAACCGGAGAAGCTCGGATTCGTCTTTCCAGCGGGCCTCGAGGTTTTCCTTGATTTGATTCAGTTTCATGCCGTGATCTTGGCAAGTGCGTGCACCTACCAAGCTGAGAAGGTGACGATACTCGTACCGAGCAAACTTGGGAGAACCAATCGGGCGGGGCACAAGCCCGTTTTGAATATAAAAGCGGAGCGTCCGCTTGATGACTTGCTGGAGTCCTTTGAATGCCAAGATGTCGTTGGCAACGGTCAGGAGATCGTCAATGTGATATGGAGCACTTTGTTTAACTTGGTAGAGTTTTTCGTCAATTGTCATGAAGCACCTATTCTATCTGTTACCACGCCAAATTTCACCATTTGCCGCACTATTAGTCGAAATTCACGTAAGTTCCCTAATGATATCCCAGAAAAGTGCCCGATTTTTGGGATTCGTTTACTCCGAATCAACAATTTGGCGAAAAAGGTAAACTCTTCCCTCGTGAGCGTTAAGAGACCGATGCCCAAGCCCGTTGCTTGGAAAAATACGTACTTTTGGATTGCGGGCATCTTGTTTCTGGTCGGCATTATCGGACTCCCATTTTTCGGAGGAGAAAGTGCCATCAGGGACCCAGGACAGCAGCCAGAATCAGGGCTAGTGCTGATCTACTGGGTTGCCGCCGTTGTCATGTGGCTCGGTGGCGTAGTGAGCCATCGTCAGACCGAACAACTCTACAACGAAGCTCACGATATCGAGGATAACAAAGATAATGGTTTCATGTTCATGCGGAAAAATAATTGATAAGATACCGACCTGGCTCAGCTCAGTGAAAGTCGAGTTTGTCTGTAATAACTGCCCGAATCGCCAAATCAAGTCGATTTCTCAGCTCTCCATGGAGCAAGCGGCGGCTTCGGCAGCGGCGGCGGCGTTGCTCGCCGATGCGGCAAAATCCTCGGCGGCTGAATTCGGGGACGAAGATCCAGACGACGAAGATTAATCCTCTAAAACCGGACGCTTAGGCGTGCGCCGAGGGTTAGGTCTGGGCCGACTTTTGTCACTGCGCTGACAAAGTCCCTGTCCTCGGTCAAGAAAAGCTCCAGAGTTCGTTGATCGTTCAATCGCTTCTTGTAGCCCATAGTCAAAGTTCGATGTGCGGCATCGGAGGCATCAACTCCCGTTATCAAAGGACTCGCTTCACCTTGCAATTGCAGGACCCACCCTTCGCTCCTATTTGAGTAAACGAGGGCAAGTGATTCTTGATCCACCAGCCTTCTCGCACCTTTTAGAGCGCTTCTGCCCTGAAAGACTGCTCCGGCTTGCGCGTGCAGCGTCCATTTTCCCGAAGTCCACGAACCCTGCCAGTCCGCGGCAAGGTCAAGACCGCCACTTCCGATCAGTCCGTTTGGGTTGCCGGTGGGGAGTTTCACTCCCAGCCTAATTTTCTGCCGATGAGGCAGATTCCAGGTCATATCTCCGCTGACGTCACCGATTCCTAGGGCATCGCCATGGGAGCCATTTCGCTGATCAAAAACAATGCTCCGGCCACGAGGCACGTTCGACCTGCCCGTCGGGAACCGGATAACGGCCGTATGCCACCACTCGATAAAGCCGTCCAAAACTCCACCGTCGCGCAAGACCATCGGTAGGGCGATGTGCAGTTCCTTCGCCCCTGCCAGGCCTTTACGAAAATTTAGATCAAGTCGCTTCGTCTCTTGGTCCTCTTCAACCGCCAGCGGGCCAGTGTTTGAGAGTTGACGAAAATCGTTGGCAACTGTGAAGCCGATGCTCCACTCCCGCTCGTTTCGTTTCAAAATCACGGAGCGCGGCTCCAGCCGTAAGAAAGGCAGACTCGTTGCTCGATGGTTGCGCGTGGAGATGGGTCCGAGATCATCTCCCAGCGCCACTGCCTGCATCAATATGACCGGTAGAGTAATAAATCTCTTCATGGCTTATAACTCAGCTGCGAGCCGCTCAAACTCGGTGATAAATCGTTCCACCGGTATTTCGTTGCGAAGGACGGTCCCTCCTGCTTTGCCTTCTCGTAGAGCGCGAGAGTCAAAAGTTCGCCGAAGGCATAGGCGTAAACATAAAATGGGACGCTGACGAAATGGGAAACATAACCCCACCACCGCCGATGGTCTTCGCCGAGCTCAACACTGTCTCCGAACATCGCCTGGAGTTCGTCGTGCCAAATGTCTCCGAATTGATCTGCGGTGAGTTCGCCTTCGCTAGCCCTCGCCTCGTGCGCGCGACGCTCAAAGCGGAACATCGAAATCTGGCGGAAGACCGAGGCAAAAATCCCTTCAATCTTATCGGCATACATCGCAAGTTTGTCTTTGGGTGAGGCTCCCGCGATCATTTTTTCAAAGACCAGCATTTCCGCAAAGATGCTTGCCAGTTCCGCGAGGGGCAATGTGCCCTGGTAGTTCAAATAAGTCTGTTTCCGGCTGAGCGAAGCGTGTACGCCATGACCAAGTTCGTGAGCAAGGGTGCCGACATGGCTGTCCTTGTTCATGTAGCTCATCAGCACCACGGGATGCGTGTCGGGCGTGAGGTACGAACAGAATGCTCCTCCGGTTTTTCCTGTTCGTGGCTCGGCGTCGATCCATTTTTTATCAAAGAACTCTCTTGCCTTTTCTTCCAATGTGCTGGAGAATTCGCCGAACGCCGATAGGACGATTGTCTTGGCTTCGTCGAAGCTGTACTCGTTTTCGGCACCAAACAGCGGAGCGTAGCGATCCACGTGGGTGAGAGTTTCAAGTCCCAGAAGTTTGCGCTTCACTCGATAGTAGCGAGCGACGAGCGGATACTGCTTCACCGATTCGTCCACCACAATGTCGACAATATCCTTGGTCAGTTCATTGGAGATGTGCCTCCCTTCCTCGGGGCTTGCGTGGCCGCGCAGGCGGTCCGAGATACTTTTCTCCAAGAGCAGAGTGTTGTAGATATAGGTCAGCGTGTGCTCCATCTGGGCCAAGCCAGCGGTGAACGAGTCAGCCGCGGCGACGCGGACTTCGCGGTTGGGGTCACGGAGTAGGGTTAGGACTTCTTCTTGGCTGAGAATATTTGCTTCATCAGCGCCTGGCGCGACATAGATATATTCATGTTTTGCCGTGACTTCATCAAAAAATCTCTCCCAGGCGCGGCCACCGGTGTTGGATGTCTCCTCAAAAATGACCTCCTCCATTTCGCTGAGCATGAACGGACTGCTTGCTCTTGTCGTTGCGATGAAATGGCGATAGGAAGCTAGAGCTGGATCATTAACTAAATGGTTAATCGTCTCGGCGGAGACTTTTTGAAGTTCCAGTTCGAAGAACATCAGCTTGACGCGGAGTTCACTGGCCTTCATGATCTGGCCCTGCATGAATGCGCCGATTTCCGCGCTCAGCGCATCGCAGGCAAAGAGAAGTTGGGCGAACTGAACCGGTTTGCTCGCCGTTTGTGCAATGGATTCAAGTTCGGCGATTGCCGTTGCCAACTCTATCGCAGATAATTCAGCAACCCGACCTCGATAGGCCTTAGAAAACGCATCCATTCTCTTTGCGAGTTCGGACCAACTTTTCTCGATACGCGGATCGGTAATGGAATCGAAAAGTACGGACAAATCCCAGCGGACCGATGGGGGTGAAAGCTTCGTGGCGGACATCTTCAGATTATGTCACTTCTTCTTTCGACGCAATAACTTGGAATCCACGGAGAACGAACCTCCGCCCAACAACACCAAGGCGAAGGCGATAGTGCAGATGAGCAATGGGTACGCCGTGCCTCGTATTGGGTCGACTCCGCTGACCATTTCCAGCGTGGTGATGCTCTTGGCACTCATGAAGGTCGCGACCGCCATCGTGCAGAAAATTCCAAACGCGGCGACTCTCGTCACCGCTCCGAGAAGGACGCCTAGACCACCCGCGAACTCGGCGAAGATTGCCAAGGCTCCCAAAACCGGAGGGATCCCCATTTTGTCGTGAAAAATCGTGAGGGTAGGGTTGAATCCGCTTCCTCCGAATACTCCGAACAGCTTTTGGCTGCCGTAATACATCATCGTGAGACCGATGATGATTCGGAAAACCAGAAGGACATATGGCAAAACTTTCGTCTCGGACATTACTCGGTAAGAATACTTGAATATAATTGAGCCTATGTCCACCCTTCGCATCAGCGGAACTTTTCTTGACGAGATTACGCATGACATTCCGAGCCAGAACTGGGGTGAGAAAGAATGGGACGCCGAGTTTGCGCTTTATAAGCGGATCGGGATTGACACTCTTATCATTATTCGGGCTGGATATCGCAATAAGTGCATCTTTCCAGCGAAATCCATTGAAGGACTTTTGCCGATTTACGTCGATCTCGGCGAGATGTTTTACAGCCTTGCCGATAAGCATGGTCTCAAGATTTTCTTTGGGACCTATGATAGCGGCTTCCACTGGTGGCGGCGGACTTGGTGGAAGGAAGTTGAAATCAACAAGCCTTTCATCGATGAGGCCTACGAGCGGTTTGGGCACCATGAGTCGTTTGGCGGCTGGTACCTTACCCATGAAACGGGGAAGAACGACGCCCACATCATTGAGCTTTTCAATGCGATCGGTGGGCATTGCAAGTCGGTTGCGGATTTGCCCGTTTTGATTTCTCCTTATCCCCAGGGGTCCAAGCAGCTTGGTGAGAATGCTTTTACCCTTGAAGAATCCTTTGACCATTGGGATCGGATTTTCGAGGCGACCAAGGGGTCTTTCGATATTTGTGCTTTCCAGGACGGGCAGGTTCACTATCAAGAACTTCCGGCTTTTATCAAGGCCATCGGCGAACTCGGGACCAAGTATGGGGTCACGATTTGGTCGAATCTCGAGACCTTTGATCGGGATATGCCGATCAAGTTTCCTCCCGCCGATTGGCGGTACTTGCGCTTCAAGATGGAAGCCGCGAGCGGGATCGCAGAGAAGATCATTACCTTCGAGTTTGCTCACTTTATGTCGCCGCACTCTTGCTATCCGGCGGCGCACAACCTTTTCAAGCGCTATTGCGAGCATATGGGCATTGAGCCTGGGGAGCTTGGAGGCTAGTGGTCGTTGGCGTCCTTGCTATTCAAGGCGACTTTGAAAAGCACCTTTCTTCTCTTTCACGCTGTTCGCAACCGCCCGAGACTTTGGAAGTTCGGACAGAGGCTGAGCTTGCGCGGATTGATCGTTTGATCATTCCCGGCGGGGAAAGCACGACGGTCGGTTTGCTCCTGGAGCGGTATGGCCTTGGGCCGGCGATTCAGCAGCGCGCCGAGGGCGGGATGCCGATTTGGGGGACCTGCATGGGAATGATCATGCTGGCCGCCGAGGTCGAGGGAAGCTCGCAGTATCGGTTGGGGCTGATGGATGTCACCGTTCGCCGAAACGCCTTTGGGGCGCAGGTCCACAGTTTCGAAGACACTTTTGCGTTTGATGGTCAGGAAGTCACCGGCGTCTTTATCCGCGCTCCGATTGTCACCTCGATGGGCCCGGGCGTTTCTGAATTGGCTCGGTATTCTGATCAAATTGTCGCGGTTCGGCAGGGGAATCGGGTGGGGACATCGTTCCATCCGGAGCTGACGGATGACGTGCGTCTGCACGAGTGGTTCTTGAAAATCTAGTTCTTTTGTTGTTATTGGCGCATTTTTGGCTGGTTATGACCGAATTAATAATAATCATACGCTCTTGCTAAGGGCGGCTCCTCCTCCGGGAGCGTGTTTTCAAGTCGGGATTCTGGGATTCTTCGTCTGGTGTGCGTTTATCGTCTGATTTCCGGTAGACGCAAAAGGAAAACTTCTCGAATTACTACTATTACTATGCATTTAATAACGAAGCCTCCTCCTCCCGGAGCGTGTTTTCAAGTCGGGAACGGGAATTTTTCTTCTGGCCTGCGTTTACCGGTGGCAGGGGTTGGAAAAATCAGAATTTACGTGTTCAAGATTTTCGGCGGGCGGGCATTGGTTGGTCAACCTGGAACTAAATTCGATCGCTCTTTTTCAGGTTGCATCGGCGGCAGAGAAGCTGTAAGTTATTTGTACTCGTGGCGCCGCCCTTGGAGAATGGGATAACGTGGTCGAATTCAAGGTAATCGCCTTCCGCACATTCCACACAGCGACCCCCGTCTCTGGCCCAAACTGCGGCCTTAATGTCCGGAGGAATGGCGCGAGAAGACGACTGCTGCAACACGCGATGGCGGAGATGGAATTCAAGGGCAGCGCGAGCAACCTCAACAACATAGAAAGCTTGATCGCATTGATATACACCCGTTCCCTGTCGCCGGGCCAATTGCAGTTCGAACTGGTTTGGAGGACAAAGAGTAATGCCTAAGACCTTTGACAACGCGACTTCAAATGGAGCATCGGTTTGCGTAAAGATGAATCTGCTATTAGTAACCAGAAACGAGCCGGTGTGGCGGCGATAACTGGAAGACAGCTCTCTGAAATAGACGGCTGGCACTTCGATGTGAGCGATCTCCGCTGACGGTAGCATTGCGGATGGTCTAATCGTGGGAAGCGTTCCAGCCCTCAGTTCCCGAAGGAATGCATAGTGTCGCACTTGACCCACCAGGCTTGGAATATGTTGCTCAGAGACGTTTAGTGCGGACATGTATTCGAAGAAAATTTTTTCTTCAGCTTCGTCTAATTGACCGTCCTGCAAGAGGAACGCGAGAACTCGCTGAAGAAAAGAACCGGCAATGTCGGCAGAGCGGGAAAGTGCAAGGGACACGTCCAAACCAGCTTCACTAGCCCGCACCGTCACTCGGTCACGCAAATGGCTGGGAGCTCCATTCCACATGTTGATTTCGCCTTGCAGAGATCGACGGAATCGCTCAAGCTTCACCAATGTCTGACCTGCACATTGATTACAGAGGGCAGGAAATTCGTGGCTCTTTGCCCTTGCGCCAAACATGGAGAATGATGAGCCACATTGGAAGCAGGACTTTCCATCGGTCTTCCTGACCACTGGCGGTGGCGCGGCATGGGAGTTAGAAGCGACACTATCGATGCGGACGATGGACTGACCTAGTCGTAATCGGTCTCCATGCTTGGCATGGATCGTCTGCTGTGACGGTGCAGCGACCCCATTCACAAATGTACCGCTGGTGGACCCAAGGTCACGGATTGTGACTTCTTGTCCAGAGTTCGGCACTTCCAGATGGGATCTGGAAACACTTGGATCATTCGCTAGGCAGAGCGTGGAATCCGGGGCACGTCCGATGGTCGATCGACCCACCTGAATGTCCAGCTGCTTTCCAGCATGTGGCCCATTTTCTACGACCAACCGCATCATGTCGCGTAGTTTACTCTTGAGATTGCAAGCGTTGTTATGGGATTGGCTACGTGGTTTTGGCATTTGCAAACTTCACTCTGCGTGGAACCCAAGAGCTGTGATGGGATAGCCGCATGGAAAAGCGCGAAAAAGGTGGGCGTTGCGTTGGGAGCAAGAAATTAATTGGAACGGACACCTTTACCGGGATCCGGCGGGACGCCGGAGCCACCTTCAATGTCATTTTTTCTTTCCTCCCAAGAAGGGCATTGTGGCGGCTTGGTTCATCCATGCCGCCACTTGGGCTTCGTCGAAATCATCGAGTGAAGCCAGTTCGACGCCGCGCGTGGATTTGCCCATTCCCGTTGGGTACACGGGCGGTTCGGGGGCTAGGTCTGTGCCCCAAATATACATCAGCTTTACGTGACCGACGAACGCGCCCGACGAGAAGCACCAGCCTCCTTCGACGCCATAGTACGCCATGCCCCACTTGATTGCGCGTTGGAGGCCGGGCAGGGTTTGGGCGGCTAGAGCATCAATCCTTTCCGCGATGTCGCGCTGGGGTTGCGGCAAGCTGGCGATGTAATCGAACACCGGTTTGTCGCCCGTTGCCGCCTTTGCCGCACTGGCCTTTCCCGTCATCGCGACGAGCAATTCCATGGGCTCGCCGCTGGTTATCTTCTTCGTCTTTTCGTCCGCCATGGCATCTATCCTAGACTGGCGAGAAGCTCGTCGAGTTGGTCGAGGACTTCGGGCATTGCGCCGGTCTGTCCGTTGTCTACCGATTCCTTGGTGGGATAAAGGTCGTGCACTACTAGCAGCGTTTTGCCGTCTTCTTCCTCAAAGGTCACGATTGTGACGGTCTGGCCAGCGTCGCCTTCATCGTTGGTCCAGACTAGGCGCGAGTAGGGGTTCACTTCGAGGTAGGTGCCGAAGAACTCCATCGTCCCACCTTCGTGGAGAAACGACAGACGGTACTCGCCGCCAACGCGAACATCCATTTCGCAGCCCACCAGATTCAGGCCGTAGGATTTTGGAACCCACCATCGCCGGAATAGGTCGGGATTGGTCCAGGCTTCGAAAACGTGGCGCGCGGGCGCGTTGATGGTGCGGGTGACGACGACTTCGCGGTCTGACTTCCGCTCTACTGTTGTGTTGCTATTTACTTTCATTTGCTTTTTCCTTCAGTTTTAATTCTTCGACAATGTTGTCCAGCTCTTCGAACCGCTCCGACCAGAGTTGTCGATACTCCTCGATCCAGGCGGCTTCTTGTTCCAGGCCGCGCAACCCGAGTTTGCAGGTTCGAACGCGTCCCACTTTTTCCGTGCGGACGAGACCGGCTCGCTCGAGGACGCCGACGTGCTTTTTCATACCGGTCAGGGTCATTTGGAATTTTTCGGCAAGGGCCGTGATCGAAGCGTCGGCACTGGCGAGTTGCTCCAAGACGCCACGTCGGGTGGCGTCGGAGAGCGCGCCGAACGAGGCGTCGTATTGGGGGTTGCTATACTGTACCATATGGTTCAGTATAGCAGGAGGTTTTTAGGGTTTGCAAGGGGTGTGGTTTGCGTTGCTTTTGGGGGTAAAACCTCACCCCAGTTCCCTTCGGTCACAGGCCCTCTCCCTCACGGAGAGGGGAAATCGAAGGTTTGGGTAGACCCTCGGGCAAAGAGAGGGCCCCGCTCTTGAGGGCTTGAGACGGGGCTTATGTGTGGGTTGCTTATGGGAGAGAAGAGCTCTACGCTCTTTCAATAGTTATAACGGATAATTGTCGACGCTGGTTCCTCGGTTTTCCAAAATCTCCATATTTAGTGAATTTGGGCCTAGGACTTTTCTCGTCGATCAGACATTAGAGGACCCCGCCTAAGAGGGTGTCGGCGAGGTCGGTGTGTTATGGGAGAGAGAACATTTGTTCTTTCAGTCTCCAGACTGATCTCGGGCGGGAATCGTTCAGTTTTAGTAAAGTATTTTTTCGAGGTGTAGGTTCTGGGGGTAAGAATTTATGGAAACAGGCGAAAACGGTAAACTGTGTTCAAAGCGGCGAGCGCCGTTTTTCCCCCTACTATGCTCAGAGCCGGAAATGTCGGGTTGCACAACGTGGGCAAATCCACCCTTTTTAATGCCGTTGTCGCCAATGCCCAAGCGCAGGCGGCGAACTACCCTTTTTGCACCATCGAGCCCAATGTGGGCATGGTGACGGTGCCAGACGAGCGGCTCGCCAAGCTGGCGGCGATCTCTGGGTCGCTGGAAATTCTTCCGGCGCGAATGGAATTTGTGGATATCGCCGGGCTTGTGAAAGGCGCGAGCCAGGGCGAAGGACTCGGTAACCAGTTCCTCGGCAACATCCGCGAAATGGACGCGATTGTCCACGTGGTGCGGTGCTTCGAGAACGATGATATTGTTCACGTTTCTGGTTCAGTGGACCCAATTCGAGATATCGAGATTATCAATTTGGAGCTGATCTATGCCGACCTCGCCCAGGCGGAAAAGCGTCTGGAGCGTGCTCGAAAAGACGCTCGCACGAAGAAGGAAGCGCAGGCAGAAGTCGATGCTTTGGAGAAAATCGTTCCCGCGCTCAACGACGCCAAGCCGGTTCGGTCGGTGAAGCTGACTGAGGAGGATCAAGAGGCAATTAAGCAGCTTGGTTTCCTGACTCAGAAGCCTATGATTTATGCGGCGAATGTTTCCGAAAATGATTTGGCGGGCGGCAACAAGTGGGTTGCTCAGGTCGAGAAACTCGCGGCTTCAGAGGGTGCTCAGGTTATTGTGATTTCGGCGCAGGTTGAAGCGGAGCTGGTTGAGCTTTCGGAAGAG
>JAIOPU010000035.1 GCA_021413725.1 Armatimonadota bacterium | reverse complement strand
GACTTGACGGACTACACAGTCGTCGTGACGTACTTTAATGCGGTGTCTACAGACCTCACATGGGACGTCGTCGGCGCCGATGGCCACAAGCCCAAGGAAGCTGATGTTACCGGAGACGGAGCAGTTGACTTGAGCGACTATACTGAAGTTGTCGTCAACTTCAACGGCGTAGACGAAGACTAAGAATCTCGCTGACAAGTGAAAAGGGTGGCTCCAGTCGGAGCCACCCTTTTTTATATCATCGCAAGCGCGGCGGCACCAAGGATTCCTGCGTCGTCGAGTTGCTCGGCGAGGCCGATCGTGGCGAATTCAAAGAGGGCGGGGATTGCCACGTTTCTTGCCGACTTTCTTGCCGCCCCAAGGATGTACTCCCCGGCCTTTGCGATTTGTCCCCCGATGGCAATAACATCGGGAGCGAAGATGTTGATACAAGTACCGAGCCCCGCTCCGAGGAACGTGCCGATTTCCTCGTAGACTTCCAGCGCGACCTCATCGCCCTTTTCACAAGCCTCAAAGATGATTCTCGGCGTGATTCTCGTGAGATCGCCCTCGACGAGATCATATATTGTGGACGGGCGACCGCGTTGAATTTTGTGACGAGCGCGGGTGATGATCGCATCACGTTGGCAGAACGCCTCCAGCGCGCCGTAGCTTCCCGCGTTGCAATCGGGACCGTTGAGATTGACAAGGATGTGGCCGAGTTCGGCGGCACCAAGGTTTCCGCCGAGTAGCACAACCGGACCCCTTACATCTCCCTGCAACGAAGTAGGGGCCATGACAATCCCTCCGCCAATTCCAGTGCCGATTGTGATCATAACAAGGCACTTTGCCGTGCCTTTCCCGGAGCCAAACATATATTCGCCTAGAGCTGCAAGGTTCGCGTCATTCCCCATGTGAACCGGCAGATTTAGCCGCTGGCGAAGAGGCTGCCCGATCGGGACATCTTTCCAGTAGTGGAAGACGTCGCCCTCCTTGTGCCCAAAATTTGGAGCCCAACGCACCATTCCTGCGGCATCATCAACGAACCCAGGGATGGCGAGGCCAACGGCCTCCGGTTCGATGGACGCCCCACTCGCGGCTTGGCGAATCACGGTGGTGAGGGCGTCTAGAATGACCTCCGTGCCCTCCTGGGCGCGGGAGGGGAGTTCGCATCGGGGACCGACGGCTTTCCCCTCTCGGTCAATCGCCTGCGCCCGCACGTTGGTTCCGCCTAAATCTACTCCGATAACACACTTCATGGACTCGCCGAATTGTACTCTGTTGAAAGAGGGACGGGTACCCTGACTGAGATGCTTGGTCGAACAAACCGGAAATTTCCACCCATTTGGCTGAGTCTTTTGGTGCCTGAACAGGGACAAACCCAAACTCTTGTTGAAGCGGCGTTGGCGGCGAATACCGTGATGGATATTTCGAGCCAGCCCGCCCTTTGGGGCGGATTCTTGCGAGGAACGGCAGCTGAACTCATGGCAGTCGCGAGTACGAACCTTGTGAATGCGACTAGCCATAACCATGCGGCAGACATGGTTCAAGGCGATCTCATTCAGCTGCTATCCTGCATCGGTCGGGAGTACATTGACCTGTACTTTTTGCCGATTCAACGCCGGTTGGAAGAACACCAAATATCTGGTGCGCTCGAAGCTCTTGAAATGAATAAGCAGGAAGGATTAATTCGGCACCTCGGGCTTGCTGGAATGGGGTCGGTTCCGGCGGTGTTGTCAACTTGGCAGTTTCACGATGCCTTTGACGTGATTTTGCTTCCCCGGAATCCGATTGAGCACGATCTTTTTGATGCTTTACAGGGCTTAGCGGCAGACCGCAGGGTTGGCGTCGTGACGAGTCGCCCCTTAGATTGGGGGCTTGGAGCGCCATTTACTGTTTTTCCCGATTCATCGGATGTTGCCTCCGGTCTGCTTGCCCGATACTCCGCTCAGCATCCCGTCTTGGTGGGAGTGAGATCAATGGAGCAGATTGGGGCGGCGGCTACGAGTCTGGAGTTTTCGGGAAATCTGGAGCAGAGTGTCGATGAGTTTAAAATTAAGTACCAATCACCAGAGGCCTGGGAAGTATTCGCCGACGATCCGCGTCCTTGGGTGAAACGAGCCGCACAGAGGAGCAAACTTGAAAGGGTTCACTGACCAAGCCCTCGTCGGGATGGCGGGGTTTGCCCTTGTCATGTGCCTCGTCTCCCTCCTCCGCATCCGATGATTGCGATGGCACTAGTGCTATTCGCAGCTTTGACTGCGGATGTTGTCATCAAGGCCCGAAGCCAGCCGCCCTTACCCTAGGTAAACTCCTAAGGTGCGAATATTTGTAGATACGGGCGACATTAATGAAGTGAAGCAGGCAGCGGAGTGGGGGATTCTTGACGGCGTCACCACTAACCCGACCCTGATTGCAAAGGCCGGGAAAGGCTTCCGAGAGACCGTTCTCGCGATTTGCGAAGCGGTCCCTGGCGGAGACATCAGCGCCGAAGTCGTCGCCACCGACTACCCCACCATGCTCAAAGAAGCCATGGAAATCTCGAGCTGGCACCCGCAAATCACGGTCAAAGTGCCGCTGATCAAGGACGGAATTAAACTCGTCAGCACACTGTCCGACAAGGGCATTCGCACGAACGTGACTTTGGTCTTTACCGTCGGGCAGGCTCTTTTGGCGGCGAAGGCAGGAGCAACGTACATTTCCAATTTTGTCGGCCGTGTGGATGACCTTAACATCGACGGTATGGCCGCCGTGGAGGAGACTGTGCAGATGGTGGACACCTACGGATTTGACTCTGAAGTCCTCGTCGCCAGCGTCCGCCACCCGCTCCACGTAACCCAGGCAATCGCCGCCGGCGCCCACGTCGCTACGATGCCTCTAAAAATCATCGAAATGCTCTTCCACCACCCACTGACCGACAGCGGATTGGAGCGATTCCTAGCCGACTGGAATAAGGCTGGCTTGAGTATCTTCGATAAAGCAACAGTTTAAGAGTTGAACATGGTCACCGAAAACGCCCTGCGCGGTTGCTCCTTCTTTTCCTCCACGCCCGAGACGGCTTTTGCCCCAGAAGACTTCATCGCCGATGAATTGCTGATGATCCAAATGGCAGAGAAGTTCAGCCGTGAGGAGATTTTGCCGCAGGTCGAAGCGATTGACCAGCAGGAGCCGGGCCTCATGCCCGCGCTGATCGCTAAGGCCGGGGAACTGGGATTCTGCGGAATCGACACTCCTGAGGCTTACGGCGGGCTTGGCCTTTCCAAGAATCTTGCTGCCCGCATTCTGGAGTTCCTGTCCCTCAACGGGTCTTTTTCGGTGACCATCGGAATCACAAGCGGGATCAGCCAGGTCGGCGTTTCGCTTTTTGGCAACGAGGCCCAGAAGAAGAAATATTTGCCGCTCTTGACGAGCGGTGAGCAGATCGGAGCGTACTGTCTCAGTGAACCGAATTCGGGTTCCGACGCGCTCTCCATGTCCTCGCGCGCAGAGCAAAAGGACGGAAAGTGGGTGATCAATGGAACCAAAATGTGGATTTCGAACGCCCAGTGGGCTACGCAATTCATCGTCTTGGCAAAAGTAGAAGACAAAGTCACCGCATTCATCGTCGAGCGCGATTTCCCCGGTGTCAGCATCGCCCGCGAGGAGCACAAGATGGGTCTTAAGGGTTCCTCTACCGCACGTGTAGTTCTGGAGAACGCGGAAGTGCCGCTCGAAAACGTGATCTGGGAGCCGGGTAAGGGGCACTACATCGCGTTCAATGCTCTGAACTTGGGACGATTCAAACTCGCCTCGATGTCAATCGGTCCCGCCCGTGAGGCATTACGGTGCGCGGCGGCCTATGCTTCGGATCGAAAGCAGTTCGGGAAATCCCTAGTCGAATTTGAACTCATTCAAAAGAAACTCGCCGAGTCAGCAGCACGATTTTTCGCCGCAGAGTCCATGATTTATCGGACCGGAGCCTTGATCGACACCGCTTTTGATTACTGCAAGACGCTTGATTTGCCGGAAATCGATGCGAATCGCAAGGCGGCTGAGGAGTATGCGATTGAGTGCAGTGCCTGCAAGGTTTTCGCTACGGAGGCGGAAGGCTTTATCGTAGATGAGGCGATTCAGACCTACGGCGGCTATGGGTTTACCGAAGAATTCCCCGTCGCCCGGCTCTACCGCGATGCGAGGGTGAGCAGAATTTACGAAGGGACGAACGAAATCAACCGCATCTTCCTCGCCGACCGCTTCCTGAAGCGAGTGAAAGAAGGGAAGGCGTCGGTTGTTGCAAGTGGGGACTCTTTTGTCAGCGAACTTGCGGGAGCCGCATTTGCTAAGGTCGGCGATGCGCCGGGTCAGGCTAAGGTGGGGGCTTTAAGCGACCTTTTGATGCTCAGCTATGCTGAACAAAGTGCGCGGTTGCGTGCAGCGCGATTTCCTCGGTATGGTGCCGTCTATGACTTATTCCTGAACTGGGCGAATGTCCAGGCAGGGCAGGCTTACCAGCAAGTAACCGGCGAGGGCGTCACGATTCCTGCTCCCCGTTCGGCGAATCTTGGAGAAATTGCTCAAGCGGTTGTTCGTGCGAAAGGCCCTCTTGACTAACGACGGTTCCGGCGGTTTCCGAGAAAGTTCTTGATGAGCATGATGCCCGTTAGAACGCTGGCGACGGTTTGGGCGCGGTTCGCGAATGCGGAACTCACTATCTCAAAGGACTGCCCAATGTTGTCGGCGCGGGTGCCGAGAGCGTGGGTTGTGGATTTGACGTTCACCAGCAGTTCTTCGACCCGGGTGCTAATCTTGTCGACCCGCTCGCCCAGATTATTGAGTTGGGTTCCGACCTGCTTGATGGTTGCCACAAGTTGAAGGGCGACAACAATCAGAATAATCAGTAGCAGGATGAACAGACCGAAAAATACGCCGGTCAGTACAAACCACCAATGCTCGGGTGCTGGATTCATCACTAAAAGTGTAGCCGATTCTGGGTGCTTCGGCAGGTACCATTAGGGTTCCCCTTATGAGTTCCGGTTTTTCCGTTGGTAATGTCCGCGTTTCATCGCCGCTAGTTTTGGCCCCGATGGAGGATGTAACCAACCTTGCTTTTCGGCTCATTTGCAAGAGAATTGGCACTCCGGGCTTGATGTTCTCCGAATTCGTCAGCGCAATGGCAATCCACCACGGGGCCGAAAAAACCTACAAAAAAATGCAAATCCGCGAGGAGGAGCGTCCGATGGGAATTCAGATATTTGGCGCGGACCCCGAAATCATGGCGGAAACTGCGCGCATTGCGGAGTCATTTGGGCCGGATATCATCGATATCAACATGGGTTGCTGGGTGCCTAAGGTTTGCAAAACCGGTTCCGGCGCGGCCCTGTTGAAAGACCCCGAACTCGCAACCAAAATTGTTGAAGCGGTGGTCAAAGCCGTCAAGGTTCCGGTGACCGTGAAGGTTCGAGCCGGGTGGGACTGGTCGCTTTTTGCTGCGCCGGACCTTGCCAGGCGGTTCGAGGCGGTTGGCGCGCAGATGCTAACCCTCCATGCGCGGTTCGCCAAGCAAGGCTTCGAAGGCGAGGCGGATTGGAAGCTGATTTCGAGTCTGCGGGAGGCAATCAAGATTCCCCTGATCGGGAACGGAGACGTAAAAACCGGAGCCGACGCAAGGCGGATGCTCGACGAAACAGGCTGCGACGGAATTATGGTGGGTCGGGCCGCGATTGCGAATCCTTGGGCGTTGGCGCGAATTTCTGCCGCAATGACAGGCTCGGAAATTCCTGCCGAGCCGAGTCTGGATGAGCGAGTCGAAGTGGCATTGGAGCACGCCCGGCTGATGATCGCCTATGAGGCTAAGGTGAACTCGGTCGGAGATATCTCCGAGGCGGACTATCCCCAATTCGAGAAAAACGCGATCCGCGCCTTGCGAGGTCAGCTCCCAATGTATATCAAGGGCGCGATGGGCGCAGCGGAGATTCGCTCAAAAATCACCGCCTGCTCAACTTACGCTGAGGTCGAGGACATCATGCGAGGATTTGCGAAATCGGTGAAGGACATCCAACCGGTCCAAGTCTAGTCGATCTGTTCGCCAAACAAACTATCCGACTTCCTCGGCTCCCGCCCCAAATGTCGATAGGCGGTGGCGGTTGCAACTCGCCCTCGGGGAGTTCGTTGCAGCAAACCTAGCTGCATCAAATAAGGCTCATAAACATCCTCAATCGTGCCCGAGTCCTCGCCTATGGTTGCGGCAATCGTTTCGATTCCGACCGGACCACCTTCATATTTTTCGATGATCGCCAGCAAAATGCGATGGTCGAGTCGATCCAGGCCAATGGAGTCGATCTCAAGTTCGTCGAGGGCGACTTTTGCAGACTTCAGGTTGATCACGGAGTGACCGTCAACCTGCGCAAAATCTCGCACCCGAGCAAGCAAGCGGTTCGCAATTCGGGGTGTCCCTCGGGCGCGGCGGGAAATTTCTTGCGCCGCATCGTCCTCAATCTGAAAGCCGAGAATCGCGCTCGACCGCGTGATGATCTTGTGCAAAGCGATGGCGTCGTAATAGTTAAAGTGTGAGACAATGCCAAACCGGTCGCGGAATGGTCCGGTGAGAAGGCCTTGTCGGGTGGTCGCGCCAATGATCGTGAAGCGGGGAAGGTCCAACCGAACGGACCGAGCGGCCGGACCCTTGCCGATCATGAGGTCAATCTTATAATCCTCCATCGCGGGATAAAGAATTTCCTCGACCATCTTGCTGAGCCGGTGAATTTCATCGATGAACAGCACGGCACCGGGTTCGAGGTTCGTCACGATGCCTACCAAGTCTCCGGGCCGTTCCAAGGCAGGTCCGGTCGTCACATGGAAGGGCGCATTCATCTCAGTCGCGATGATGTGCGCGATGGTGGTTTTCCCGAGACCGGGAGGGCCGTACAGCAGGACATGATCAAGAGCTTCCTCGCGTTGGCGGGCGGCGGTTAAAAAGACTTTCAGGTTCGATTTGAGCTTCTCCTGACCAATAAACTCCGCAAGCACGCGCGGACGAAGAGACTGTTCCTGGGGGCGATCCTCCGGGAGTTGTTCGGGCGATAATTCGTCGTCGCGTGTCATGACTTCTTAAGTTGACGTAATGCGGCTCGGATTTGCTCTTCCAACACGTCCGTTTCTTCGCGAGCGGCAATTGAAGCGGCTTCGGCTTCTTGGCGTTTATATCCAAGCCCTAGCAAGGCATCCACGAGTTCGTCCTCAACTTCAGTGCGAGTGACCGCGTTTTTGGGTAATCCTTTGCTTAGGCGGCGAACAAATTCTTCTTCCTGAATCTTATCCTTCAGCTCCAAAACAAGCCGCTCGGCGACCTTTTGGCCGATGCCGGGGGTGCGTACGAGGATTCTGGCGTCCTGGGTCACAATCGCTTCCGCGACCCCGGCCTCTCCGAGGGTGCTGATCGCGGCAAGGGCAGTCTTGGGACCACATCCGGTGACACCGGTGAGCAGATCAAAAATTCGACGCTGATGGGAGTCAAAAAATCCATAGAGCGTCACGCCATCTTCACGGAAAATTTGCCGCACAAAAAGCTCGACTTGACCCTCGGCTTTGGAGAGCAAAACAAGAACGGGTTCGGGGACAAGGACGTCGTATCCGACGCCTTGAACATCCACCACCATCGAAGGCGGTGTTACTTCGATCACGGTCCCCCGCAGGCGAGAAATCATTGCCGGGATGTTACCCTATGTCTACATCTTGTTGGGAAGCCCTTCTAATTTTGCTGGCTTTTAGGCAAGCCCCGTACTTTTCCTCACACAACCACTTGGCAAACGGGTCCTCTTGACGGTAAACTAGGGTCTGAAACAACGGTTGAGAAGTGATCTTTTTGTCATAAAATTAGGCAAATATTGGCTTTCTTAACATATCCACAATAATTGAGGGCGATAATATGGGTTGCTCGGGCAATTTTTAGGCTGGCGTACTGGCCGGCATTTCGGATCGGAGATTAACATGTTGAAAAAAGCTTTTACGCTCATCGAACTTTTGGTGGTCATCGCGATTATCGCGATTTTGGCCGCTATCCTTTTCCCAGTTTTCACGCAGGCTAAGACTGCGGCAAAGAAAACCGTTGCGATCTCAAACCAGAAGCAGATCAGCCTTGGTTTTATGCTCTACATCGACAGCAATGACGATCAATATCCACGTCGCTCTGGATGTGAACTCAACACTTCATTGAACACCAAACTAAACGACGGTGTCCTTCGCTGTTCGGGTGGAACAGGATTTGGTCACAGCATGACTTGGCAAAGCTGGCAGAAGTACGTGATGCCGTACATCAAGTCAGTTGGACTTTTTGAGCACCCGCTTCGAACAAAGTCTGCGACGGATTGGAACAACAACGGTCAATTCTTGAATGCTTTTGCGATCAATCTTGGAGTGACCGGTTCATCGGTTAGCGGTTTCATCAGTACGCCATGGACGGGTGGAACGCAGGGTGGAATTTCCTACCCATCCGAAACAATGTTGCTTTTGGAAATGCCACAGACCTATGCCGCACCTTTCGTGGTGAAGAGTGGGGGATGGCCGACCGATCCGACCACCGGTTTCTCTTTGGAAACGATCTACCCGATTGCAATTCGAGAATACTGGCGCTCAATGTTCCTCAAGAGTACAAGCACAAATAACTGTACAACTTCAGAAGAAGTGGACCAAATCGGAGCTCCTGCCGGTGGCGTCGTGGTCGGGTTTGCTGATGGTTCAGCCAAATTCCTCCAGGTCGGAAAGTTCTTAGGAAATACTCCGACGAATGCTCAGTACATGGGTGGGGTCGCATTCCCCGCGAGTGCTTTTGCGAGCAATTGCCGAAGAGCAACATCGGCCTATGTTTATAGCGGCTCAAACAATCCGAATACGAGCCTCAACTTCCCGATGTGGAACCTCGGCCAATGAAACGAGTTCTTCTCATCGGTCTAATTCTCGGCGGCACGATTCTCAGTGTTTGCGGATGCGGATCTGGCGGAACAGTTGAAGAGACTGACGCCAAAAAGTGGTCGGAGAGCGAACAAGATAAGAAGGATAAGGCAGCGGGCATTCCGCCTCCACCCGAACGACCTGATCGTTGATCAAGTGGAGTAGAGTAAACAGGACTGGATTTATCCAGTCCTGTTTTGATTTCTCATGACAAATATTGAAGTGCCTTGGATCGAGAGTTATCGCGCCGTGCAGACTGGTGCTGCGTGGTATCGAACGGGCGACCGCTTGGTGCGGCTCACCGGCGCGGACGCAGACTCCTGGCTGCAGGGGCAAACGACGCAGGATATGACGGCGTTGCCTTGCGACTTCTGCCTCTGCACGCCGACGGGGCAACTCGCTGGATTGGGGCGAGCGTTTCGAGCTGAGGATGGCGGCTTTCTGCTTATCATGGACCCGGAGTCGGCGGATACTTTGCTCAAGCGAGTGGAGAAATGGGTGATCCTAGAGGATGTTCGCGCCGAAGTGCTCGCGGGGAAGCTGATCTCATTTCAAGGTCCGCTCGCGCCGGAAGCTGGATTCCAGCACAACCGGCTCGGATACGGCGGCTTCGACACCCTCGTCGATCATGAATTCGTGCCCGAAGGGATCTCTCTTGCGCCGGAGGCGTGGGAGGCACTGCGCCTTGAGGTTGGGATTCCTAGACGCGGCATCGACACCACCGAAAAGACGCTGCCACCGGAGTTGGGCGCATGGTTCGAGTCTCGGCACATCCACTATGAAAAGGGATGCTACACGGGGCAGGAGGTCTTGCAGCGTATTCACAGCCGTGGTCACGTGAATCGCCAATGGGTTTGTCTGCGGGCTGAGGTGTCTTTGGAAGGTCTGCCGGGAGTTACTAGTGCGGCCTTTAGTCCTGACTATGGATTCTTGGGAGGGATCTTTTTGAAGGCGGAGCAAATTGAACTTGGGCGGATCACTATCGAAGGGGTGGCCTGCAAGATATCTGAATTCCCATTGCGCCGACAAAGATAAATTGGAGCGCGAGCGTCTCCGTCCGCCTACTGGACCACGGGCGTCTCGCCCGCTGAATCGTGGTTGAGTTGGCAAATGGAATTGCAGTACTATCCCGAAGGGATGACACAATTCTTAGCCCCAGGTTGAGCGGAGCGAAACCTGGGGTTAGACGGGTCTAAAGCACTGGCCCCGGACGGGGTCACACAATTTAAGAACCGCACTCCCTCAGTTGACTTCTAGCCTCGCCTCGTCCAAATGCATGAACGATTACAGTCCGACATTCCAAATGCTTTCTCCCAGGGGGAAACAGCTTATGTGAATGAACGTCAATTTAGGTTCAAGAATCTACAAGCCAGGTTCAATTTACATTCACAATTCAAAAATGAACTGTGAACTTCGAACGCGTGGAGGCATCCTTTGATCTCCACCCAATCAAAGAGAGGAAAAGTTCGCCAACCGAGTAGAATAGAGTCAATATGGCCGAGTATAAACTCCTCCTTGAGCACTCCGACGACACCGCTTATCGCACTCTCGATGGCTACCGCAAAAAGGGCGGTTACAAGGCTCTCGAGAAGGCCGTCAAGATGGAGCGCCAGGCGATTATTGACGAAGTCAAAGCCAGCGGCCTGCGAGGTCGAGGCGGCGCGGGATTTCCTACTTGGATCAAGTGGAATGGCTTGCCGAAAGAAAAGGTCGGCAAAAAGCACTACGTGGTCTGCAACGCCGACGAAGGCGAACCAGGCACTTTCAAGGACAAGCAACTTATGGAGGAAACTCCATTCTTGCTGGTTGAGGGCATGACGATTGCCGGTTTTGCGACTCAGGGCGATGCCGGATTTATCTATATTCGCGGCGAGTTCATTGACGCGGCGAAAGCTCTCCGCGCGGCAATAGATGAGGCTTATGCGGCGGGATTGCTCGGCAAGAATATTCTGGGATCCGGGCGGGATTTTGATCTCTATATCCACATGGGTGCGGGCTCATACGAGTGCGGCGAGGAAAGCGCGCTCATGTCGAGTTTGATGGGAGAGCGGGGAATGCCGCGGCTAAAATTCCCTCACGCGCCGTTGCCGACGATTAGCGGCCTCTGGGATTCGCCGACGCTCATCAATAATGTCGAGACTTACACGTGCGTGCCGTTCATCGTGAATAAGGGCGGCGAGTGGTATCAAACACTGGGTGCGGCAACCAAGAACTCGCGCGGAACAAAGATTTTCTCGGTGAGTGGGCATGTCAACAAACCCGGGAACTACGAAATTGAATTCGGAACAACTTTAAACGAATTGCTTGAAATGTCGGGTGGAATGAAAGGCGGAAAGCTCAAAGCCTGCGTCCCCGGTGGCTCATCGGTGCCGATTATCGACGCTGAAATGTGCGGTCGTGCGGTTCTGGGTTATGAGGAAATGAGCGACGTGAAGTCGATGGTCGGTTCGGGTGGCTGTATGTTCCTGAATGAGCACACCTGTATCGTTTCGTTCATCTGGCGAACGGCTATGTTTTACGCTCAGGAGAGTTGCGGAAAGTGCACTCCCTGCCGCGAGGGGACGAAGTGGATGCTGCAGATCATGGAGCGCATTGTTGCCGGGAATGGGCAACCGGGCGACAAGGAGTTGCTCCTGGAAGTCTGCTCGCAGATCGACGGGCGTTCGTTCTGCGGTTTAGGTGACGCCGCCGCTTGGCCCGTAGCCGCCGCGATCCGGGTCTTCCCCGAGGAGTTTGACTACTTCATCGCAAACGGGAAGAGCATGGTCAAGTCCAGCAAGGACTTGATGCTCGTTCCGTAGGAACAAAAAAATCCCCCGTCCGGTTTGGACGGGGGATTTTTTGTTATTTAGCGGCTGGACCTTCGGGCAAGGCCGGAGCCTCACCGTTACCAGTCTTGACCTGAGTGGTCTCTTCCTTTGGCTTTTCCGGTTCTGGTTGGCTGGAGCAACCGGCTAACCCACACACAAGCCCAAGTGCGAAAAGAACCAACCAGACCTTTCTCAAAGGGCGATCCTGCTCACGGCAATTCGACGAGCAATTTCCTTGCAAGGATAAGGATTCGCTGAGTCTCTAGAAATTCGATCCTTCTGACTGCAGAAGCTTTCCATATCGGACTGCTTCATCGGAAGAACGGTGAATTCCTTGATTCCTGGAATTCGGTACGCAGCGGTCGGGTTCGACTTCGCATGACCATCGGCAAAGCTGTAGGGCCAGCGGCCACCGTGTCGAATGAGGTTCTTGTTGTTACCCTCTGTGTCCTGGAAGTACAACGACATGGTGTAGTAGGGATAGTCCAAAGTCTCTCCCATCACAATGAAGTCTGCTGAAGTTTCGACTTCGGACTCGGTATATCCGGCTGCACCGACTGGCGAATTGTACTGGTAGAGACCAGTTCCATCGCTAATCGACCACATTCCGAAGTTCGAACCGTAGCCAAGTAGATAATTCTGAGGGTTCCATGAACAAGCCGTGCTCGAGTATGGGTTCCTTCGATTCACGCGCTCAGGGCAGAAGAAGATGTTGGTGCTCTTGATGTAGGGCTGCAGTCGAATGACCATATCCCCGGCACGCGGATTGCAATAGTCATTCACGCTTCTCTCAACGGTTGGATATGTGCTGTCGTAAGACTGAACGTACATATTCACCGCAAGGGCGTGTTGCTTGTTATTGGACAAGCATGAAGTAAGTTTGGCAGCTCGCTTCGCCTGGGTAAATACAGGGAAGAGAATGGCGGCAAGAATGGCAATAATGGCTATAACGACGAGCAGTTCGATGAGCGTGAACGCGCGTCGAGAAAAATTCGTAGAATTCCTCATGATCAGAGGATGATATCACACTTTTTCAAAAAAACAAGAGATTTCCGGGACTTTTTTTGAAAATCAGTGAACTTTCTGTTAAAGTGTCTGGGTAATTTTTTTGAGCGAGCGTGGGTGATCAGGGTCCAGACCTCTCGCTCGCGCGGCAAGAAGAGCCAGCCATTGGGCGAACATGGCATCCCAGATCGGAGTCAGGGCGTTATCAGGAGCCTCCGGCGCGTAAAGACCCACGCACCCATAATCAGTCAGGTCTTCAGGCGAATCGCCGAAGACAATCGCGGCGGAACCGTGACCCGCTAACGCCTTGGGTCCATGCTGGAAATCCGCCGTCGAATAGCCTTTGCAAGGGAGCAAGGCGCACTCCATCATCTTTAAGGAGGTTTCGAGCGCAGTGCAATAGCTGTAGCCTCGGGCAAGGCTGATAAGGGTCGTAGACCGCAGGATGGCTCCCAAGTCAGCTTGCGCTACTTCCTGGCACTGATTCACCCACTCGTTTGTGGGGAGGTTGCCCCGGGGGTCAGGCAAGTCTGCCCCCATTGCGCGCGCGATTTGGTAGGCGGCGAGCAGACTCGCGGTGTAGCTTTTCGTCGCTGCGACGCTCCGTTCTGGTCCAGCTCCAAGTTTTAGCGTGTGCTGTGAGACTTTTCCAAGATTTGAGTTGACGGTATTCGTGACGGCAAGTGTCTCGTGCCCCTCGGATTGCAAATATTCCAGAACCCCGGCAACGTCGGGACCAGCACCCGATTGTGAGATTCCAATGCCGAGCGACCTTGGATACTTTATCTTGCTGTGGAACCGTGTGATGACGCTCGGCGCAGCAAGCGAAACAGGGATTTGGAGGTGGATTTCGATGAGATAACGCAGGTAGAGTGCGGCATGATCCGAGGAACCTCGGGCGGCGATCACGACGAGTTCGAAATCTCTGTCTTTCAAAAACGGCGTTAGTTCAGCGTAGTAACGATCGGTGTTGACTTCGAGCACCAAGGCCTGCTCGCGAATTTCCGATTCCATCCACTGTCCTAACACACCCTAAGGTTACCGTCTCACGGGTGGGGAATATACTGTTGGAAATGCCAAATACTTCCGTACTCAAGCAACTTTCGGCAATTGCTGCGACCGAATGGGACACCGATACCGCGTTGCGGATGCTCGCGGAGTCGGCGATGGAGCTTACTGACAGCACAACGGCGATGATTGGCCGGATGAATGAAGAACTGGGCACCTTGGAGCTGTCCATCATCGCCGGAAAGCATGCCGAGGAATCCGAGGTACGGCAAGTTGAAATCACGGCAGAGGAAGGGGCCGGAATCGTGGCTTACGTCGCGGCTAAAGGTGAAAGTTTTGTCACCGGAAACGTGACGAAAGAGCCGCAGTACATGAATCTGATTCGCACTTCCAAGAGCGAAATTGCGGTTCCAATTATGGACCGGCACGGCAGAGTGCGGGCTGTCCTTAATCTCGAGTCAGATGAGGAGAACCACTACTCTGACGATCACTTAGAGATCGCGGAGACCATTGCATTCCTTGTTCTGACCGTGGTTACTCGGGAGGAACTTTTGCGTCGAGAAGAAGCTTTGGAACTGATCGGGAGTGCGCTCGACCGCGCAACGACAGAAGAGGATCTGATCGAAAACGTCCTCGGGATTGCAGGCGATGTCTTGCGGTTTCAATCTTGCTCGCTCTTTCTTCTGGATCCGTTGACCGATTTATTCATGCTTCGGGGTTCAGCGGGTTCACTGAAGGACCGCGTCGGCGGGGTCGGTTATAAGGCTAACGAGGGGTGCACGGGCTGGGTTTGTGCGAATGGGTTGCCGTTGCGGTTGGAGAATCCTCAGGAAGACGAGCGCTGGCGCGGCCTCTGGCTTGATTTGCCCAAGGAGAAAGTTGCGAGCTATCTTGCGGTTCCGATTGTGTACCGAGGCAAGTCTATTGGGGCACTTCGAGTCGTTCGGAGAGTGGGTGAAAATCCATACCGTGATTCTCAGTTCACAGAGGACGATGAGCGTCTTCTCAGCACGGTCGCCGAGCAGACGGCCATGGGCTTGGAGAACGTGCGCTCTGTTCAGCGCGCTATCCAGATTGAACGTATGGCGGCCTGGGGCGAACTCAGCGCCAAGAGTTCCCACATGATCGGGAATCGCGTTTTTGCTCTGAAAGGCGACGTAAATGAACTTGGGCACCTGCTCCGTGAAGAGGGCAAAGATTTTGCTGAGTTGCTTGCTCTGCAAAAAAGTCTAGACACCAACGTCCATCGGATTGAAGAGATTCTACAGGAATTCCGAGATTTCGTGATGGCGACACAGTTGTCAACCGTGCGCGCGGACCTAAATTTTGTGGTTAAAGAGGCAGTAGAGGAGGTTTTCCCGCGGCGAAGTGAAATTCACTTGGTCTACGATTTGGGCGAGATTCCTGAAGTTGAAATTGATGCGAGAAAAATCCGCAGAGCGATCACGGAGATTGTCGAAAACGGACTCAGTTTCTTTTCGACCGGCCAGTTGAAGGTGAGTACTTATATTGCAAACCGAGAGTTGAAGAGGCGAGCGAGTTTGCCGCTTAAGCGAGAATTTGCCGCGGTGGAGGTTTTGGACCAAGGCCCAGGTGTATCAGCGGAACAGAAAAACCAGATATTTCAGCCGTTCTACAGTTCTCGCGTCAAGGGCATGGGGCTGGGACTTTCCATTGTTAAGGGAATTGTTGAGGCTCACGGTGGAAGTGTAGTGGAGACCGGTGAGCTTGGCAATGGCGCAAAATTTATCATTCTCTTACCCCTTGCTGGAAAGTGAGGCACAGAGATTTTTAAAATTTGAGTACCCTACGGGGTGATGCGTATTCGCAATAGTAAACTTTTGTTGTCTGCTGTGCTTGGATTGAGTCTCGTTTGGCCAGCAGCCGCCATTCGAGACGATAGGGTTTTCGAAAGCCCGAATCTTGGATTGGCGTTTTTCCACCCGAAATCTTGGATTTTCAAGCAAAAGAAACATAGCGTGGAGTTCACGATTCCACTTTATGAGGGGAAGTCTCAGGCAAAGGTGGAGATCTTTGAAAATACTTTCCGAGGCACGGCAGACCTTTGGCAGCAACTCCAGGGTACGGCGGCAAAGTCGCAAGGCGCCGGGGTTGAAAAGCAATGGCGCGAGGACTATTTGGGCGTGCCAATGCTGCTGACAAAACTGACGTACGTGGATCGTACGGTGGAAATGGCGGCGTATACGGGTCTCTTGTACACGCGAACTCCAAACAAGTTCCAATTCAGACTGGCTGTTCCTCGGGGAAATTTTGATGATGCCGAGGCCATTTGGAAGGCGGCGCTGTTGACTTTGCGAACGATTGACGGCTCATTGCCTCTCGTCGAAGATCCACCCCCAGTTGAAATTGCTGAGCCTGGCAAAAAGCCGAAAAAGCCAAAGAAACCAGATCAAGGCAAGCCGACGGATACTGCTCGTGTTCCGGACGCGCCGCTAAAGCCCAGCGTAACCATAGTTTTGCATCCAGCGATCACGGCTCCAATGAAGGGTCGGTTCGGGTCCGAAAAACTGGAGGTGCAACTTGCGGGCCAACCTTCAATTTTGCGATATGAAAAGGGCTGGACCGTGACCAAGGTCGGAGACAAACTTCGATTTACTCATGCGCGAGCGAGCGGAATCGTGACCGTCGATGTGCTTAGCACCATCGACTCACTTTCTCCGGAAAATCAGCTTGTGAGTGCCCCAAGCAAAACTTTGTCCCAGTTCAAGTCGGTGAGTCGTCGCGAAGATCCTGCAATGTTTAGAACTGCGGCGGGTTATCGGGTCGCCACGGTACTGCGGGAAGGTAATTCCGAGGCCGGAGACCTAGTCTTGTTCTATGGCATCGGGTCGTTTGATAACCACTACTGGCTCGTTGAATATCGATCCGAATCTATGAAACAAGCCAAGGATGATCTGAAACTCATTCGGAGTTTGATGGAGACATTGGGACTGCAGCCGAATCTGTGATCGCCGTATTCAGCACATCGTCCCCTTTGGCAAGCGTCGCGATTTTCTCTGACAACGGGTCGCTCTTGATCGCGGCTGAAGAATGGGCACCGATGTCTGCTTCACAGGTGGTGCTGACGTTGCTGGATCGAATATTGACCGAAGGCGGTTGGAACCCATCGGACTTGACCGGCTTTGTCGCGGATTTGGGACCGGGGAGTTTCACGGGAGTCAAGGTAGGAGTGACGCTTGCAAAGGCACTTGCCTTTGCCGGGAACGGACGGTGCGGTGGCATTCCGGCCCAGAGGCTTGTGTCTCATACAGGAACGGTGGTTCTTCCGAGCCGAAAGGGCGAGGTATTTGTGCTCAATGGCGACGAGTTTTTTCTCTCGGAGAATGTCCCCGTAGGTGCAGTGGGCTATGGATCGGGGGTAGTTGATCCCGTTTACCCGGTATCCGCGCGATGTGAACAAGTTTGGAACGAGATTGATTGGACTGATCCGATGCACTTAATCCCTCGATACCTCATTGAGCCGAGTATTAGCACGCCCAAGAAACCGTTTTCCACGGCGGGAGGTCTGGGATAGGCGTTACCCATTCGTTGACCTCCAACGAATCCCTCTCTCCCTATTGCTCTCTAAAGGCAGGAGGAACGGCGGAGTGGTTTTATAGGGCATTTCATGCCGACGAACTTGCTGAGGTGGCAATCTATGCGCAGCAGAATGGCCATACCTTGACTGTGATTGGAGGTGGATCAAATCTGTTGCCCAGTGATGCGGGCGTTCCTGGCATCGTTGCCGTGAATCAATCGCGGGGAATTTGGATGAGCAGAACCGGTGAAGTCATCGCCGAAACCGGGGTGTGGTTTCAAGAGTTGTTCTTGAAGACGGCGCAATGTGGTTTCGGCGGACTGGAATACGCAGTTGGCATTCCGGGTTCCGTAGGGGGAGCGTTGGTCAGCAATGCTGGGGCGTATCGGAGCAACATCAGCGAGCACCTAGTGGAACTTGAAGTGGTCCAGGATGGGGAACGCAAGTGGGTTTCACCCGATATTATGGAATTTTCTTATCGCGATTCAATTTTGAGGTCGCCCACTCCACCGGCTTTGGTCGTGTTGCGAATCAAGATTCAACTCCCTGCTCGGCCCCAGAAAGAGATTTTTGACGAGGCGAGAGATTATCAGCGCCAACGGATTGGCAAACAGCCGCCTCCGGCGAGTGCGGGGTCGTTCTTCAAGAACATTAACGATCATGAATTGGCGCAGAGCCTATCGAATTTGCCTGAGCGTTTGAAGTCTGCAGGGGTGGTACCGGCGGGATATCTGCTTGAGAATGCGGGCATGGCGGGATTCCGGCTCGGAGGGGCGATGCTGGCTACTCGCCACGCTAATTTCATGCTCAACGTGGGAGGCGCGACCGCGACTGAGATTCGCTCTTTGGCGAAATATGCCCGAGATCGAGTCTTCGCTCAATACGGGCGGGACCTAGAAGAGGAAGTTCTATATCTCGGTGATTGGAGTCAGTTTGTGCCACTCGTCCCCGAAGTCAATTGAACTTTCACATTGTTCGGCTGAATTTCAAAGCGATAGGTTTTATCTTCGATTACGAATTTATCAAGGGTAATGCTTTTCCACTCAGACGGCAAATGGGGAAGAATACTAAGAAATTTGCCACTTTTAAGTTTCACTGTCCACTTTGAGTTAGCCTGAGGCGCATTATCCAATCTAATTCCTGCAAACCCATACAAAACCGTCTGAAGGCATCCTGCAGCACCGGTGTAAAAATATGTTCGATCCATATTAGAATTACGCTTTTCGTTGAACAATAATATCGATCCGCGAACAAATGGAGTCCAGCTTGCACGCCAGAACTTGTACGCTTTTTCACTTTCCCCCAATCTTGCCCAAATCAAACTATGGATCGAGTCGGACATGGCGGGACCATTTTTGATCACTTTCTCGCTGAAGCGCTTAATCATGACGCCAGCCTGTGATTCGGCGTCTTGATCCTGTAGAGGGTAGATTGCCAAGACCGCTGCTGCTTGCTTGTAACTTCGCAACCCGTCATTATCATAGGTCAAAAGTGAGGTGGCGTCACGAGGGCGATAGGCGCGCCAGTCAGGCTTACCATAGGTGCGGTTTGACCACTCTGCGAGCAAATTTGTATACAGATCGTTGTCGCCAATATGGAGCTCGTCTGGACTCATCGTGCCCCGAATCCCCCACTCGCCAGGGTTGATTTCGTCGGCACGACTTCTATAAAACGCAGCCACTCCGGCTCCTACTTGCTTCACCGCCGCCGCATCCGCCAAGCCGTATGACCGAGCTAAATCAAGTCCGTGCAGGACCGAGCCGGAAATGTGGTCTTCGAACTGACTCGGTCCCGGTACCGTTTCTTTGCCCGAGACGGAAGATTCCCAAGGATATTTCACCCCCCAAGATTCAAATTGGCGGGTCGATAGCTTTCCTTTGCCAATCGGCGCTCCGGAGGCCACCCAGATTCGGTAGTTCTCGGCTGCTTGTTGAGCGCGGTTCAGTCTATATTTGGCGAGTGCCGCAGCTCGATCGGGAGCGCAAAGGACAAAGACGGGCATCATCCAAACGTCCGCGTCCCAAAAGGTGTGGCCGCCGTAGAGTTCACTCGTCAACCCCATCGGCGCAAACGGTCGGTCGTCGAACGGGAGTTCAGTCTGGAGCCGCCAGAGGGCATTGGAGACAAAGGCGGCATCCGAAGCGTCGGTGGATTCAATTTGGATGGTGGGAAGTGTCTTGACTCTTTTCTCGATGGCCACAGCGATGACGTTTGGGCCGACTGGCTCGGGTGTGAAAGTGTAGGTTTCAGTAAGCTTGCCCCCTTGGCTAGGTGTAAAGCCGTCTAACCGTAAGCGGCCAGAAAATCCTTCGATCTCGATCTCGTATTTCGCCCAGTCGTACCTGGGTTCCATGGTTGCCGACGCTGAGAAATTGTACTTTTTGTTGGCAATCGTAACCAGCCCTTTGGATTTTAGCGAATATGGCGCCGCGGATACCTCAATGGAGGGGTTTACGGGCCCAACGACTTTCCACTCCGAGTTGATTTCAGCTTCAAGGAGGAATCCGAGTCCCCCTTCGGGAATGTAAGTTATCTTTTCTTCGCCGGTCTTCTGGTAACTCTCCGATTCAAATTGCGGGAGCTTTTCGCCACTCCATCCTCGCGCCAAAAGTAGCGGGCCGAGGCGCATTCCGGTGGAGCCGTTGGACAGAACTGCCGGTGGGGGTGGGGTGAAGCTTTGCTTTGGACTTGTTGGTTTTGGGTTGCAGCCTGAAAGTGACAGGGAAGATGCGAGAAGGAGAGTTATCGTGCGCGTCCTCACCCAATTCCCTTCGGTCATTGCCTCTCCCAGAGGGAGAGGATGAGTTCGTTTCATGGCTAGACCGCCTGGCTTTGGAAAACGTTTAGCACCGTGCGAATACTCCAATTGTGCTGCTCCAAGAGCTCGCGAGCCTCGTCTTCCGTGGCGTTAGAAAGTTCGCGCACTATCCGCACACACCGCTCTTTGAGCTTGTGGTTCTTGGCCTTTACGTCCACCATCAGGTTCTCGATGACCTTTTCTGAAAGCACCATCGCCGCAGTGGAAATGCGGTTGAGGGCGAGTTTTTGAGCGGTTCCGGCTTTGAGGCGGGTGGAACCTGTGAGGATCTCGGGACCGGTGTCGAGCATGATTCCGAGGTCCGCTTCGTGCAACAGAGGCGTGTTTCGGTTGTTGGCGATGCCGCATGTCCATATGCCTTTTTGCTTCGCGTGGCGGATGGCGGCGACGACGAACGCAGTCTTACCAGAGGCGGCAAGGCCGATCACGACATCTTTCTTCGTGATTCCAAGCTGATTGAGAGCTTCCACTGCGGCGTGATCGCTGTCTTCGGCGTCTTCGGTTGCCTGACCGATCGCGTTGTTTCCGCCAGCGTGGATGGCGACGAAACGGTCTCCATCAATTCCGAATGTCGGGGGCATTTCCGCGGCGTCCATGACGGCGATTCGACCACTGGTTCCAGCACCGACATAGATGACGCGCCCGCCATTCTGAAATGCTTCGGCGGCTTTTGCCCCCGCGATTGCGAGGCCTTCTTCCGCGTGGTGCATGGCTCGCATGACAACTTGCTCCTCTTCGTTCATCAGGCGAACGATTTCTTGGGCGGTCATTTTGTCGAGACCGAGCGACCTTGGATTTCTTCCTTCCGTACTCATTAAATTAGTTTAAGTCCGAGTCGTACCGCCCCCATTTGGGGCGAAACTTCGGGCCTGCTTATTTTGACAGGTTCTCCTGAATAGAGTTCTGACGAATCTAGATTTTTGCCAAGCACCATTATCATCTCTGGCCAAATGTCCCACATCCCTCCGCTTACGGAGACCTTCAACGAATCTGTGATCGCTAGGGTTCCAGCAAGGCTATTGATTTGGGATGCGATCAACTGGGCGGCATGCAAAAACTCAATTCGGGCGATGACCGTGGCATCGGTAGCAAGCATATTTGCGAGAGACGCAATGAAGGTCGCCGGTCTGTCTTGTCGATAAATCCCGCTGATGATCCCGGGAACGGTATCCTCCAGAAGCTGATCTTGGAGGTATTGAAATGTGCATGCATGAGCCTCTAATATTTTTTGTTGCTTGGAAACATCGCCTTCTTCTATCAGCGAGAAAAGGAACTGCTGCCCCATCCAAAATGCACTCCCTTTGTCGCCAATGAGGGGGCCGCCGCCTCCCACTTTTACTATCTGGTCCCCCTGAATTCCGAACACGAGTGAACCGGTCCCGGCGATGGCGCAGATCTGGGTATCGGGTGGACTTGCACCTAAGACGGCCACAAAATCGGGCTCAACTTTGATCTGCCCTGACCAGCCGGGGAACATTAATAATAATACTGCGCGCAATAAGTCGGAACATTCCTCCCGGTCTCGGTCGGTCATGATTCCGGCCAGGCAAGCGAAGACGATATCGGGCTTCGGGCAGCCCTCGATCGCTTGGCGCAGGTTCTCCTTAATATGCCTTCGGTCGGTTGAGGCCCAGTTTCCAGGGCCGCCTTGTCCTTCGAACAATACGGCTTGGGATTCGTCGCATGCGAGCGCTTTGCAAGAAGTGCCGCCGCAATCTAGTCCGAGGATAATCATCGGTGAAAGTATGCCCGGAATTGATCATCATCATGTGCTCCGGCTAAGATGATTGAATTTATGATGATCAACTTTGAACCTGCCTAGGATTGGCATTGGGAGTTGCATGGGTCAACTAGGCGCGGCAAACTCCGAGCTCAGAATAAGTATGGTTGGCGAAAACCTTCTCCGGATTCGTCATTTTCATCCGCTTTGCGAGTATCTCGGCGATGACGTTGCGGTAGTCGTTTGCCACTCGCAAGTCGCCAACTTCGTCAAGATCGGTGGGTCGTAGGCCGGGCCATTTTCCGTGGATTCCGCCCGAAGCTCCGCCTCCCAAGACCATCGCGACCGAGCCGCGTCCATGATCTGTCCCCAAACCAGTGTTCTCTTGGAGCCTCCGCCCGAACTCGGTTTGAACCAGAACTGTCACTTTTCGAGTCTCGGGGCCGAGGTCTTTGAGGAATGCGGCAAGGGCGGTTGAGAGTTCTTCGACTTGGCGGGCGAACCAACCGGTTCCTGCGCCTTGGGCGACGTGGGTGTCCCAACCCCCGAGGTCGAGACAGGCGATTTCTAGTCCCACTCGGGCGCGGATGAGCATGGCAACTTGTTGGAGTCCTTGGGCGAGACCAGAATTCGGGAAAACGGCCCCGTTGGACGGTTTGTAGGCTTTGGGGTTTAGTTTTTCGAGCATTTTCAGGACCCGCAATGTCTCGCGACCCGACTCTTGAACGGGGTTGGTGCCTTGACCATACATTTTTTCAAGTCCAAGCAGAAATCGCTGATCGCTCGCTTCTAGTTTGAAATCTTGGATGGAATTGAGCGCCAAGGCCCCCGTGGCACCTTGAAGAGAATCCGGCATAGTGTCCGAGAAAGAAATTGCTCGCAAAGGAGCGTTGGCTCTCGGAGAGGACTCCAAAGTCCGCGCGATCCAGCCGCCGGAAAAGTTCTGGCGATTCTCGAATCGACCGGTTTCCATGAGGTTCATTGCCTCGAAGTGGGATCGGGTTTGGTCGCCCGAGCCACAGGCGTGAACAAGCGACATTTCGCCCCGGTCAAAAGTCTCAAACAGAGGTCGCATCGCGGGGTGGAGGGCGAACATGTCGGTGAGCTTGTGAGCCTCCCTCGCGGGGACTCCGACGCTCGGTCGCTGGCGATAGTAATTGTCCTCTCCGGTCGGAATCAAGAGATTCAGCCCGTCCATACCCCCGCGCAAAAAGACCACGACAAGGACATCGCGAGGCTCACCCTCAGGGGCGAAGGTCGTTTGGGCGAGTGCAGGCGAAGCCCAGCCGAGAAGGGCGAGGGCGCCCAGGCCCGCTAATTGGCGGCGCGAAATTCCGGTCTGATCCGGGCTTCCGCTACAGGTTGTCCAGCTTTGATTTACTTCCATTGAAACTCCGGGCTTGCGAAGAGCAGGGCGACGTGGTCGGTTAGTGGTCCTGCGCCGGGTACGGGGTCGCGCCCGGCGAGGGCGTGCGTGGTTTCGTTGAGGGACGTGTTGGTGAAGAGCTTTTCGAGGGCTTGCCAGTCCACTTTGGTCCCGGGGATACTGTTTTGGGAGAAAGCGTGGACAAAATTCCAGCGGGGAAGCATGGAGCCAGTCCAGGAACTTGTTTCGGTAGGAAAGCCGTCGGGCATAGGCCACTTGAAAAGGTCTTGACCCATCTTCGTAAGGCTCTGTTCGAGGCCTTTTCGGGCGTCCGTGTCGGCCCCTGTGGCGCGGAGGATCGCTACGACAAAGTCGAAGGGGCGGCGGACGCCCTGGGGGTCACCGAGGATTTCTTTGGATTCCAAAAGGGGTTTGAGAGTCTCCTTGATATCTCCTCGAGTAGCGAGAAATCGTTCTGACATTCCTTCCGTCAGGTTGGCAGGGGCGGTGCCGAGGAAGTACTCGCAGAGCTTGCGGCTGAGGTGTTTTGCCGTTGACGGATGGACGGAAATCATATCCAGCACACGTTCGCCGTCTTTGATCCCACCCTCTGTTATCTTTTGCTCGAAGACTTTCTTAAGCGTTGCATCGTGCCACTCTTCTCGGAATCTGAACCTGCCTCGCGCGCGCAAGAATCGGTTTTCAATAGTCCAACCGGTGAAGCACCGAGCGACTTCGCGAATATCTTGTTGGGTGTAGCCGCCACCGAGGCCGAGTGTGTGGAGTTCCAAAATTTCGCGCGCATAGTTCTCATTTGCGACTCCCGCGCGGTTGACTTTGTTGTCTAGATAGTTAAGCATCGCCGGGCTGGTTGCACTCGCCCGAAGCATCGCCGGGAAGCTCCCGAGAGCATTTTTGCGAATCACAGACTCTTGATCCCCGGTCATCGCGTAGGCGCCATCGGCTTTCTTCGAGTAGATGTTGAAGTGGTTGGTCCAGAAGTCCACCATTCGCTCACGAAGCTGATTGGGGCTATAAATGGCGCGAAGTAGAGCGGCTTGTTGGAGTTGGCGAATAATCTCCTCTTCGGGCATGTCCCCCAGTTCCCAGCCCTCAATTCTTAGAATATCAAGCCGGGAGAGACGCCAAGTCAAGAACGCGGGCTCATCTTGCTCGGCGCGCAATTGCATCTCAATCCAATCCCTGCGATCTTGATCGCTGAACTTTGTGCTCTCTCCCAACCCCGGACCGAATCCGGCCCGGGACAAGAATCGGTAGCCCTCACTGGAAGTTGCTTTTGGCGCTTCCTTGGGCGCACTCGGCCGCAATGGCGAGCAGCCGGCGGCGAGACCGGCACCGACTACCGCCGCCGCGCCCAGAACTTCTCTTCGAGAGACTTCCATTGATTTATTGAGCGATGGTTTGGCGACGAGAGGTCCAGACTTTCAGCCCTGCGCCCAGACCGGTGAAGATCATGACGGGAGCAAAAAGGAACCAGCCGACGACGGGGAACAGGGCCGCGCCGAGAAGGAGCATGATCGAGCGGGACATCGCGGAATGCGGAGTTTGGTTCGCATCGAGAAGCCGAAGTTTTTCGGCCATGATCCAAGCCACTCCGCTTGCGCCGAACATCGATACAGTCAAAAGCAGAACGATTCCCATCCATCCGACGAGTTTGGTGATCGGGTTCGGGAGGCCGAGCATGACCAGGAATAGGAAAATGCTTGGCACGCCGATCAGGAATCCTCGGAGCGCGATGGCGCGTGGAGCGCAAATCAACTCGTCTGCGGCTTGCCTTGCACGGGCTGCAAAGAGCAAGCTCAGCCCAGAAATCATTGCGTACCCGGTCAAGAAGAGTCCGACCAAAGTTGCGATCACTGCAAAAACATCACCTAGAACTATCATCATTTTCTCCAGCCCGTTTGGGCTTAAGGATATGATATGCGATTTGGCGGTGAGGGGGGCGGGACTTTTGGATAATTCTATGGAGCCGACACTCGTCAGCCCCATGATTAACCTTATCTCAGCTCTTACGCTTCTTGCGATTGCAAACCAAAAGCAGTCCACCGAGGAGCCCCAACATTGAGGCTGGTTCTGGAACAGGTGAGAAGCCACTGCCGGAAAGGAAGTAAGCACCCATGTTGAAGTACCGCGAATCCGGTTCGTGACCCGAAATATAGGCTCCATAACTCACGACCTGAGCGTAGTATCTTCCAGCGACCAAACTTCCTGACCAAGTGTGTCGCAAAGTTGAGGCATCTTCGGTTGAAGTCCCGAGGACAATTCCGTTGCTGTCCAAAATCCGCAAAACGCATCGCATCGTCGCCCCCGGATCGGCGACTCCGTTCTGAATAAATGAAGTGCCATCGTGCGCAGTCAGAGTCAGGCTTCCGCCCGCGGCGAAGAATGAAAAATAGTCCTTGGTATAGCTATCTTCTCCACTCGCGCTAAAGCCGGTCGAGGCCTTCGGCATGATAAAGCTCTTGGACAAAGTCGAGTTCACGTTGCCGTTTCCGAGAATATTGAGCGCACTTGCCGTGGCAAGGGTGTGACCAATTCCACTGTCGCGAATCGGCCCCATGTTAAGGTTGTTCATCAAAACTTGAACGTCATTGTCATTGACACCGGCCTTGCCTTGCCGCCAAGTCCCGCGCTGGGAATAGTAGCTGACGCCCATAATTGGCGCATAGCTTCCGTCACCGACGGCGTTCCCGTTGGTGCTGTATCCGGCTCCAGTCGTTTCGTCGGTCTGGTGATACATGCTGAGGTGGTGTCCGTCTTCGTGAATGATAGCCGCCGTCATGTATTTCGGAGTGGTGCCCGTTCCGTTCGCCGGGAATACCCAGTTGGTCCGAACTCCGTCTGATAGCAAAGGTTGCTGAGCCGCGCCGACATACGACACGCCGCCCGCCGCACCAAACCAGTCGTAGGACCCCCCTATAATGGTATGTGTTAAATACTGCGTGTTGTCGTAAAAGGCCTTTCTTTGAGCGTCCGTGAAACTTACCGGTGCCGGGTCCACGGTGGTTACGTTGATATCAAATCCCACATAAGCCTGGGAAGTCCGCGCCCAAGTCTCCTTAATGGCCGTGAGTTCATCGCCATTGAAGGAGTTCGCATCTCCATCAATGGTATAAGCCGGGACATTGCCGGGCGTTCGTCCTGCCCAGGATCCATCGTAATTGAAGCCCTTAAAGTTCAGATAGATGGTGTACCTCGCGCCAGGATTGCTGTTCAAGGCGGGGGGCGTGAGTTGGGCGAACGAAGTCGCAGAAAGCAGAGCGAAGAAAGCTCCGGTCGCAAGCGACCGCTGACAATAGGGGAATAATTTCATTTTTACCTCTCCAAAGGAACCGCAAACCAAAAACTAGTTTGACACTTCTTGGAGCGTCAAACTAGTCAAATAGTTCACCTTTCGCAGAATGTTTTCCTTGCTAGAGCCGCTTATCGTGATAAGTCAGGTGGGCGTCCATGAGGTCGAAGATTTGATCCGCGTTCAGCAAACCGATCATTTTGAACTTCCCAACAGGTTCGCCCAGCCGCGCTGGGTTGAGGTGGTTTCTGAGTCTGTCCTGCTCTTTGTCCCAAGCCGCGATAGCTTCGTCCATGCCGGGGACCCACTTGGGAAGCATTTCCTTGGGGGCGGGAAGGGACTTGCCTTCGCGCATTCTCCCCACGATGTAGTTGTAGATGAATGTGGGCTTCGCGGTTTTGCCCTCGTAGCTCCCTAAAGGCGTTTCGTCAAGGACATCATTGGTGGCTCCGTCAGCGAGAGCCATGTGCATGATGAGTTCCATCCCGTTGAACGCGCCGTTCTTGCGAACGATTCTTTCCGCCTCGGGGATTTGCCAAATTCGGATGATGAAGGCCTGTCGGCGGGCCTCGTATCTTTCAAAACGCTCAATGTATCTCTCGTGCATAACCTTTAGACGGAAGACTCAGCCGAAAATTGCCTCAGCCGCCATGACAGAAGTGGTTTCACCATCCACGGCACCTATCAATTCGCCTTCGGGCCCGATGCCGATGGCGAGGGCGTTTTCGCCCGAGGGGAGTTTGTAGTGCTTGCCCGGAGTTGCGTCGAAGAGCATCCAGACGGGTCTAAGGTCAGACCATTCTGCGGGCTCGGGAAGAGTTTCAAGCCTTGCCACAATCGCCCGAGCTAGTTCGAGAGGAGTGTGGATGCTGTGCTGGTTTGTCGCCCGGTCCTGGAGCTCTTTGGGGATATGGGCGAGGTTCAAATTAACTCCAACTCCGACCACTGGGATCCCTCCGGGCATGATTTCCGTGAGAACTCCGCCAATTTTTTTCGGACCGTTCATCAGGTCGTTGGGCCAGGCGAGTTTGCAATGGAGGACTCCCGATGCGGCTACGGCAACTGCCATGCCAATCAACCAAGGCTTGGGGTGGTTCGCGTATTCGTGAAAAGCGAGCGACATTGTCAATGATCCGCCTTGTTCGCTATACCATTCTCGTTCGAAGCGCCCTTTACCTTCAGTTTGGTGGTGGGCAAAAACGACACCCGGTTTAGCCCCGGTCGAGAGGAGTTCCGCCATGTGGGTTTGCGTTGAGGCAACTTCCTGGATTTCGACCCACGGGGAATTTTCGAGCGGACTTCTCATAATAATGAGGTTAGTAATACCCCGACCGGCCTCGGCGGGGTTTAGCAAGGAATTCATGGCAGAAGTACCCACCGGATCAAGCAGCGCAGCCCCGAACGTCGGAAGAGCAGGCGGAATCATGATGGCCTCCATCTTCCTGAGCCGAGTCTTGGGCATCGGACGCGAGATGATCCTAGGTTGGAAGTTCGGCCAAAACGAAATCACGGACGCTTACCGCACGGCATTCCAGATTCCAGATTTGCTCTTCTATCTCATTTCCGCTGGAGCGTTGAGTCAGGCATTTATTCCAATTTTCTCGGAATACTTGCACACCGGACGCGAGAAGGAAGCGTGGAAAGTCTTCAGCGCGGTCGTTTCTTTGATGGGCGTTTTCGTCATCGCCTTTATCGCTTTTGCGTGGGTTGCGGCGGAGCCTTTGGCACATTATTTGGCTCCCGGACGTTCAGCGGAATTAGTTTCGCTGATCGCGTACATGAGCCGGATTTTGGTGTTTACGCAGTTCGCGTTCCTGATCGGCGGACTGCTGATGGGCACACTCTATGCGCGGCAAATTTTCACGATTCCGGGTCTCGGGCCGAATATCTACAACCTCGGGATCATTTTCGGTGCGTTGGTCATATCCTCGTTTTGCACGGTTCCGATCGTCGGAATGACTTGGGGAGCGCTAGCGGGGGCGTTTCTGGGGAGCCTGATTCTTCCCTTGTTTGTCATTCGCAAGATGGGAATGGAGTACAAATTCACGCTTGACACGAGCCATCCCGGAACGCGAAAAGTCTTCAAGCTAATGGCTCCAATCATCTTCGGCCTGTCCCTACCGAGTGTTTTCCCCATCATCACGCGATATTTCGGAAACTACTACGGTTCAGGCGTTGTGTCCTCGCTGGAGAACATGAACCAGCTTATGCAGGCGCCTTTGGGGGTGTTTGGGCAATCGCTCGCGATCGCGGTGCTACCCGCGCTGAGTCAGTTTTTCGCGACCGGAGATATGGCGAAGTATCGCCACCAACTCGCCTCATCGCTGAGGCAGATTATTTTCTTGTCGGCCCCGTTTTGTGCGATGTTTGTTTTGTTTTCGCACGATATCGTCAAGGCGATTTTCGAGCACGGCAAGTTCGGTCCCGATGCGACGGCGCGGACGGCGGCGGCACTTACGATGGCGGGAGTTGGGATTATTGGCTGGTGCATGCAGCCCGTGCTGATGCGGGGATACTTCTCGGTGCACAAAACTCTTCCGCCGGTGATCATGGGGACGATTTGTACCTTCATTTATGTGGGCGGGTGTTATGCTTGCGTGCGATTTGGTTTTGGTCAGGAATCTATGCCGTTGCTGGGGTCGTTCCTCGCCATGGCGATGGCGGTCGCGATGACATTTGGGCTTTGTAAGGAAGTCGGTAAGATTGATCTAGTGGCGATGAGCGTGACTTTGATCAAGTCGGTGGTTGCGGCGTTTGGGGCGGGTTTGGTTCTGGTGGCGAGCCACCAAGTCATGCCGGACGCCGCATCGGGGGTTGGTCGTTTCGGGCAAGTTGCGATGGTTGGATTTGTTTTGGTGGTCTTTGCTTGGGCGTACTACTTCCTCTGTCGCAAGATGCGAATGCCCGAGGTCGAGTACCTGGATCGTGCGATTTCGAAGTTGGATCGAAAGAAAAAAGCGACAGACTGATGCTTGCGTGAAGCTCTCCTAACCGACATCCAAAAAGACTCCCGCACCCCAAACGGGTACGATTTTAGTTAATGCACGATGTAGTGATTCTTAGCGGGGTTCGTACCCCAATCGGTTCTTTCCAAGGCGCACTCAGCCCTTTTACCGCCCCCCAGCTCGGCTCCATCGCGATCAAAGGCGCGATTGCCAAGGCAGGGATCCCGGCGGACGCGATTTCCGAAGTGATTATGGGTTGCGTTCTGACCGGAGGCATGGGCCAGGCTCCAGCGCGTCAAGCCTCGCTCGGCGCGGGAGTTCCGAATTCGGTCCCATGCCTCACCATCAATAAAGTTTGTGGCTCGGGCATGAAAGCTGTGATGCTCGCCGCGCAAGCGATTGCTCTCGGGGATTCCGATGTGGTTGTCGCGGGCGGAATGGAGAGCATGACGAATGCGCCTTACGTCCTCGATAAGGCGCGTTCGGGCTACCGGATGGGGAATTCCAAGATCATCGACTCGATGGTCCACGATGGGCTTTGGGACCCGTATAGCGACGTCCACATGGGCTCGTGCGGAGACAAAACCGCGAGCGAGTGCGGCTTCTCTCGAGAATCTCTCGACGAGTTTTCGGCGGAGAGTTACAACCGCGCCCTGGCAAGCCAGGCGGCAGGGAAGTTTGACGACGAAATCGTCCCGGTCGAAATCCCTCAGCGTAAAGGCGACCCCATCATGTTCTCGCAAGACGAGGAGCCGGGCAAGGGGAACCCTGCGAAATTGCCCTCACTTCGTGCGGCGTTCAGCAAAGACGGCGTCACAACGGCGGGCAACGCAAGCTCGATCAATGACGGCGCAGCGGCATTGGTCCTGAGTTCGGCGGAGAAGGCAGCGGAACTCGGAGTCAAGCCCATCGGGCGAATTGTCGGCTATGCGACGCATGCCCAAGAGCCGGAATGGTTTACTACCGCCCCGGGTTTCGCGATTGAGAAGTTGCTGAAAAAGCATGGTTTGACGGTCGCGGATATTGATCTTTTCGAGGTGAACGAGGCATTCGCTGTCGTCGCCATGGTCGTCGCTCAGAACGTCGGGATTCCGATGGAGAAACTCAATGTGAACGGCGGCGCGGTCGCAATCGGCCACCCCATCGGCGCGACTGGCGCAAGGTTGGTTCTGACTGCATTGCACGAGTTGCGACGCCGAGGCGGGAAGTACGCGATTGCTACGCCGTGTATTGGCGGTGGGGAAGCAACCGCGGTCTTGATCGAGGCTTTGTAAATCCCGTTCCCCAAAGGGGCTATATCCTCTAGCCCAGGGTTGGCACGCCGTGCCTACCCTGGGTAACCCTAACCTGAGTTGAGTCCCCTCGAGCGCGTCCCAACTTATTGAAGTTCGTTACCAAGATCGTGTAATCCGTCAGATCCACAGTTCCGTCGCCATTCAAATCTGCGGAGACATCGAACCCCGGATTCCCACTGATGGAGTTAAAAGCCAGCAAGACACGGGTGTAGTCCGTGAGATCCACGACGTCATCGCCATTGCAATCGCCATTGAAGAGCGTCGCGTTGACGTTATCCTGACCGACTCCGAGATTGATATTGGTCACTTTTTTCGTGATCCAGTAATCGCCCTTGAAATAAACATCAACCATTCCCGTCGTGCCCGGCTCGAACGCATAGTAACCCTCATATCCAAGACTAATGACTCGGGTGTCGAGGATCGTATTCGTCCCCGCGCGACGAGTGATCATTCGGATGTTCTTGCCGTTGATGTAGGGATTGGCTTCGAGCGTGATCTTTCCGGCGATAGTGCCGGGATTCGCCTTCACATTAAAATACCCTGTGGTTTGGCTAGGATAACTCACTGAGCCTTGCGCCGTGCCAAATCCCTGATTCGGCCACTGGTAATAGCTATTGAAAACGAGGCCGTAGAAGTACCTGTGCCCGCTCTTCATCTTGTTCGCAGCAAGGGTGTCCGCAACGTAGGTTTGATCTCCACCGTTGGTATGGGCAAGGGAAATTTCGGTCATGTCAACAACGTTAAAACTCGTCGCACGAAATGGTTGGGCACCCGTGCTGGTGAAAGTGCCCCAACTCACCGGTTTTGCGACATTGGCCGTTGCATTTTGAAGTGCGCCATAAGTACCCGAATCAAGCCACGGATCGCGGTTGGGATAGTGGATGGCGGCTACCGGAAGCGTTCCAGAAACCGGCGCGAGGGGCCCAGCCGTAATGTTGAAGGTGTAATTCCCTGAGGGGTAGCTGGCTTGCATTTCGGCAATCGAATTCTGACTCGGACCATAGTGAACGAGGATCGTGCCGTTGTCCCACTGCATGGGTAGGCTGCCCGCTGCTCCCGTAAGATTTCCCGCGGTTGCCTCAGAAGGACCGCTTGTGATAAGGAATGCGGAGAACCCATAGTAGTTCGGACCGGCGGGCGCGTTGTCGGCGGTTTGATACTGGGACCGGTAGTAGTTGATGTAGTAAGTTGAGACTGTTGCGGAGCCCGGCAGAGTAAGTCCGATCAGACTCGCGGTTACGAATGCTTTACAAGAATGTTGCATGAGTTAATTTAATCATATTTGCGGGGGAAATGGGGCAATTCGCGGACGAATATATTAAAAAGTTATGGTGAGAGCCTCCCAACCCCACCCTCACCTGGGCCTTTAGACCGGAAACCTGAGGCTGAACGGGAATATAGCGTAATCTATAGCAGTGTCGGAATTGATAAGGTACAAGGCAGGGGATGCGATTCGGTGGCTGGATCTCGGCTCGGGTTCGCTCAAGGATTCGGCCAAGAGACATACTCGCGATGTTGTTGAACGGCGTGGCGAGCGGGGAATTGGCAAGGATATCGGCGGCATCTTTGGCGCGGCGATGGACTACGGCAAGGGCGCGGTCGCGGATATGATGCACCGCCAAGCCGAGGCCAGCGAATACATCCTAGACGGCCACTCTTTTGAAATTCACTCCGGTCGTTCGGTGAAGAAAGTTCTGTACTCTGATGTGAAGTCGATCCGGCGCAGTTCGGACAAGGTGAAGTTTATTTTGTCGCAGGGGAGCTTGGAGATCAAGCCTTACGCGCACATTGTTGCGGGTCGGGTTCGGGTCCCGGTGGGTTGGAGTCGGAACGGGATTGAGGTTCAGTTTGACTTAATTACCGAGGAGCTTGCGGCTCGCTGTCATGTTGAGGTTGAGGAAGTTTAGCGGTTGCTCGCTATTTACCCACAAAAGTATTCATATTGGCCTCGTACCCACCGATCGCGGACTCGAATTCTAGGGTAGTTCCGATGAGGTCTTGACCTTTGAGGATTTGATCTTTGGAGGCAGGGGAAATCTCGAATTCAAACTTCTGATCGCCAAGAATCACCGTTTGCGCCGCTACATCTATCGCGACGGTCGCACCAGTTCCGGCGGCGACGAGGGCCGAGTGTGCTGGAGCCGGGAGCTCGATGAGAAGGAGACCGCAGTTTGCCGAGTTTTGTCGAAAAATGTCGCTGTATCCGGGCGAGGTCTCGGTTTTGAGTGCGATGACGGCAATAAATCCACCCTGTTGGATCGCCCAAACCGCATGTTCGCGGGAAGAGCCGCAGCCGAAGTTGGTGCCTGCAACTAAAACCGTTGCTCCGGCGGCTTCGGGCTGGTCCATGAAGAACTCGGGGCCGCGAACGTCGGAGAAGAGAAGTTCGCCGTAGCCGAGCTTAGAAATTCGGCTGAGAAAGCGCGCGGGGATGATGCGGTCGGTATCGACATTATCCGAATTGTAAACCGCGATGCGCCCTTCGTGAAACTGCAAACCTGCCATAGTCGAAATTATGAGCCAAAAAGGCCCCCTCTGACTCGTTGTCCAGAGGAGGCAAATGCATTTCGAGAGAGGTTCAGTTTCGTTGGGCTTGGGCCTTAGGGCTTGCAGCTACGGTATCAACCGCGGCAAAATGGGGGGCGAGGAGGTAGACGTTGTCGCCGAGTTCTTCCCAGTGACCTTCTTGCGCGTAGTTCACGCCGGCCATGAAGTCCTTGATTTTTTCTCGGGTGTGGGCGTCAGCGGCAGAGAGGTTCATAATCTGCTGCTCACCATTCTTGAGGCCGTCAGCGGCGGCAACAGCATCGTTAAATGACGTCACTTGACGTCGCACGGTGATGCTGTAGCGAGGTGCTTGGTGCACTCGAAGCTTGGGTGATGTTGGGAATTCGGTTTCCTCGTCACCTTCAATATCGCGATCGCGAGAAAAGAAGGTCGAAACCTTAGTGAAAAATCCGGGCCTCTCGGCCTCTTCGTCGATGACGTAAGCTCTATCTTCCATAACCTTATATGTCCTTCCTGGATTATCGTCCGCCAAAGATTGCTGTTCCAACTCGAATGTGGGTGGCTCCTTCCTGGAGCGCCACTTCGAAGTCACCACTCATTCCCATACTCAGAAAATCGCCTTCATACTTCCGGCTGAGTTCTCGCATTGTGCGAAATTCTGCCTTCGTTTGTTCGATTGTCCCGGTATTGGAGCCAATGGTCATTAGCCCTCGATAACGTACTGTTGGGGAGATTAGCACTCTTTGATAGAACTTGTCAAGGTCCTCGGGCAAAATTCCTGACTTTTTTTCTTCGCGTGCGATATTAATTTCGATGAGAACGTCGGTGGGTTTGTCAAGTTTCTCCAGCTCTTGAATCTGAGAATGGCTTTCAAGGGTGTGTATGAGGGAGCAAATCCCTGCGGCACGGCGAATTTTATTGGATTGAATTTTTCCAATAAAATGCCAAAAAATATCTTTTGGAAGCGCTTCTGCCTTGGGGAGTAGCTCTTGGAGGCGGGATTCGCCGAAGTGCCGGTGCCCACAATCGTAGGCTTCTTGAATGGCCTCGGTCGGGAATGTTTTGGAGACCGCAATGAGAGTTATCTGCTGGGGGGCGCGGTTAGCGGATTCACACGCTTTGTCAATCCTTGACTGGATTTCTTGAAGGCGCTCAGCGATTCCCATGAGCCATATTGTACTTTTGGCGTCACAATCAGGGCATGACTCGAAACAAACTCTCTGAAACGGAACTCACTTCTGCACTCGTTGGGCTACCCGGATGGTTATATGCGGACGGGCAGATCATAAAGACTTATACCTTTGACTCTTACGCACACGGAATGATGTTTGCGGTTGCGGTGGGGCACTTTGCGGACCAAATGGACCACCATCCCGATCTTCTGGTGACTTACCAAAAAGTGCGAGTGTCGCTTTCGACTCACGATGCGGACGGAATTACGGAATTTGACTTGTCGCTCGCAAAAAAAGCGGATTTGCTGGCAATGGCGTAGAATAGGTCATGCTCAAAACTATGAGAGTTGCAGGTGTTTTTTCTTCCATGTGGGCGGCGGCCGGTCTTGGTGCCGTTCAGCTTCCCGCGCATCTCGCGCCAAAAGCGGAGACGATTTATGAATTCACGATGAAGGACATTGACGGCAAGGACGTCAAACTGGCGAAGTACAAAGGTAAGGCGATCATGGTCGTCAACGTCGCGAGCCAATGCGGCAACACGCCGCAGTACAAGGCTCTGGAGGCCCTCTACGAGAAGTACTCAAAGCAGGGGTTCGTTGTCCTGGGGTTCCCCGCAAATGAATTCGGAGGTCAGGAACCAGGCAGTAACGCCGAAATCAAGGAATTCTGCAAGAGCAACTACAAAGTATCGTTCCCCATGTTCTCGAAAATCGTTGTCAAGGGCGCGGAGACGCACGAACTCTATCGCTGGCTGGTTGCCCAAAGTGGAAACAACAACGAGGTGGAGTGGAACTTTGCGAAGTTCATCGTGGATCGACACGGCAAAGTCGCCAACCGCTTTGACCCTCGGATGAAGCCCGACGATAAGAAAATCGTAGACGCTTTGGAAACCGCTTTAAAGGCTAAGTAAGGCAAAAAAAGGCGGACCTCAACGAGGTCCGCCTTTTCTAGTCTGAATGACTAGGGTCCGTCGCCAAGCGCGTTGAAGTTGACAACCACAACCGTGTAGTCGGTCAGGTCGACGATATTGTCGCCGTTGACATCGGCTTCTGGGTTCCAGTTCCCTGCGAGGGGATCCGCATTGAAAGCCGTAATCAAGGCGGTGTAGTCAGAGAGGTCGATGACCGAGTCATAAACGCAATTGCCGTTGACTAGGCTGACGTTTACGCCAGTAGCTCCTGATGCTCCAATTACAACGCTGCCGACCTTCTTTCTGAGCCAGTGCGACCCATTGAAATAGAGATCAAGTGTGCCGCGATAGACCGTCTTAAAAGTGAATGGACCCGTGTTGCTGTTCGGAATCGTGACCGAGTCTAGAGTGACGCCCGATACCGGATCTACTACATCAACAAAGAGATTTCGGTTGGCCCCGACGTAATCTTGGAAAATCAAATTGCCGCTGACGGAGCAGGGTTGTTCGATCGCCATATCCTGGCTTGAACCAATGGGAAATCCGACCCCGAGCAATCCTTTGTACTGCCCAGTTGAGGCTACAAATCGAGCGATCAGAGGAATGCTGTTCAGAGAGTTGGCAAGAACGAGCATGTCGCCGTTTGCCATTGTCTCAAAGTCGGTGATCGTAGCAAACCAGTTGGTGGCGAGACTGCCTTGGTACGTACCAGCAGTTGCCTCGAACCTCAGGATACCGGGCTGAGGTGAGCCAGGACCCGTGAACGCATACTGAGTAGGGCTGATGACGCCAACGGCTGAAGGTGATTGACCGAAGCCGCTCAGGATTCCGGTGAGTGCGCCGGTAAGTCGGTCGAATTTGAGGATTTGGGTTGCGGTTGTGCAAACCAGAGTGTTGCCGTTTAGAACCGCTTTGTTGATGCCGAATCCGGCTCCAATGACTCCGCCGTACGCTCCTGTTGCAGTGTCAAAGATAAGGATTCTTTGGGTGGACAGATCGGTGACGTACATTTTGCCATCGGTTGCGATGGCGATAGATCCTGGTGCCGCCATGAACCCGCTGGCGTAGACTCCGCCGTAAGCTCCTGTGTACGGATCAAAAATCTTGACTGAAGACGACGCTCCGTTTTGGATGGAGATAAAGACTCGCCCGTCTACCGGACTCTGGCAGATACCGCGAGGGAACCCGGCGGCATCGATCACGCCTCGACCAAACGTTCCGCGGTACTCGCCAGTTTCAGCAACAAAACGAATGACTTGGTTGTTCGTATTGTCAAGCACCCAGTCCATGGTTGCTTGCGCGGCAAACGACATGGACGCCAATGCGACAGCTAATGCGATCTTTTTCATAATCGCTCTAATTGTACGACGTTTTTTGCAAATTTGGCAATAGTTTTCTACCGGGTTGCGGAAAAAGGCAGAAAAAAGTGCCTAACACCGTATTAACACTGGGTTAATGCGACGAATTCCCCTTCAAACTTTGCAACCTGGAGGATTCCCGAAGTAACTTCCACTTGCAGGCGGATGCGCGCTCTGCCCTTTCGCGTCAAACCATTCAGAAAGCGGTCCCATTCTTTGGGTTCGAGGTTTGCGCATTTCGCGACAAAGGAGCCTCGGGCGGGGGCGATGTAGTCCATCTGTCCGTATTGAATCACGAGTTGAGCCGGACTGGACTCGTGTTGGAGGCGCATGTGCAGGAGAGTCCATGCGGCAAGGGTGGCGACTGCCGAGAGGCTCCCGCCGAAAGCGGTTTGGCGGTGATTGATATTGGGTTCGAGAGGAGCTGAGAGCTCGATGCCAGTGGAGTCCATGCGGTCTACCTTCACCTCCATCGCTGCCGACAATGGGATTTGCTTGTAGAGATAGTCTTGAACTTCTGCGTTCGTCATCACGACCCTAAGAGGATAGCTGATACAGCAAAAAAGCCGCTGGACTGAGGTCCAGCGGCTCGCTGCTTCTTAGCTCTTTGCCAGAGCCTTTTTCCGCTTCGGAGCGGGTGGTTCTTCTTCCACCGTGACCTTGTGGAACACGACCTTGCCGTCTTCCAGGGAAGCCATGATGTTGTCGCCTCGCACGAAGGTTCCGATCAACAGATCCTCGCTAAGTGGATCTTCGATGAACCTTTGGACGGCTCTTCGGAGCGGGCGGGCGCCGAGGTTTGGATCGTATCCTTCCTTGACGAGAAGGTCCTTGACCTCTTCGCTGAGTTGGATTGTGATGCCAAGCTCTGCCGCTTGCTCGTTGACTCTCTTCAGATACAGATTCGAGATTTCCAAAATTTCCTCCCTTCTGAGGTGTCGGAACACGATGGTCTCATCCACGCGGTTCAAGAACTCGGGTCGGAAGAGTTTCTTCATCTCCTCGAGCATCTTGGTCTTCATGTACTCGTAGGTCTTCGGATCGTCAGCGTTCATTCGCTGATCGACGAATCCGAGGCCCTTATCGAGTTCGATGGGTTTTACGCCGACGTTCGAAGTCATGATGATGATCGTGTTTCGGAAGTCCACCTTGCGACCTTGCGAGTCGGTGAGGTGACCATCTTCCATCACTTGCAACAGGATGTTGAAAACGTCCGGGTGAGCCTTTTCGATCTCGTCGAGCAAGATCACGCAATAGGGATTGCGGCGAACCTGTTCGGTGAGCTGACCACCCTCATCGTATCCGACGTATCCCGGAGGGGCACCGACGAGTCGGCTGACCGCGAATCGCTCCATGTACTCGGACATGTCAATCCGAATCATGTTCGACTCCTTGTCGAAGAGGTATCCAGCCAAGGTCTTGGCGAGCTCAGTTTTTCCGACACCGGTAGGTCCGAGGAACACAAAGCTGCCCAGAGGTCGCTTCGGATCCTTGAGGCCGGCGCGGCTTCGTCGAATGGCGCGGCAGACCGCGCTGACGGCGTCTTCTTGACCGATGATTCGGGCGTGAAGGTCGTCTTCCATTCGAAGGAGTTTGGCGGACTCGGTTTCCTTGACCATCTGTACCGGAATTCCAGTCCAGCTTTGGACAATGAGAGCGATCTCGTTCTCGGTGACGACGGCTTCTGGCTTTTCGAGCAGACTCCATGCGTCCTCACGAGTGATTACGCTGTCCTCGAGGTCGTTGTATTCCTTTTGATACTTAGTCAGAGCCTCGCTCTCGCCCTTACGGGAGAGATGGTCGATTTCGGACTTGATTTTGGTCATTTTGACCTTGTCTTGTCGAACGTCGAGCGGCGGCATACTGAGCTGAAGGCGCACACGGCTGGCGGCCTCGTCGATGAGGTCGATCGCCTTGTCCGGCAAAGTTCGGTCCGTGATATAGCGCTGCGAAAGCTTGACGGATGCGTCGATGGCATCGTCGGTAATTTCCACGTTGTGGTGAACTTCGTATCTCTCGCGGAGACCTTTGAGGATTTCCACGGCCTCGTCCTCGCTCGGCTCCCGAACTTGGACACCTTGGAAACGTCGCTCAAGAGCGGCATCCTTTTCGATGTACTTTCGGAATTCTTCCTGAGTGGTTGCGCCAACGCACTGGAGTTCGCCTCGGGCGAGGGCGGGCTTCATGATGTTTGAGGCATCAATTGCACCTTCCGCCGCACCGGCTCCGACCAGCGTGTGGAGTTCGTCAATGAAGAGAATGACTTCACCTTCGCTCTTGCGAACTTCGTCCATTACCTTCTTCATCCGCTCTTCGAATTCACCACGATATTTGGTACCAGCGACGAGACCCGCCAGGTCGAGGGCGATAATTTTCTTGTTCTTGAGCAAATCAGGAATGTCGCCGCTGACGATTCGAAGCGCAAGCCCTTCGGCAATCGCCGTCTTACCCACGCCCGGTTCGCCGATAAGGCACGGGTTGTTCTTGGTTCGACGACTGAGAATTTGCATGACGCGCTCGATCTCTGCATGTCGTCCGACAACCGGGTCAAGTTTGCCATCTCGGGCGAGTTGGGTCAGGTTTCGACCGAATTCGTCGAGAGTTGCTGTCTTAGCGCCGGTAGGAGCAGCCGTGCTGCTGGAACCGGAACTCGAAGCTCGGCTCGTCCCCTTGGTTTGGGACTCGTTGTCTTGCAACGACATTACTTCGCGGCGAGCGCGATCCAGTTCCACGCCGAGTTTGGCGAGGACGCGACCGGCAAGTCCATCACCTTCTCGAATCAGCCCCAAGAGAAGATGCTCGGTGCCGATATAGGAGTTGTTCAGATTCCGTGCCTCGTCGTACGCGAGGTCAATCACTCGCTTGGCGCGAGGAGTTAAAGTCATTTCTTGGGAAGGCCGGGCGTCGCCGCGAGGCAACTGCTTTTCCACTTCCTGTCGAATTCGACTCAGACTTACTCCGAGCCGTTCAAGCACGCGGGCCGCGACCGAATCGGACTCGCGCACTAACCCGAGAAGTAGGTGTTCCGTCGAAACGTAACCCTCGCCGAATTTCTGCGCCTCTTCCTGTGCGTAGAAAACGACCTTTCTTGCTCTTTCAGTAAATCTTTGCCACATCTTAATTTTCCATCCTTGTAGGAGTCCATCTACGACCGCTTTTGATCATGCCTTGTTCTACGTTGGACACCCCAGGTGTCGTCGCATAGTCCGTTGGACCCATCCTCGGGTCCGAAGCACATCTCCCCAGCAATATTCTCAGAGTACCTTTGACCCTAAGACGTTCGCCGCAAGTAATCCGTTCTTGCCTTACATATCGGTCTTATTCCGCAAAATCACCAGAAGTAAACATGCCGGGTTCATTTTCTTTTTGGACGACCTCGGGCTGAATTCATATGGCGTTCATTTAAGCGAGTCTATGTCGGTGTAAAATTCACTAAGCCCACCATGCCCCGATCATTTCAAACCGCGATTCGTTCAGGATTGTTCTCTAGCCATATTGAACTTTTGGATTCTATTCTTGTGGCAACGGATAAGGGTGTGCTCCTGACGGATTTGAATCATGCGGCCGTTGTCTGCAATCCACAATTTGGCCAAATTTTTGGCGTTGATTTCACTGCGGTGATCGACCTTGAATTTGAGCAGGTTCGGGAGATGGTTTTGGCCAGAATCTGCGATAAATCAGCTTGGTTGGAGAACCTTGAGGTTCTCTATGCTGATCCACTGCTTTGCCAGAGAGACTTCTTGAAGTTACAAAACCCGACCGCAATTCTGAGCCGAGACACGCGTCCAGTGTTTGATACCAAGGGCAACGTCCTTGGGCGACTATGGACTTTTCGAGATCAAACGCATGAGGTGAGAAACCGAGAAATGCGTGACGAACTCTTCAAAATCAGCCAACTCGTTGATCCGGACCCGGGCCATGTTTACCGTGAAATTGTAGAGCGCATCGGAACATTTTTTGGATCAATTTGTTTCCTCTCCTTGCGGCACGGAGACTACATGGAGTTTCGCGCCATCGGCGGTCCAGATGGCCCGGCAAGACAAATGGCCGGGAATACGTTAGACGATTCCTACTGCCAGTTCTGCCTTAATCAGGACGCTCCTAAGGTCATCCAGGATGCGCGACAAGACCCAGGTGGTTCACTTTTGACCGCTTGTAAAATTGGACTGACGCGGTATTTAGGGGTGCCAGTACGCCTACCCAGTGGGCAAACCGTAGGGACCTTGTGCATCTTGGACGAACGCTCGGATGAGCCAGTGCAAGACTACGAAGTGGACTTCATCGCAATGTGCGCAACGCGAATTGCCGGCGAACTCCTCCGCGAAAGCGAATTTGACCAGAGAATTGCTCAATTGCGGGAAGCCAAAGCTAGTCAAGAGATCGCCTTAATAAGATTTCAGGAGGCTCTTAGCGCTATTCACCGGTCTTTCCGAGTTCTGTCGCAAAACCTACCAGTTGTTCAAATCTGCGAGCAACTGACGCTAATTTTGAACGGGTTCGGAGGGATAACCATCGGGGTGATCGAAGTTGGAACTCAACCGTTTCCTCCGCATTCGGGTGGAGTTTTGCTTCAACTTCCGGGCAACTATTTTGGTCGAATTGTCATGGTTCAGCCGATCGTCCAATCGCAATTTCGGACTGTCTATGAAAGCACCTTGGTGAGCCACGTAAACCTGCTCCTGACACAGGTCTTGCTCGGTGCCCAACTTGGTGAATCGGAAAGTGCACTGGACAAAGCTGGGTTCAAGCTGATAGAGCAAGCCAAGCTTGCGCTGTCCGGAACGTTGGCAACTTCCATCGCCCACGACATTCGAAATATCCTCGCCACTCTGTCTTTCCACCTCGCGCAACCTCCAACCGTGGAAAGTTGGTCGCTCGTGAAGACTCAGATCGAAAGATTTGAGGTTCTCAATCATCGGCTGCTTGTTTACGCAAAGCCGCACGCCCGGACGGTGGAAGGAGTGAATATCGGGGTGGTTTGTGAAGGTTGTCTGACGTTGCTAACCCCAGTGGCTTCGGCCCACGGAGTAACGCTTGCGATAGAGCAGGCAGCGGAGGCTGTCTCAGTCCAGGGTGATGAGGGCTTACTTGAGCATTTGCTCGTGAACCTCATTATCAACGCGATTGAGGCAATGTCTTCGACGGGGGGAAGTGTAAAGATTTCCTACGGAAGCGAGGACGGCCGCGCGATGATCCGGGTCTCTGATACTGGACCGGGAATCCCGTGGGAGATTCAGGAGAGCTTGTTCGAGCCCTTCGTGACCTCGCGCAAAACTGGATTTGGTCTCGGACTGTTTAGTTGCCGCCGAATTGCGGGTGAACATCGAGGGACACTTGAGTTGGTGGATACAACTTCCGCCGGCACAACTTTTGAGGTGAATTTACCATGTTGAAACAACCGATGATTCTCGCGGTCGACGACGACCCATTCTTGCTAAAGCAAATTTCAGGGTTGCTTAACGTCAGTGGTTTTGGCACGGAGGCGGTAAATACTGGCGAGAAAGCCCTACTCTACATGCGCGCGAACGCCCCCGATCTGGTCATCGTTGACCTCGGGTTGCCAGATTTTGATGGGACGACTTTGGCGCGCTTGATTCGCGCTCAGTCGGCGGTGCCCATTCTAATGCTCACTGCGCGGGCGAGGGCTGCAGATAAAGTTTTAGGCTTTGAGATGGGTGCGGATGATTACGTGACCAAGCCGTTCGAGCCCACGGACCTGGGCGCTCGGGTCCGCGCGCTCTTGCGACGAGCGAAGCCGGTGGAGGTCGCCACGGCGTCGGTCGAAAAGCACGTCCTCGGCAACTTATCGGTGGATGAGGCAAGTCGGCGAGTAGGGGTGGGCGAGTCTGCACTGAACCTTACGAGCCGTGAATTTGATCTCCTGCTTTACTTCTTCAAGAACCGGGATCGCGCTCTCAGCCGAGAGCAGATTTTTGAGCAGGTTTGGGGTTACGACATTGAATTCAGCAGCAATATTCTGGATGTGATCGTTTACCGACTGCGGAACAAGATTTCTGTGACGGGGGGGCCGGATGCGATTAAGACGATTCGAGGATTCGGGTACTCGTTTGGTTGCGAATAATTCACCCTGCGTTCATGCATTTGTAAGATTCAGGGCTTATCATAACTATGAACTCTCAAAGAGGAGTTCAAACCCAGACATGACCCTGGCCCCGTCCGACGAGTAACCGTGGACGGGGCACTTTTTATTCGTTTCGCATCGCGTCAACGGGGTCCTTTCGTGAAGCACGGACAGCGGGGATGAGACCGAAGGTGAGTCCGACCACAAGACAAGTGCCAAAGCATAGGGCGACAACGCCGAGGGTGATCAGTGGTTTGATCGGCGTGAAAATGGTAAGGAGATAGGCGACGATCGAGCTAAAGATCAGCCCAGCGAGACCGCCGAGTATTGCGAGAGCAACCGCTTCGACCATGAACTGCTGGAAGATATCCTTGCGCGTGGCACCGACGGTCTTTCGGATTCCGATTTCCTTGGAGCGCTCATTGACGGACATGAGCATCACGGTCATGATGCCGATTCCGCCCACGTAGAGTGCAATCGAAGTGAGCCCCAGCAGGAGCCATTGCAGAATGCTCATGACTTTGAAAACCAGATTCAGCAGATCCTCCTGAGTAAGGACTGAAAACTGCTTTTCGTCGAGAAACTGTTTGAAGGTCTTAGTGAGCGCGGGAATGAGAACCTTGGGGTCCGCATCCGAAGCGCTCTGGATCATAATGCGGTCGACTTGCAACTCAGGGGTGATGGCCTTTTGGGCGTGGAACGGGATGTAAACCACGTTCTGAAGACTGCCCATGCTGAACAAGCTACCTTCAGTTTTCTTGTCGAAGGTCACGCCAAGAATTTTGTACTCATGCCCGTTGACATTCAGCATTTTGCCCACCGGGTCCACGTTGTCGCCAAAAAGTTGATCCGATGCGATGCTACCGATCACGGCAACTCGTTCCTTGGTATCCGGGTCGCGAAAAACGTCTCCCGACCTCATTTGCATTGGGCGCATCATAAACCAGTTGGAAGTGGTGGCGACGATAAACGGGTTGGCGTCCTTCTTGTTCGCTCGTATACCACCCCCTACGAAGGTCATCGGGCAAGAACGCACCACGCCTGCAACCTGTCTCACCGCTATCGCCTGCTCTTCTTTGAGGTAACTTTGTCCTCCGATGTTGGGGTTGAAAGTGCCGAAATCGACCTTTCCGGGTAGGACAACGAGGGTACTCACGCCCAAGTCTTCGACCTGACCTTTGATATCTTGGCGGACACCCAAGGCGATGCTGACAAGGAGAATAATCGCGACCGCCGCAACCGCAATCCCAAGAGCGCTCAGGAGGGCGCGGGATTTTTGCTCCCGCAAAGCGGCGAGAGCAACGCTAAAATTTCGCATGGACAGGTTAGTCTACGTCATGCGAGTCAGGATGGTCTTGGCTTAGTCTCCAACTCCGTTAAACGCGAACACTAGGACCGTGTAATCCGTGAGGTCTACGATTCCATCTCCGTTGAGGTCTGCGGATGGATTCCAGTTTCCATCAACGACGGTGGCGTTGAACGCAACGAGAAGTTGCGTGTAATCCGTCAAATCAACTTCGTTGCCGTTGTCCACGTCGCCATTAATGAGCGTCTGAGTCGCAGTAGTTAGCCCAGCTAGCCCCACCGTTCCGTTATAAACCGTTTTACGCAACCAATGGCTCAGTTTGACCTTTATCTTGAGCGATAGATGGGCCAGATTCTGATCCAGCGCAAACTGGTAGTGTCCGGCGGCGTCTAGCGTTGCGCTTGCGGTTTGCTTGAGGTTATTTGCCGCATCGTAAACCGAAATCGTTGCGACCAATCCGGCACGAGTGATTGACCAATCGGCAGGAATGATATTCCCTTGGACCAGGATATCCGGGGCAGGGATTCGAGCGAAGTAAACATCTTGCTCGCCGTTCCATGTGGCGGGAAAAATGCACTGGGCGAAATTATTCGTCGAAAGCACTCCGATGTAGTCGCCAATTTTGTTCTGCTGGGGCCATCCGATCAGGGGGTCAAACATCGGTGCGATCTGCTCATTCGCCGACCACGTAGTCCCGCCATTGAGGGAATACGAGTAGAACGGGGCAGACTTTATTTTGGACGCGTCGATGCGGGTATCGAACCAAATGGCGTCGAGACGGCCGTTTGGTGCGACGGCGAGAGTTCCGAACCAGTGACTATGGCCCTGCCCGGCCGGGTCATCGTTGATGCGGACGGCAGGACTGAAGGAAACGCCTTGGTTCGAGCTACGGACAAACATCACGTCGAGTTCGCTACCCACGTCTCGCTGCAAAGTGCCCATCATATAGACATTGCCTGCGGTCGGACCATTCCCGGTATCAGCGACGCAACTCATTTGTCCAGCGAGTCCGCCCGGGTTGATGGACCTTCCGTTAATGATATCGCCGCTCATGTTTGGGGTCACATCAATACTTCGGCTAAACTGGCGTCCGCTGTAATTGTTTCCAGCCGTGCTCCACCACTGGTAAATGTTCCCGTTGCTGGCGAGGGTGGTTTTGTCGATGGCAATCCACTGCTTATCTCCGCCCGTGGCGGGTCCGAGCAGGGAATAACTTGCCCCGTAGTTGCTGGAGCGAAACTCGTCCGAGAAAAACGTTTGCTGAAGACTGTTGTAGTGGAACACTCCAGCGCTAGTGGTTTCTAGAACGGGGTCGCTTCTGAAAAGTCCTGGTGTATGCTTATCCGCCTGCCAAGTCACTCCGCCATCGGTGGACCAGCCGTAACCGCCTTCACGGAAGTTGGAAGTGATACTTGCGAATTGCCGCCAGCCAGCCGCAATGCGATTCGGATTGGAAGGGTCCACCGTGAGCGATGGCTCGTTGGCGGCATCCCCGATGATGTTCTGTCCAGCCGCGTTGACATTGACCTGATAGATGCTGATGCCGCCCCGGGCGAGGATATTCATCGGGGGTGAAGTCAGTTCGATCGGTCGAGGTCTCGGCGGATCAACACCCTCGACCTCTTCCAAAACGATGTCCTTTTGAGCAAATGAGATGCTCGTAAATCCGAGCAAGAGGGCGATACTGAGTAATGATTTCATATTCACTGATAAATCCTGACAATATTGTATGCCAAATTCGTTCAAAATCCAAATTACTTAATGTATTTTAAAGGATACGGGTAAGAATTCCCCCGCCCACGGTAGTTCACATCGAGATTGGTGAGCCTTTGGAGATGAGTGTCCATCCTCTTCGAGAAGTCTGGGTAGTCGCGCAGGTCGCGCTGAGTCCAGCCAATTTCACTCATCGCACACGCCCGAGGAAACACCATATACTCAACTCTCTTCTCGTCCGGCATATACTCTGTCCAGCACTGACTTTGTACACCCAGGACGTGCTTGGCTTGTTCGGCAGACATTTGGGGGAGGATTGGTTCGTAGGCATAGGCCTTCTCAAGTGGAAGATTGCCGCCGATAGCCCAGGGCTCTGTGTCGCGCTTGTCGGTTTGGTAGTGGTCGTAGTAGGTGTGGGCATTCTGAGCCATCACTACATCGTGGCCACTTCCAGAGGCGGCGAGGGCACCATCATCACCCAGCCATACCATAAGCGTTGCGCCGGGGGCGAGGCCGCCTTCAAGGATTTCTGACCATCCCATCAACCGTCTACCTTTGGACGTAAGGAACTTATCCATTTGGCTGATGAACCAGGACTGCAGTTCGTGTTCATCTTTGAGGCCCAATTCCTTAATTTTCGCTTGAGCCGATTTACTCGTCTTCCACTGGCTTTTAGGGCACTCATCTCCTCCGATGTGAATAAATTTGGAAGGAAAGAGTTCCATAACTTCCGTCAAAACATCTTGCAAAAATTGGATCGTTTTTGGCTCGGTATTAAACACGTCATTACTCACTCCCCATTTGGTGTAAACCTCAAGTTGTTTTCCCGTGTTTCCAAGCTCCGGATAAGCGGCGATCGCAGCTTGGGCATGACCGGGCATCTCGATTTCCGGCATCACGGTGATATGGCGCTCGGCGGCGTACGCGACGATCTCCCGCACGTCTTCCTGAGTGTAAAACCCGCCGTGCGGCTTGCCTGAGTAAGTCTCTGGAGAATAGGTCAGCATCGAATCTTTGCGCCAAGCTCCTACTTCCGTAAGTCGGGGGTACTTTTTGATTTCAATTCGCCAGCCCTGATCCTCGGTGAGATGCCAGTGGAACATGTTCATTTTGTGGACTGCGAGGAGGTCAATGTATTTCAGCACGAACTCCTTGGGCATGAAATACCGACCAACATCCAGGTGCGCCCCGCGCCAACCAAAGCGAGGACTATCCTCAATGGTAACGGCTGGCACTGCCCACTTTGTCGTTTGGTTTGAGGCACGAAAAATCTCGGTCGGAAGGAGTTGGCGGAGAGTTTGGACTCCATAGAAGAGACCGGTTTGAGTGCTTGCGCTAATCAAAACTCCTTTCGGATTCGAGACCAGTAGATAACCTTCCTCACCGAGAGTCGTAAGTTTTGGGTCAAGGACAAGTTGTATTCCGCCCGCGCCCTTAGTCTTGATTTCGAAGTCAAACCCGGTCGCAGGACGCAGAACTGACTGCAGGTACTTCGCGGTCCCCCTTGCCTTGGGTGCGGCCACGATAGATGTTTTTGAATCAACTTGAAAGGCTCCTGTACCAAATTCGATCGAGGTAGGACGGGGGACGATGGAGATTGGGCTGGCCGTAGGTGCGCCGAGTGCGAGCGAGGCGAAAAGAATGCTACCGAGAATCATAACGAACGTAGGTTACCGGCAAACTGAGAAGCCTGTCCGGGGTATCTTGTGAAGGTGTTTCGTCGGCTGATTTGGGCAGGACTTGTGGGAGTTGCGGCTCTGTGCCAAGCCTCTGACAAACCTCGGCCAATTTTGCTGATTCCCATTGACGACCGCCCGGCGGCTGGTCAGTTCGCTCAAATGATTGGAAGCATCGCGGATGTCGATGTTCTGACCCCACCCTTGGACCTTTTGGGTCGATTCACGAAGCCCGGAGACCCCGACAAGATTCTCGAATGGCTCGGAAAACAGGACCTCAGGGACTATTCTGCAGTCATCGTCAGTACCGATATGATCGCATACGGCGGCCTGATTTCATCCAGAATCCCAACCACGCCCTACCGAAAGGCAATTGACAGATTGCGCACTTTACAACTTATGCGCCGGTCGTCCCCGGAGACAAAGTTTTTCGCTTTCAGCTCTATCATGCGGCTCGCCCCAACCGCGCTTCAATCCACCAAGTCGTGGCGCGACACGCTCACGAAATTGGTTGTGGCTCGGAGTCGGCTCGAAGTTGAGGCGCGCCCTGAAGAACTCATTGAAATCGAAAGACTCAAAGGGCGTTTGCCGGAAAGAGTTCAAACCGAATATTACGCCGCCCGTAGCCGCGATCACCTGGTGCAAAAGGAACTCTGCCGAATGACCGCCGCCGGGGTTTTCGACTATCTCATCCTGGGTCAAGATGACGCGCAACCTACGGGCCCTCACGTTTCCGAGACCGTTAAGCTCCGCCAAATGGTCACGAATCTGAAGGCAAAGAATTCGATCTATTTTTGCGAAGGTATCGATCAGCACTCAAACGTCTTGCTCAGCCGCGCGATCTTGCACAGTCAGAAGTTCAGCCCCAATATCCGGCTTGTGTTCTCCGACAACGGTCAACGCAACATGATCAGCGACTACGAAACCAAGCAGATGGAGAGCAATCTTTCCAATCAGATTGAAGCGAGTGGAGCGAAGATCGCAGCGCAAGGGGAGAACTATGACTATTCACTGTATGTGAACACCGCCGACCCTCGCCCCAAAGTGTTTGCTCGATTCCTCGAAAGTCTTGAACAGGAAATCGACCAAGGTCTGCCCGTCGCACTCGCAGATATCAATCTCGGCAAAACCGGAACTGGCGACCTCCAACTCTTTGAGGCGATTGGCGAGAGCGGTCGGGCGAAAAAACTCCTCGGTTATGCCGGTTGGAACACGGCGGGAAATACACTGGGGACCGTGATTCCGGCGTCAAACGTCTATCTTTGCGCTCGACAAATGGATATTGACCCGATGGTCCGCGAACTGAACCAGCAGGCGTTTCTTCTGCATCGCTTGGTCAACGATTTCCAGTATCATCGCTTCACCCGACCAGAAGCCTATGCGCTCAGGGACAAAACAGAGCCCGGTCCCCGCGAAGAAGTATATGGTCATGCGTTCGATGTCATGAATACTTTCGTCCAACAAGACGTGGCGCATCGGGTAGGGGCGACATTCCAAGCTCAGTTCCTAGGCAAGAGATTTTATGCCGGAACCAAACTTTTCCAAGTGGATGAACTGGATAACTTAAACGTTCAACTTCCTTGGCCGAGAGCCTACGAGGTGCGAATTGGATTCACCCTTCGTGCAAATGAGGTCATCAGGACTGCCAAGGGAGCTAACTAATGCAATCAGGATTCCTAGAGCGATACTTTGATTTTCGTGGAGAGTCGCGGTCTTATGTGGTTTACGTACCGCACAACTATCACGAGTTAATGCCGATTCCTGCACTTTTGTTTTTACATGGTCGAGGCGAGAGCGGCGAGGATGGGTTAAGGCCCCTGATTCATGGCCCCGCCAATTCGATTGTCCGCAATCGGGAGAACTGGCCCATGTTGGTTGTTATGCCCCAGAAACTTCGCGAGGAAGATTTGTGGCCCTCGCAAACAGACTTTTTGAATGCCATTTTGACGCGAGTCGAGAGTGAGTTCGACGTGGATCCCTCACGCCGATATCTTTCCGGGCTGAGCCAAGGGGGGCACGGAACCTTTACGCTTGCTCGCAACCTCCATTGGGAGTTTGCGGCGATTGCGCCGATTTGTGGTTGGTGCGATCCCGCTAAGGCGGGAGTTGAACTTGTCAAGACGCCGATTTGGGCGTTTCACGGGGCTGTGGACACAGTGGTGCAACCTACCGGGTCGATTCTTGCCGTGGAAGCTATCCGCGCCGCCGGTGGCGAGCCTAAAATGACACTCTATCCTAACGTGGGACACAATTCTTGGGAGTTAGCCTACGGCGATCCCGAGCTGCCGAAGTGGCTCCTCAGCCACGCTCTCGTTTAGCCCATAATTGCGGGATGAAATCCGTTGCGCTTGTTGGCGTCGCTCATATCCACACCCCCGACTTTCTGAACAAGATCATTCAGCGAGGTATCCAAGTCACCAGCGTCTGGGACCACGACCATGCCCGGGCGCAGGCAGCGGGGGCTAAGCTTGGTTGCTATGCGGTCGGCTTCGACGAGATCGTTGAGAACAAGCGTCTGGACTCGGTGATCATTTTGAGCGAGACTTGCCTGCATGAAGAACTCGTGACGCCCTTGGCTCGGGCGGGAAAGCACATGTTTGTCGAAAAGCCGCTTGGATTCGCCCTAGCGGACTCAGCCCGGATGACGGCGGAGATCGAGCAGGCGGGGGTGCTCTTCCACACGGGCTACAAAATGCGCGACGCGGCGGTTCAGGAGATCAAACGGCGCGTCGATTCCGGCTGGTTTGGGCAAGTTACGCGGATTCGGACTTGCATCTGTCACGGTGCGGCTCTCGCAGGTTGGTTTGACGGTGAATGGGCTTGGATGGCGGACCCTAAGCGGGCGGGGAGCGGAGCCTTCGGCGACCTCGGGACTCATGGGCTTGACCAACTGATGTGGCTCATGGGCGACGTCGCTCGCGTCACCGCCTGCTTCGGGCCAGGAACCGGAAAGTATCCCGGTTTGGAAGA
>JAIOPU010000163.1 GCA_021413725.1 Armatimonadota bacterium | reverse complement strand
ACTAGATATCTTGCTTTGCACGCCAGGATTGTATTCGCGCTGAGTTCATCGAGAACCTGCACTCTTGGCTCGTTCCAATGACCCCGCACCGAGTCACGCCACCGCTTTGAAAATTCGTCACTCATGCTTGATACTAAAGTCATTCCACCAGGAGTGGCCGAAATTGGCTGGTAATTTCAGCGGATTCGAGTATTGAAAAATAGGCCAGGGTCAGCAATTTTTGCTGACCCTGCAGAACCTCGCAGTGCGAGACTTTTTTAGAGACGGGCGTTGACGGCGGCCCAGTCTATGATTTGGAGATAGGCTTCAATGTACTTAGCGCGGGCGGTTCCGAAGTCAAGGAAGTAGGCATGCTCGTACACATCCATTGCGAGGAGCAGAGTGTGATTCCAAATCGGGAAGCTGTTTTGCGCGTCGCCAATGTAGTTGAACACCCGCTTTTCGTCATGATCGTACGCCAGGTAAACCCATCCCCTCGCAGCGACACCAGTGGTCTTGAGGTCTTTCACCCAATTCTCAAAGCTGCCATAGGCCTCGTCTATGAGTTTTGCGACGGCACCGGTCGCTGGGCCGCCATTCCCTCCGACCGTATCGAAGTAAACGTTGTGGTTGATGTAACCTTCATAGGCAAAAGTGTAATCGACCTTCAGGGCTCGCATCTGGCTGAAAATTTGATTTCCCTTGGCTGGATCCACTTCCATCTCGGCAAGAGCCTTGCGGATTTAGTTAGTTTTATTTGCATAGCCTTGCCAGAGTTTTAGGTGCTCGTCGTGAGTTTTTCGGCTAATGCCAACCTTTTCTGAGCCGTAGACCTTGTCCGGGATTGCTTGGGGGACGGTGACGAGTTTGGGAGAGATAATCGGTTCCATTGGTTTGATTCCTAAGACTGACTGACCCAGCGATGGTACCGCTAAGAGTGCTGAACTTGAGGCGGTAACGGCAAGAAATTTGCGCCTTGAGAAATTCGTCGGATCAGTCATGTTCTCTATTATGATACGCTGAAAATTACCGGGAGAGTCCGAGGTAACCTGAAATTCATGAATGCCTATGCCCTGAAATCGGCTGAATTGACTGCAAACATTTTCGACCGCCTCTTTCGGCAGATTCCTCAGGCTCAGTGGGACACTCCGCTCGAAGAAGGGCGGTTCACACCGCGTGAGGTGATTTGTCACCTCGCGGATTGGGAGCCGATCTTCTGCGCGCGTATCGCGGCGGCGATCCAGGCGGACCTCGCCCCGATGCCGGACATCGACGAGGGCCAAATCGCGATTGATCACGATTACGCCCACTCCAACATCCCCGAGCAACTCAAACTATTTCGCGAGCGTCGCGCACGAACGGTACAAATGATTCGAGAGTTGACGCCCGAGCAACTCGAGTTACGATACGATCACTCCACGCGCGGCCCGATCAAGATTGCTGACGTAGCCAACATGCTTGGGCACCACGACGTGTATCACATTGAGCAGCTTTCGGCCTATCTGGAACCGAAAATTGTAGGAACATGGTGAACCACTCTAAAGAAACTCGATGGTTGGGCTGATGGATCAACGTCCGTAGTTAATTTCGTGATTGGGCAAGGCAGGCTGGGAGATTCTGGCCTCCACCGTCTTGGCCTTAGGTGCTAACGGTGCCCAGAAAAAGCCCACGAGTGAGACGATGCCCAATCCGGATATGGCGATGAAGGCACCGAAGGAAAACCTGCCCATGCGCATCTGAGATTGCTCACTGATCGTGATACCCCAGCGGATGCAGAAGTTCCAAATGCCGTAAGCCAAATGGTAAGCCGCCGAAGTGATCCCGAGGACGTACATCAAGAGAGGAAGTCCGCCAAACGACAGCAGGTATGCGGCCCAGTTCTTATACATGACGGTATTTTCAGGCCCGTGCAGCACGTTTTGAATCGGCATCGTGATGTAGTGAAAAATGAGGAAGAAAAACAGGAACATGCCGGAAAGGCGCTGTAACGTGTAATAGCGGTTCTCGCGAAATTTATAAGCGGCTTGGGAGTAATTGCCTTCGCTACGGGAGACGATGAACATGCCGTAGATCGCGTGGAAAACGAGCGGTAGGAAGATGACAAAGATCTTCAGGAACCACAGAATTTGAGGCGGAACGCCCTCAAAAAAGAGAATCACGGCGTCGTATTTTTCAGCACCGGCAAAGGCGAACGTATTCAAAGTCAAATGCTGGACGACATAGAATCCAACGGGAATAATGCCGGTCAGCGAGTGGAGCTTGTGCCAAAAATAATTTTCCTTGCCCATTTCCTTTACTGAGTCTACCAGTCCAAAAGGTTGGAAGTTACGGAAAATTGGCGTAAAATGAAGGAATGAGTGATCTCGGCGCAACTTCTGGCCCATGGCTAGGGTGGTCCATTCAATATGGAATCCGTATCGGTGAGCAAATGAAGTTGCACATCACGGATGGTCGCGTTGAGGGCACAGGCATGGACAAGGACGGCGATTTTGAGGTCGTGGGCACCTTTGGATCAGGTCCGCAAGGCATCTCGATGACCCGGCGCTACTCTCGAACCAACGAGCCTAGCCAGGCTGGAGTGGGCATTCCGTACCTGTATGTGGGGACATGGGACGGCTCCATCGCCTACGGGACTTGGTGCCCACTGCTCAACCCGCATTCAGATGGGGGACCCTTCGAGATGTGGCCTGCGAGCGAGAAGTTGTCCCTTTCGATGGCAGTAGAAGACGAAGTGACGCTCGTGGTTCCTAGTCGGGGCCTCTGAAAAGGTATTCTCATGCCTAATCATGGCCGTAATTATTGATGTCATCGCGCGCGAAATTCTAGATAGCCGGGGCAACCCCACAATTGAAGTTGATGTACACCTGGACGACGGTTCTCTGGGTCGAGCCGCAGTTCCGAGCGGGGCCAGCACCGGCGCGTTCGAAGCGGTCGAATTACGGGATGGCGACAAGTCGCGATACATGGGCAAAGGTGTCCTTGAGGCCGTTGAGAACGTCAACGAGACCATTGGGCTTCAACTGATTGATTGCGATGCCACTGACCAAGGCGCGATCGACGCCATGATGCTCGAACTTGATGGTACGCCCAACAAGGCCAAGCTTGGCGCGAATGCCATACTCGGCGTTTCACTCGCGGTCGCAAAAGCCGCGGCCCTCTCGACTGGATTGCCTCTTTATAAGTACGTTGGCGGGGTAAGCGCGCACGTTTTGCCCGTTCCGATGATGAATATCCTTAACGGTGGCCAGCACGCAGATTCGAACGTTGACTTCCAGGAGTTTATGATTCTCCCCGTGGGCGCGCCCACATTCTCCGAGGCTGTCCGTTGGGGATGTGAGGTCTACCACACGCTCAAAGCCGTTTTGAAATCAAAGGGACTAGCGACGGGTGTGGGCGACGAAGGCGGATTTGCGCCGAGCCTTGATTCCCAAGAACTCGCCCTGGACTACATCATGGAAGCCATCAGCAAGGCCGGATACGAGCCGGGCAAGCAGATTTACCTCGGCATGGACTGCGCCGCGACGGAATTCTACAAGGATGGAAAGTACTGCTACAAGAACGGAAAGAGCCTGAGCGGGGAAGAGCAGTCAGACTTCCTCGTCTCTCTCACCGAGAAGTACCCCATCATCAGCATCGAGGACGGCCACTCCGAAGACGACTGGGCGTCTTGGAAGCACTTCACCGACCAAGTCGGCCACAAGTGCCAGATCGTCGGCGACGATCTCTTCGTGACCAATGTCACTCGTTTATCGCGCGGTATTGAGTCCGGCACAGCGAATTCCATCCTCGTCAAAGTCAATCAAATCGGCTCGCTCACGGAGACTCTTGCCGCCGTCGAGATGGCGAAGCGCGCAGGCTACACTTCGGTCATGAGCCACAGATCTGGTGAGACCGAAGACGCGACAATCTCCCACCTTGCCGTCGCGACGAATTGCGGTCAGATTAAGACCGGCGCCCCGAACAGAACCGACCGGGTTGCCAAGTACAACGAACTCATTCGAATCGAGGAACTCCTCGGTAACGAGGCTGTTTACGCCGGCAAGTCAGCGTTTGGAAGAATTGCCTCACAGCTAGGATAACTTATGGCGGGCCACAGTAAATGGAAGAATATTCAGCACCGCAAGGGTAAGCAAGACGCGATTCGCGGCAAGCTTTTCACCAAACTCGGGCGAGAAATCATCATGGCGGCGAAGTCGGGCGGCGACCCGATGCTCAATGCCAAGTTACGCGTGATTTTGGAAAAGGCTCGCCTTGCGGGACTTCCCCAAGAGAACATCAAGCGCGCAATCCAGCGTGGAACCGGTGAGATCGAGGGTGCAGATTATGAAGAAATCAC
>JAIOPU010000162.1 GCA_021413725.1 Armatimonadota bacterium | reverse complement strand
GTAACCCGCCAAAAGCGCGTTATCAACATACTTGGAAAGTTCTAGCTCTGCCGTCTCCGCACGCATCCCGATCAACTGAATTTCTCCCGCTATCTGGCTCGCCTTTTCGAGGTTGAGGTTTTTCTTCGGCGCGGCCTTCACCGCCGTCGGCGCACTCGCAACCGGGATCAAGTCTTCTAGCAGAACTGTCAGTTTGACCGAGCCCATCTGAATTCGCGCCTTACCGTCTTTCGGGGATTCCAGAACAAGCCCGGTAGCGGAGTACCCCTCGACCTTGACCGACATTCCTTTGGTAATGAGCGGCGTCTTCTTGCGAGCGACCTCGGGCCTCATTTCGTTCGAAAGTTCCTGGCCTGCGATCTGTAAATCTCGCAGCCTTGCCCGAGCCTTCTCGAGCGCCGCAGGGCTGTAAGCAGTCTTGAGGTCGTCAAAAATGTCCATCGCCTCGAGCCGAATCTCCCTTAAGGCCACGTCAAGCGTCTCTGCGGCCTTCTGGCGGGCTTCTCGGCGGGCCCTGTCCGCTTCCGCAAGTTTCCGCTCGGTCTCAGATTCCAGTTGCCGCAAACGCCCGCTGAGACGATCGGCTTCGCCTTGCGCTTTCTGTGCTTGCTTCTGAGCGACCTCAAGTCGTTCCAACATCCGCGCCACATCTTGCTCCTGCTCACCCGCGCTTTGTCGCGCATTCTCGACAATTTCCAGCGGCAGGCCATATCTCTCGGCAATACGTAGAGCGTGACTCGCCCCCGGCACACCGACCATCAGCCGGTAAGTTGGGCGCAAAGTCTTCGTGTCGAACTCCATTGCGGCGTTGACAAACCCCGGCGTGTTGTAGGCGAAAACTTTCAACTCGCCGTAGTGCGTACTCGCCAAAATCTTCGCCCCACGATCTTTGAGGTAATTCAGAATGGATCGAGCCAGTGCCGCTCCTTCGGCGGGGTCAGTCCCCGCCCCAACCTCGTCCATAAGCACGATCGCACCTGGACGAACCATTTTTGCCGCTTCGGCGATATTTTTGATGTGGCCGCTAAACGTGGATAGCGATTGCTCAAGACTTTGCTCGTCCCCAATATCTGCCCAAATCTGGGAAAAGACTCCCAGCCCAGCGTCCTCTGCCGGGACCATCATGCCGCACTGGTTCATCGCGACATAGAGACCCACGGTCTTAATCGAAACGGTTTTTCCGCCCGTATTGGGACCCGTAATTAGGAGAGCTTCGATCTCCCCTCCAAGTTCTAAACTCAACGGAACTGCGATCCCCGCATCCAAAAGAGGGTGCCGCCCCGACCGAATCCAAAGGGTCGCGGCAGGAGCCTGGCGAGGCGCGCACGCATTCATCGCGTACCCTAGTTTTGCCTTGCCAAAGATCAGATCGAGTTTTGCGGAAGTTTCAACTCCAAGTTGGATTGAAGAAGCCTCTGCGCCCACTCGACTGGAAAACTCGGCAATAATCCGGGCAACTTCAGCCCGTTCAGCCGCTTCCGCCTCGCGCAAAGCGTTCCCGGCCTGAACGACATCGGCGGGCTCGATGAAAACTGTCTGGCCCGAACTCGAAGTGTCGTGGACAATCCCCTTGATCTTGCCACGATGCTCCGACTTAATCGGAACGACATAACGTCCTTCGCGCTGTGTATAAATCGGGTCGCTCAGATATTCGCGACTTTTGCCCGTCGTGTAAGCCTGAATCCGCTCGATGACGCGGGCGGCGACGGCCTTTTTGGTCCGCCGCAAACGCAACAACTCGGCACTCGCTTCGTCGCGAACTTCACCATCTGCATCAAAGGCATTCAGAAGCTTTTCTTCCAACGATTTCAGTTCGGGCAGGCAAGCAAACATGGGCCAAAGTTCGTACAAATCTTCCTTGTGCGCCCTTGCCGCACTCAAAAGTAGCCGCATAACCGTCAGAGAATCCCCAACCGCCCAGAGCGAGCCGGCGTCCATTGTCCCGCCTTTGCTCGCAATCTCCAAGCCCCGTCGAAGGTCCTTCACCCGGTCCAATGAAGGCAAACTCTCTTTTCCGAGCAACGCGAATGCCTCACTAGTCTGAGTCTGCAACTGCACCACAACGCGAGCATCATAGCTCGGAAGAATCTCCGAAGCTGACTCGCGCGCGACCTCGTTTTCGCATTGCGAAACCAAAAGTTCACGTATTTTTTCGAATTCCAGAACGCGAAGAGCGTGATTCACGGCTATTCCCCTCGCTGCTTGCCGCGAACGATTTCTTCCCGTTCCCGCCGCGTTTCCTTATCGGCAATCGCTTGGCGCTTGTCGTAGTCTTTCTTACCGCGCCCAAGACCGATGAGAACCTTCACGCGGCCTTTATCGTTAAAATACATCCGCAATGGAATCAGAGCGAGGCCTTTTTCTTGGGTTTTGCGTTGAAGAACGTCAATTTCTCTGCGATGGAGCAGAAGTTTTCGATCTCTGCGCCTTTCAGGTAAGTAGTGGGCGGAATGTGAGTACTGCTCAATGTCGAAATTTAGCAGCCAAAGTTCGGAATTCAAGACGCGACAATAACCATCGGTAAGGTTCGCCCTTCCGAGAAAAATGCTCTTGACCTCGCTGCCAACAAGCGCAATACCGGCTTCGTACGTGTCTTCAATGGTGTAATCGAAGCTGGCTTTGCGGTTATGAATCGTAGCGGGACCCTGCGGTTCTTTTTGTCCCTTTTTTTTCGCCATTCCGGAAACTTAATTGTACCGGCATTGTGTTGGGTACATTAAAGATATGCGCAAACTTGCAATGTACGCACTCATCGCCACGCTTATCGGAGTCGTTGGATGTTCAAAGGACGAGCCAAAAAATGCCGAGTCAGACCCGGTAACCACAACTGCCTCAACGACGACTGCTCCAGAAAAGACGGAAAAGCCTGCAACAGAGCCGGACAAGGTGACTCCTCCGGTAGAAACTCCGAAAGCTGACCCAGCCGCAAAGCCAGAACCCGCCAAAGCCAATGATCCGATCGCCGGACTTTCGCCGCAGGACAAAGCGGCGCGTGATTCCATCAAGATGGTTGTCACCAAAGAAGGAACCGGTCCTGGTGCCGCGAACGGCGACACGGTCTTCATGCAATATGCGGGAACGAGAGTTGACGGCTTTGAATTTGATTCCAACGACAAGGGAGGCAAGCCGCCATATCCGGTCACTTTGCCCGGTCAGGTCATTCGCGGTTGGCAGCTCGGACTTCTGGGCATGAAAGCGGGCGAGGAGCGAACGCTCACGATCCCGAGCGAATTGGGTTATGGCGCCCAGGGGCAGGGAAATGATATTCCGCCGAACTCAGTCCTGATTTTCAAAGTGAAGGTTTGCGACATCGTTAGGGCTGGCGACGAGACCACCTACGACTTCTTAAAGAAGACTGCTGGTACCGGGCCAAAGATCAAGAAGGGAGATAAGGTCAAGTTTAACCTAGAGATTTCTCTGAGCAATAAAGTGGTCGTTCAGGCAAAGAAGCCGATGGAAGCCACCATCGGCGATGGTTCGCTATCTATCGGACTTGACGATGCGTTCACCGCGATGAACAAGGGTGGTAAGTACGAAATTCGCTTCCCAACCGCGTTAGTCGCGGCAGGAGAGGCGGCAGCCCTGGGGCAACAAGTGCAAGGACAAGTTCTGACATACCGCATCGAAGTTCTGCCATAGGCAGAAAGTAACACTAAACAACATTCCAAGACGTATTTCTTTAAGGTGAAACATTTGAAACTAAAAACAATTCTCTCTTTAGCCGTCACCGGTTCAGTTCTCGTTGTCGGCGCCCCGACAGCACAAGCTCAAATTACGAAACAGGGTGACGCATATCTGTTCCGCGTCAAGTACACGAAGGGCGAAGTGATTCGGCACGTCATGACGATGAACTTTGATATGGGGATGGGCGCACCGGGAGGCAAGAAACCCGCACCGATGACCTCACAGAGCACCCAAAAGGTTCTTAGCGTCAGCGGAGACAAAGCCACAATCGAAGTAACGATGGGTGATGTCGCGGGAACCAAAATTCCAAAGCAGACGATTACGATGGACAGCCGCGGGCGTCCATCAGGAGGCGGTTCCGCGCAGGGCAACATCAGCGTTGCCTTGCCCGAAAAGGCGGTCAAGGTCGGTAGCACATGGACTGGCGACCTCTCCGGAGCCATGGGCGGAACGGCAAGCGCCAATGCGACCTACAAATTGCTCGGATTCAAGACGGTTGGCGGAAAGAATGCTGCGAACATCGCGTTTACAGTGAAGGGCAACGTCCAGGGAATGGCAATGTCTGGAACAGGAACGGTTCTGATGCTTACTTCAGACGGATCCATGTATTCGACATCCATGGCGATGACGATGAACATGCCCGCGCAACAAAAGGGTGCCAAACCCATGAACATGAAAATGAACATGACGATGGTTCGCAAGTAGCCTAATCACTGGCTGATCGCTCAGATATCGGCACATTCCCTCGGGAATGTGCCGGTTTTTTGGGCCAGAGTAAGGAAGGCATGGCATATGCAGGTTAAGTGGTCATGCAAACGAAATCCATTTTTGCCACTGCCCTTGCCCTCGCCGGAATTTGCGTACAGGCGCAGGTGACAAAAGTTGGCGAAGCCTACCAAATCCGTAGATCTTTTCGAGTGGGCGATTCCGCGTCGTACTTGTTTTCACAAAATCCGACCAACTCCGATGTCATGGCAACACCGTCAAGCCTGCCTGTGCTTGCAAAAACCGTCTCCTTGATCGGAAGTCAAGCAAAAGTCCAATACATCTTCACTCCCAACACTAAGTTCGCTCGCACGTACGAACTCAACGTAGATCGGTTCAATCAGTGCGTCGGATCATTTCCCTTCCTTGCATTCGGTGACATTCGATATCCAAGCGTAGCCATCAAAGTGGGGCAAAGTTGGTTCCAAACCATAGCTCATCCTCACCTGCCCAAGCCAATATCAATGAAACTCACTTTCAAGGGTTTTCGGATACTTGGCAAACTGAGGGTCGCAGATATTGCATGCCTTGTCAATTCTGAAACTACCGAAAGCCTGTTCAAAGGCTCAGGCGTCTACTCCATCCGCGTATCAGACGGTAGCCTCAATGCGATCAATTGGTCTGAGAGCATCGCCATACCGGACAAGACTAATGTTTACCGAACTCGGAGAATGACGAATTCGGTTGTACTTACCCGAAGCTAGTCAAGCAGCACGCGCTCGGCGAGAATGAGTGCGACGAAATCGTCCACCGGTTCGGGTGGCACTTGCAGAGTGCTGGGAAGCAGCCGTCTAAGGCCCTTCCGTGGATTATGCTCCCAGTAACGAGCCCTGGCCTCGTGGGACGTGTTCACCTCATCGACCACAAGCACTCCCATGCTCGGCATCGCTTCACGAAGGCGGTGAACAAACTTTTTGGACTTCGTTCCCGAACCGATAATCACTAAGGAGTAAGGACGGATGGTCATCGCTTCCTTGGCTCGCTCTTCAAGTTCGCCTTCTGGAAACACTCCCCGCCAAAGCAATTCGAGTTTGTCATCCTTGGTACGGTTGACCAATGCAATTCCGCATTTGGAACTTCCGGGATCGATCGCGAGGACGCACTTCTCCATTTATCTAAACCTGAAATCAAGCGAGAGGTTATCTGCGGCCCGTGTTTCTCGGGAGGCAATCGCAGTAACCCGAAGGGTGCGGCCAGTGCCTCTAATTTGTCGAACAAGAGCGAGAACGCGATCGGTGCTGAGTTCTCCCAGCATCTCCTCTTTGCCCCGTGCCGGAATCATTTTGCTTCGAATTGCCGCCTTTCTTACACCGTCTTGAAGGAAGTCTGAGATTTGCTTCAGTATATTCTCCTCGCTCTGTGCACCATCTATCCGCTGTTCTGCAATGACATCGCCAATTTTGTAGATGACTGGGTTGGGCTGGATCTGCAGAACCACCGGAACGTACTCTTCCAAAAATGAATTGAAGTAAGCGTTGACCATGATGACTTGTGGTTGCTTCTGGCCGGTGAGAGCCCGCACTGCGTCCGCCATTTGTTCCTCAGGGGATTTGATTTGATCTTTGTAGGGAATTTCGACCAGGGTCACCGACTTGCCACCTTGCGCCGGTTTGGCCCCTCGTTTTGCGGCCTCTCGCTCCGCAACGAGCAAAGCACTGTCAATGTGCATTCTCGCTTCTTCTGCAGTCAAACCAGTTCCCACACGAGTGCGGTTCAGTTCGTCATATCGGTTGAAAATGAGCGGCCGGACGCGCGCACTTGCGGCATTGGATCCCAAGGAGTTGCTCAACGCTTGGAGTTGAGCGATGTCTTCGGTGAGAGTGGTGTACTCGGTTTGAAGTTTCTTTAGGTCAGCTTCTGCTTTTTCTTTCTCTCCGTCGAGGGCAGAAAGCAAATTTGTATAAGTAAGCTTAGAGTCATCGAACGCCTTTTTGATCTGGGCTTCACTGGTTTTGAGTTCTCCGATCGTTCGCTCCTTTTGCTTTATCTCTCGCTCAAGTTGTGACTGTTGGAGGAGCAACTTCTGAGAGTTACCGTTGTTCTCTTGCAACTCGGCGTTCACTCGCTTTAGGCTCACGTTGAGACCCTCGAATTCTCTCTTCTTCAATTCGAACTCGCGTCTAAGAGTGGAGGCCTGGGAGCCTAGCTTTGAAACCTGCGTCCGAAAATTAGCGACTTGTGCCCGGTAGGATTCCGTCTGCTTCTTCAGTTCCCCGGAAGTTCGCTTGACTCCGGTCAACTCCGTCGTCAACTTTGTAAGTTTCGTCCCGGCTTCCTTGATCTCGCCCTGCTTTTGTCGAAGTTCAAGGTCCTTCTTGGAGCCCTCCAAGGTGCTTTGCCTGATCTCCTCCTTCGAGGTGATGAGGTCTGTCCGGAGTTTATCTCTCTGCCCAGAGAGTTGGCTCCCCTCTGCCAGAATTACCCTGACTTCGCGGCTTATCGCGGCAAGTACCCCGACCGTCAAAAGCGGAATGATGAAGCCTGCGGTGCAAGTAAGAAAGGTCGCCGTATGGCGGGGGCGCAACTTGAAAATGGATAGCCTCTTTTTGCCGAGATACCGCCCAAGATTATCGGCAAAGTAGGCGAGAAACGCTCCTACAATGCAAAAAAGTAAAACAACCCCAAAACTGGCGAGTTCCATGTCTAAATTGAATCTTCCTTAATTCTTACGCTTAATTGTGACAGCAGCGTAGATCAAACCGAAGAGCAAGGGCGCAAACGCGGCGGTCCAAGGTGGTATTGCCCCCCCGCGAGCCTGCATCGACATCATATTGGTCACGAGGAAATACGCAAAAATGATCAAGACCGCCATCCAGAAACCGGTCGATGCGCCCGTCCTGTGATTCCGAATGCCAAGTGGGGCTCCGACGAGTGCAAAAACCAAGGATGCAAACGGAACAGAAATTTTGCTCCAATATCCATACTCCAGGTTCGCGACTTGGTCACGGCTGACTTTCGGGTTTTGTCGTGCCTTGATGATCAACTCACCCATTCTGCGCATCGAGTAAGCATCCAGATCTTTTACTTTAGAGGCCTTTATCTCATCAGGCAAAATCTCTAATTTGGGAATTTCGGTTGGCCAAGCACCATCCACCGTAATCGCGCTCTTTCCATCGCTTGAGATCAGTGTGGCTTCCCCCTTTATTTCCCATTCCTGTTCACTCTTGAATTTCAGCTTATGCGCGTTGAGGATATAGGTCACCTTACCAGTTCGGTCGTAAGTTGCAAGAGTAGCGTCGGTTAGAGTGCCTTCCATGAAACTAAAGTCGGCGGCCATAATCTGGCTGGTGATGTGGCCCGACTTGTCAAACATCGCGTAACTCGTAGGGCGAAGCTGTGTGCCATCGATCTGCTGCTTGATTTTTTCCTCGACTTCAGTTGCGCGCAACGCCGCCCAAGGGACCACTAGTTCGTTGAACGAAAAGGCAAGAAGCGCAACTCCGAATCCAAAAATGGCTACCGGACGCATGATGCGTGTGAGGTTGATTCCGACCGCACGCATCGCGATGATTTCACTTTCACCGCTTAGTCGTCCAAAGGAAAGTAGCGCGGCGAGGAGAACCGCCATAGGGAAAGTCTTGGCCATGACGCCGGGCAAGAGGAGCAAAATTAGTTGAGTGACATAACTTGATCCAGCCCCTTTCACCGAATACTCCGTGATCTTAAAGAGCAACGATCCGGCCATGATGAGCACAGTGAAAATGGCAACGCCAAAAAGCCACGGCCCTAGAATTTCCCCCCAAACAAGTCGATC
>JAIOPU010000263.1 GCA_021413725.1 Armatimonadota bacterium | reverse complement strand
GAGCCATCACAGTTTCGCCAGGGGAAGCCTATTCGTCGATTCTTCGTGGATCCTCTGCTCCTGGGATGCAAACTCCAAAGAGGCCATTTGGAAAGTGGAGTCTATGGTCTATGCCTTAGATTCGGAGCCGACTTGGATGAGCCCAACGGAGCATGATGAGCATGTCGCGCTTTTGAGTCACTTGCCCCATGCGCTCGCGGCCATCATGGTACAGATGGCGAATGAACTTAATCAGCCGGAATTGGGCGGAAACTCCTGGCGTGACCTGACCCGGGTCGACGGAAATTACCCTGAGCTATGGCGTCAAGTGATGCTCAGTAACCGGGATTCGGTGGTCAATCAGATTGACGAACTTCAGGCGCGGCTTAGTGCTCTCAAGAACACCCTAGCCGCTGAGGACTCTAAAACCCTCCTTGATTTCTTCCGGCGAGCAGAGCAAATCAAATTGGGGCATCCACGCAAGCCTAAAACTGAAAAGTCCGCCTTGATCACCGAGAACGCTGAAATCGATTCCGGAGAAGAATCGCAAACGCATTCAGTGTGAGGAGGACGGCGAGAAGAATAATGATCGCCGTTGCCGCTAAATCGCGGAAACTAGAGCGTGGATCGCCTGCCCAGTTAAATATTTGAAGCGGCAACGCCGTAAATTTGTCGCCCACGTTTTCCGGACTGAAACTAACGAAGACCTGCCCCATGGTAATGAGTGGAGCAGTTTCTCCCATCGCCCGTGAAACCCCGAGAATCACCGCAGTCATGATCCCGGGAGCCGCCGCTGGCAACACCTGCTTTACAACCGCCTGGAAGGGCGTTGATCCTAGGGCCAAAGAGTTCTCTCGCAGGGAACTTGGGACTGCCTTGAGCACCTCCTGCGTGGTGATGATGATCATCGGCAAGATCAAAAGACTCATCGTGAGGGCGCCCGCTATGATGGACCGGCCCAAGTCCATAAATCGCACAAACAATGCGAGCCCAAGGAGAGCATAAATGATCGAAGGAACACTCGCGAGGTTGGCAATGTTAAGTTGGATGAAGGCATTGATGCGGTTCTTCTTCGCGAATTCCTGCAGATAAATTGCCGCCGCTATTCCAACCGGGACAGAAATGAGAATGGTCAGCCCAATGATCCAGAGAGTTCCTTGAAGCGCAACCTTGATTCCGGCTTCTTCTGGCTTCCGAGAAGCAAGATTCGTGAGAAATCCCATGTTCAAATGAGGCAGACCGCTTGCCAGAATTCCGACCAACAAGACGCCTAAGACTAGGATCGCGAACGCCACGCTCAAGAAGCAGACCCACTTAAAAATGGAGTCCTTGCGCATTCGTCGCCGATTATATTCCGTACTCGAACCAAAGGGGACGTTCATTCTGACCTCCGGTACTTCTTAACCAGGGCCTTCGCGAGCATATTGAGCCCGAAAGTAATGATGAACAAAGCAAGCCCGACCGCGAAAATGGTTTGATACGCAATTGAGCCATGCGGCGTATCGCCCTTGGTCACCTGCACAATGTAAGCTGTCATCGTCTGGATGCTCCCTCCAAAGTTGAGCCCCATCTTCGGAGAGGAACCCGCCGCGAGGGTCACCGCCATGGTCTCTCCCACAGCACGAGAAATCGCAAGAATAAACGAAGACATGATTCCCGAAAGTGCGCCGGGCACCACAACCTTCATCGTGACTTCAAACTTGGTCGCTCCTAGTGCATATGCCCCCTCGCGAAGCGATTGAGGCACCGCGGATAGCGCGTCTTCACAGAGTGAAGAAATGAGCGGCAAAATCATTATGCCTACAACAATGGCTCCGCTCGCCGCGTTAAAGATCTCCACAGACGGCCAGAGCTTTTTCAAGAGCGGGGTAACTGTAGTAAGGGCAAAGAACCCATAGACCACCGTCGGGATGCCCGCTAGAACTTCCAAAAGCGGCTTCAGTAGCCCCTTCTGCTTCGGAGTAGCGAACTCGCTGAGGTAGATTGCTGAGGCTAGCCCTAGAGGAATGGCGAACAACCCCGCGCCAATCGCAACCATAAAAGTACCGTTGATAAGCGGCAAAACCCCATAGCTATGGGGAGAAATCATAGGGCTCCACTCTCGGCCCATTAAAAACGCCCAAGGCGAGATTTTCTGGAAGAACGGAATATTTTCTGCGATGAGGAAATAGACGATTGCCAAAGTCGTCAACACGCAAACGAATGCGCAAAGAAAAGCGATCCAGCGAATGGTTCCTTCGCTGAATCCTCGGAGACTGAGTCTCCGCTTCAGATATTCGGCGACAATTCTCTTATTGCCGCCGATATCAGTTGCACTGGCCAATTATTTCTATCCCTCTTTGGCGAGAAGGTCTTCGATTTTCTCTCCGACCGCACTCTTTCCACCAAATACGCTACCCGTTTTTCGGTCTTCAAATCGCTTGTTCGCGAGTTCGTATGCCTTTGCGGGCAGGGCAACATACTTTTCTTCTTTCAGGATCGCAACTCCCTGCTCGCTGAGGAAAAACTTGACATAGTCCTGAATTTCCTTTCGCTCTGCGCTCGCCTTGTTCACGTAGATGAAGAGTGGCCGTGCCAGCGGAGCGTACTTGCCTGCGATAATCGTCTCCTCGTTGGGAGCGACCGGTCCTGCGCCATTGTCAATTTCAACTGCGTTAAGGGTCTCTTTATTTTCAAGGAAGTAAGTGTAGCCAAAGAAGCCCATGGCACCTTTGTCGCCCGTAACACCCTGCACGGTCACGTTGTCGTCTTCGCTACCTTGATAATCCTTTCGAATAGCCCCCTTCTTCCCGCATATTGCTTCCGTAAAGTAATCAAAAGTGCCGCTTGCAGTCCCGGCGCCGTATAGCTTCAGGGCTTGATCGGGGAAGCCAGCACGAACATCTTTCCAATTCAAGATTTTGCTGTCTGGCGACCAAATTGCCTTCAATTCGGTGACCGTCAGCGATTTCGCCCAAGTATTTTCTTTGTTCACCACCACAGTCAGACCGTCGTAGGCGATGGGTAGTTCAATGAACTCAACACCAGCGGTTTTGGCTCCTTCCAATTCCTTTTCATCGATGGGACGAGAGGCGCCGGCGATGTCGATTTCTTTAGCAATAAACTTCTTGAAGCCACCGCCTGTTCCTGATTCGCTCACCGTGAGCTTCAGGTCTGAATTCGTCTTGCGAAGTTCCTCGCCGATCGCTTGGCTCAGCGGATAAACCGTGCTGGAGCCATCAATGGTCAGTTCTCCACCCTTGCTTCCCGAACCCGCTGCCGGAGTTGAACCTGCGGTCCCAGCTGTTCCTTCGGTTGTCGTTCCTTTATCTCCGCATCCAATCAGACCAAAGCCGAGAACGGCAGCTACTAAAATCCAAGTTGTCGTTGTTTTCATCATCTTCCCATCCTTAATTATGAAGCCTGCGGATATTGCGTTGCTAGTTTTTGTTAAGGGAATGTTAAGGAATGGGATGGACCAAAGGTCCCGGTGCCTAAAATTGAATCGGCTATCATGAGGGTATGAAAACTTTTGTTAAGACTTCTGGCTTGGTTTTGGGTTTGATGTCGTTGCAAGGATGCCTGCTGATGCACGGTGCTCGGCATATGAGCATGGGGCACGCGATTAAGGGCTCGGGGAAGCTCAGCACTGAGACTCGATCAATCACCGGGTTCGAAAGACTATCCCTCACGGGTTCCCCCGACGTGACTGTCAATGTGGGCAAATCTTTCAAAGTCACGGTATCCACGGACGACAATCTGCAAAAGCACCTCATCACCAAAGTTTCTGGCGACACGTTGGAAGTTCACTTTGACGGCAACGCAAACCCAACCAGCGCAAAAGTCGTGCTTGAAGTCCCTGAGTTCACAGAAGTGAACGTCACAGGATCAGGCGAAGTTGTGATCACCGGGCTTAATAATTCCGATTTTTCAGCGAAGGTCACCGGTTCGGGATCGGTCATTGCCAAGGAAGGGACTGCAGAGAGGCTAGACACTTCTGTAACGGGCTCCGGAGAACTCAATTTGGCGGGGCTCGAAAGCAAGACCGCGAAAGCAAGCGTCACCGGCTCTGGCGACATCGAACTCAACGCTACCTCCGGGCTGGATGCTCACATCACCGGCAGTGGCTCTGTAAGATACAAGGGGCACCCGCACACGGTAAAAGAGGACATCACCGGTTCGGGAGAAGTTAAGAAGTTCTAGCAACCTGAGACAACTTGCCCGCCCCTTGGGGGAAATGGGAAATTTGCCTAAACGAAGGATTTGATCCCCAGAACTAAGTTTCCCCTCTCGTTTCGTACCTCACTCACCTCCCCCCTCGGGCGAGGTGAGTTTTCTTTTCGCTAACTCAAGAACTTGCGACCGTTCACAATACTCCGCGCCACGCCCGTGAACGGGTCTTCTTCGGCTTCGTACTCAACGTTGAGCCAACCGCCGAAGCCTTTCGCGCTCAAAGCCGCAATGCACTGAGCAAGGTCCACCGTGCCTTCGCCAATTGCCGTTCCGACAAATTTATTGCCCTGAATGGAGTCGTAAGTGTAGCCAGTGTGACCCTCAGGGGCGGGTTTGAAGTCCTTAAAATGAACCATGTAAGCAAACTCCGCGACCTGCTGAATCGCTTCGTGGCTCGGCTGCTCAACCAGGAGAAAGTTGCCCGTGTCCGGGTTTGCGCCGAGCGCATCGTGACCGCATCGATCGCGCACATCGAGAATAATCTGTCGCACCTGATCGCCGCGCCCGGCGAGTTTGCCGTGATTCTCTAGTGCGAGCTTAATGCCTTGGTCGTGAGCGTAGTTCGCCCCCGCAACCAACCCGTCAATGATCCACTCTCGGGCATCCGTCAATGTCGCGCTAGCGTCATAGACATCGCCTGCAAACACCCGAACAACCTTGCTCCCGTATTTCAGAGCCTCTTCGATACCGAAGAAAATCTTGGTGAGCTCAACCTCGCGAAGGCCTGGATCGGGTTTGGCGAAATTCTGCGCCACAGAAAAAACTGCACAGGGAAGACCAGTTTCTTCCAAGGCAGCCAAAGCAAGTTCACGCTCTGCCTCAATATCTTTGTAAAAGAAGTCGAGAAGTTCGACGCCATCCGCGCCGATCCGCTTCGCTTCGTGGATAAATCCAGCAATGTCCAATTTCCCCGCTTTCACGGCATGGACGTACGAATACATGCTGACGCCTAATTTCATGATCTTTTATCGATGGAGAACAGATTGAAGAGGGCTAATGAGGAAGAGCATCGCGATCACGCCGGTAGCGCAAATGATGCACGCGGACTGCAGGCCCGGGGTCATCGGAGCACTCACGGTCTTCTCGCCTTCGTCATCCACTACCATCGCGGCAAGCGCGATGCGGAGGTAGTAATAGACGCTGATGACCGAATTCACCGCCAGAACAATCGCGAGCGGTGTAAGGTGAGCACCAACCGCATCTTGAAAGATGAGGAGTTTTCCGAAGAAGCCACCCGTCGGTGGAATACCGATTAGGGACGCGAGGAAAATCACCAAAGTCCCCGCCGCAAGCGGCGAACGCTTCCAAAGTCCATTCAAATCTTCAAATGACGTTCCTTCCTTGCCTTGCTTCGCGGTAAGCGAAATCACGGCGAATGAGCCGAGAGTCATAAGGCTGTATCCCACTAGGTAGATACACACCGTTGCATAATTATTACTGCCAGACTTGACGGCGGCAAGAATCGCCACCAGAACGTAACCTGCATTCGCGATGCTGGAGAAGCCGAGAACGCGTTTTACGTCCTTCTGTACGAGAGCCAAAAGGTTGGGAATCGTCATCGTCAGGATCGCGATCCAGAACATCGCAGGCATCCAGTAGCTCTGCAAAGGAGCCGCCGCAATCAGGACTCGGAAGAGTGCGCCGATTGCCGCGACTTTGGAAGCCGCCGCCATGAACGCGGTCACATTCGTGGGTGCGCCCTGATAAACGTCAGGAGTCCACTGGTGGAACGGTACGAACGCGGCCTTAAAGCTGAGACCAATCAGCATCAAAATTGTGCCAAAAACGAGCAGTCCCAGCATCTCTCGATTACCGGTTGCGTAAGCCACAGCAATCTGATCAAGATTGGTGCTTCCGGTAGCTCCATAGATGAAGGCAATCCCATAGAGGAAAAATGCGCTCGCGAAAGCCCCTAGCAAGAAGTATTTCATCGCCGATTCCTCTGACTTCTGCTCGTAGCGGCTCATTCCTGCCATCACGTACAACGAAATCGAAAGCACTTCCAGACCGATGAACATCATCAGCAGGTTCTGTGTGCTAACCATAATCATCGCGCCGGCAGTAGCCCAAACCGTAAGCGGATAGAACTCGCGGAACGCAATCTGTTTTTGCTTCAAGTACGCATCGCTGAAGAGGACGACGATGAAGCAAATCACCGCCAAAGAGAACTGCAAAATCGACGACATGGAGTCCCGCATCGCCATGTTGGCGAAGGTGGACGCGTTCGAAAAATTGATTTGCGCGAATGCAGTGTACGCGCTTACGGCCATGCCGACCAGAGTCGTCAGCACCATCGGAGTCGTGTCGCGCTCCTTTTGCAGACTCATCCAAAGGAATGCCACCAGACCCGTGACGCAGGCCACGAGGACCGGCATGATAATCATCCAGTCGATGCCCGGAGGCGTCATGTTGTAGAGATCGTTCACTTTATCCATGAGCTTAGACCGTCACTCCTTGCCGAATTTTGATTTCGGCTTCTGGCGACGTAAGAGCATACAACCCGGGCCGCATGGTCCGAGCCTCCGCGAGAGTCAAGGTGTTGATCGCCTCATCCCAACCCATCGCATCGCAAGGGAGGTCCGAAACGAAGTCGAAGTAGATGTCTTCGCCTTCGATGAAGACGATGGTTTTGATGCCTTTGGTGATGGTGTTGAGAATTGCTCGATCCACTTCCAGGTAGTGTCCTCCGAATTGCATCGGCGTGCATTCCGCCGGACATGCTCCGAAGACTCGGTAGAAAATCCCTGCGGCACCATCAGCCGCCTCAATCTCCTGAGTGGCGGCTCCGGCAAGTTCATTGAGTTGAGTCTCGCCTGTTGCCGGATCCGTGTGCAGAAGTTCGTTCAGATCAACGCCCAATTGCATCGCCTTCCCGTAGGGCGAAGCAACTTCCGAAAATTCGTAAGTTCCACCATCTGCCCACATAACTTCGATCATCGCGCCGCTCCTATCTCCCTCTCACCGAGGGAGAGGGTCTGTGAGCGAAGCGAACTGGGGTGAGGGTTTTCCAATTTGGCTTGTACCGACGCCGGCTTCTTCGCCGGGAAGTAGAAATTCGCCGGAGAAATGATGCTGACCTCTTGGAAGTCTTGCAACTTGCCATTGAACTCGCGCGGAGCAACCTTTACCAGCGCGCCATCCGCGTTCACGTCCATCGTGATGTCCGCGTAACTCGGTCGCGAACCCTCGTCGTTCAAAACCATCTGCCGCACCGCGCCAAGCGAGCGCTCCATCGGTTTAAGGAAGGTATTCGGGAAGAATCCTCCCCAGAAAATAAAGAGGACCAGCACTCCGCAAATCGCGATTTCCCATGGCTTTATGTCCTTGAGCCGCTGATTGTCGGGGTTCTCGTTCTTACCGTAAAAGACCTTCTGGAACATTACAAGCAGGTAGACCGCCGCGAGCACAACTCCGAATCCGGCAACCACCGGGAAGCCGATATTCAGGCCGAACATACCCGCCGCTGACGCTTGATAGAGGCCAAACATCGCAAGGAATTCGCCAACGAATCCGTTCAGCGACGGTAGACCGACGCTACTCAGCATGACGATGAGGAAGAGCATCGAGTAGATCGGCATTTGCGCCTTGAGGCCGCCGAAGTCCTTGAACATTCGGGTGTGGCGTCGCTCGTACAGAAGGCCGATCATCAAGAAGAGTGCTCCGGTGCTGATACCGTGGTTGAGTTGCTGCATCGCTCCGCCCATCATGCCTTCGTGCGTCAGCGAGAAGATGCCAATGATGACAAATCCCATGTGAGCGACCGAAGAATAGGCAACAAGTTTCTTAACGTCCGGCTGAACCGCCGCGACAATCGCGCCGTAAATGATGCCAAAGACAGCCAGTCCCATGATCCAGATCAGTTGGGTCTTGACCGCATCCGGGAATAATGGCAAACAGAACCGGAGGAATCCGTAGGTGCCCATCTTGAGCAAAACACCCGCAAGGATAACTGAACCCGCTGTTGGTGCTTCGACGTGAGCGTCGGGCAACCAAGTGTGGAAGGGGAACATCGGGCACTTCACCATGAAGGCGATGGCGAAGCTCCAGAAAATCAGTGGCTGCGCCTGCATCGCCTTCGCCCAGAACTGGCCGCTTGCGACCTGGCTCTGGATCGCGATGAAGTCAAACGTCCCTGCCCCGCCCGTCGCCCGGGCGTAAATCTGGTGCATCGTGATGATGCCGATGAGCATGAAGATCGAACCTGCAAAGGTGTAGATGAAGAACTTCGCCGCCGCATATTGCCTTCGTGCACCACCCCAAATGTTGATCAGGAAGTACATCGGAACAAGGCTCGCCTCGAAGAAGGTGTAGAACAAGATCATGTCGAGCGAGAGGAAAACGCCGAGCATGGCGGTCTCCAGCATCAGCATGAAGATCATGTATTGCTTCACCCGCTTGTCCACGTAGAAGCTAAATATGGTCGAAATGACCATTAGAAAGGTCGTGAGGACAATCAGCCAGATGCTGACGCCATCGACACCGACTTTATAATTCAATCCCAGGCTAGGAATCCATTTGACCAACTCAATCATCTGGAAATGATAAGTCCCCGCTTGGAAACGGCTGAGCACCAAAAGGCTCAATACGAACGAAACCACGGAGAATGCCAGAGCAGCGTAGCGAATATTCTTGACATCCTTTTCCGGCATGAACATCAGGATCAAAGCCCCGATGAACGGCGCAAAAATGGTGAGCGAGAGGAGTCCGAATCCTGTACTTTCAATCATTACTTCACACCCCCGACATGGACGAGAACCGAGGTGACATAGGCGACGATCACCACGACGCCAATCAGCATCATCAGCGCGTAGCTCCTCACGTATCCGGTCTGAATATTCTTCAGTAACCCACCCGCGCCACGAGCGAAAACCCCGACGCCGTTCACGATTCCGTCTATCAGCTTCGCATCGAAGAACTTGAAGAAGAACTTATCCGCGATCGAACCGCCGCCGTCAACGGCCGCGTCCACCATCATGTTGTCGTAGCCAAATTGGTTACCCGCCGCGACTTGCGCCGGGAGCATGGTTTCCGTGTTCTTTTCTCGTTGCGGCATGCCTTTTCGGTAGACAATATAGCCGAGCAACATTCCGCCGACGGCCATCGCGATGGAGGCGTACATCAAATTGTGTCCCGCCATGATGCCGTGCTCCGGCTCGCCGGGAACCAGTTTTGCGTCAAGCAAGGGAACTCCGTTCGGGAAGAGCCAGTGTTGGAGAAGATGCCCATTGTGAAGAACAAATCCGCCCACTGCGCTGAGAACCGCAAGGATCGCAAGTGGAACCCACATGCTTGGGGAAACTTCGTGCGGGGTATAGTCCGCGTCGAGATGGTGATGATGCTCCTCAGGAGCGGCACGCTCGGCGAGCTCAGCATCAGTATAGAAAAATTCGTGCGTATCCGGCCCGTGGTCTTCGTGGGCATGCTCATGAGCATGCTCGTGATGATGCTCAGCCTCAACCGGAATATCCCGCCACTGCTCTTTTCCGCCAAAGAAGGTCAGCATCGTCATGCGAGTCATATAGGCTGCCGTCAGACCTGCAACTGCCAAAGCAACCCATCCAGCAAGTGCACCATAGTGAAAACCGTTGACCACCGCTAGCTCGTTGCCGAATGCGGCACCTAAGATTGCTTCTTTCGAGAAGAATCCGCTGAGTCCAGGAACGCCAGAAATCGCAAGCCAAGCAACGATCATACAGACCGTCGTGATCGGGATGTACTTCCGAAGATTTCCGTACCATCGCATGTCCTGCTCGTGGTTCATCGCATGAATCACCGCGCCCGAACCCAAAAAGAGAAGGGCCTTAAAGAACGCGTGGGTCGTGACGTGGAACATTCCCGCCCAATACGCGCCTGAGCCGCAAGCAAGGAACATGTAGCCAAGCTGCGAAACGGTCGAATAAGCAAGGACTTTTTTGATATCCCGCTGACCGAAAGCAATCAAAGCCGCGAACAAAGCGGTGAACCCACCGATGCAAGCCACCACCGCACTAGCGATGGGCGACATCGCAAAGATTGATGCGAAACGGTTCAGCAATACGATTCCGGAGGTGACCATCGTCGCCGCGTGGATCAAAGCCGAAACCGGAGTCGGACCCGCCATTGCATCCGGGAGCCAGATATACAGTGGGAACTGCGCGGACTTACCCATCGCGCCCACGAATAATAGAAGGGCAATCGCGGTTGTCGCCCCTGGGTTAGCCTGGAAAACGGCAAGCGAAGCGGGTGAGAAAATTACATCGTAAGACAAGAATCGCCCATCAGGAACGACTTGCAACTGCGTCATCAGCAGAGTGGCAATCGCAAACATGCCCAAGGTTAATCCCCAGTCGCCGATTCGATTGACGATAAACGCTTTATTCGCCGCTCGGGCATTGTTGAGATCTTTGTACCAAAAACCGATCAGGAGGTAGCTACAAAGCCCAACGCCTTCCCATCCGATGAACAGCAGTGCCAGATTGTTGCCAAGCACTAGCATAAGCATAAAGGCGATGAACAGGTTCAAGTAGGTGAAGAAGCGGGTGTATTCCTTTTCCTCGGCCATGTAGCCCGTAGCAAAAAGGTGAATCAGCGACCCGAGCCCAGTAACGATCAGAACCATCGTCATCGACAAAGTATCAATTCTGACCTCAAACGGGATCGTGAGAGACTGGATTTTGATCCAATCGAAAAGCGTGACGACGTGGAATCGAGCGTCAGCCGGGAGAGAAGCAAGGTCCTTGGTAATGATCAGACCTAAGATAAAGGGGACAGCAATAAAGAGGACGGCGAGAATGCCCGAAACTCTTTTGCCTGCGGAGTCATTGCCAGACTTGACGATACTCCCGCCAAAGCATGCCTGAACCAGAAATCCTATCAAGGGTAGGAATAGGACTCCCCAAATGAGACTTGCGTTACCCATCTAGAAATCACTCCCACTCAAACCGCTGAGTTCGTCTTGGCGCGAGTCCGCGCCCAACCCTTCCACACCTGGCATTGGCACACCTCAGTTTTACCCGATTCGAGCCATCCAAGAAACGAGTTTCTGGCCTTCGCGGCGCGGAATCTGGGTGCCAGTAATCGTCCGAGCAAAATTTCCTATCCTGAGCCATAATTATTGATTCGTGGTCCGGTCGTCTAGCGGTTAGGATGCTGCCCTTTCACGGCGGAGGTCGCGGGTTCAAATCCCGTCCGGACTACCAAATTTTCTCATCCAGGCCAGGCCGAATGCCCCCAAGCAAAAAGGTGTTCGCGTCTGTCATAATTTTCATTCGCGTACTCTGGCGCAAGCACTTGGGGTACGAACTAACAGGATCAGCCATGGCAAAAAAAGGCGAAAAGCGTGAGATTATTCGAATCGTCTGTACTGAAGACGGTAAGAACTACTACACCACAACGAAGAACAAAGTGAACACTCAGGAGAAGCTTGAGTTGAAGAAATACAACCCAAATCTGCGAAAGATGACCCTTCACCGCGAAAAGAAATAAGGATTTAAGCGATGCCAAACCCCAAAAGAAGACATAGCCACCAACGAACGGCAAAGCGACGAACGAACTACGTCACCGAATTGCCAACGATCTCACCCGTAAAGCAAGTCGGTTCGGACAGCCCGTTCCATCTTCGCCACTACGCAACTCCCGACGGTTATTACAACGGTCGAAAGTTGCCTGGCTTCAAGTAAGCCTCATGGAAAGCAGAAAGGCCGCCTCACCAGAGGCGGCCTTTTTTGCGTCGATCAAACCAACCTCGCCCCTTGGGGGAGGTCGGTTGGGGAACTGGCACATGGAAATTTTCTCACGAGAGAAACCCTCATCCAGTTCGTGCCTCACCGACTTGCTCGTGCGGAGAAGTAACGTGTTCGCTAAGAGTAAATAAAGTCCTGAGATTCGGGCACTCCAATAGTAAGATGCCCCCACTTGCGCGGGGGCATCTTCAGGTCTCAAAGGCTCTACTTTCGGTTGCGGCGTCGGAGCAGTGCTCCCGCGCCTCCAAGGAGACCGAGGAAAGAAGCGGGCTCGGGAACTGGGCGACCGACGGCGATTCCGGTGATTCCGATCGCAGTGCCATCGGCGTGAGTTCCATAACTACCTATTCCGGTGATGGTGTTAGCGTTGTCAAAGGTGGCAAGAGAGTCGAATCGGGTCAGGAACAGTCGTCCTTCGTCGGCTTTCCATGCCGCATCGTAGTCTTTGCCAGCGACAAAGTTGTTGAGCCCAGTTGCGACATTGGTGTTGGCGCCGAACGGATTGACGATTCGATTCCGTTGGAAGCCGCCGGTTGGATTGTTGGTATCCAGTGCATTCAAAGCGCCTGTTCCATCGAGAAAGAGGCAGTCCCCATCTGCTAAGCCGGTTGCGTTGTTTGAATTGAGAAGGTTATAGCTGTTGTCAAGGAGCGAGAGACTCCCAGAGAAAAATCCGCCAGGTCCATGGCTCACCACCAGCCCGCCAAGTGATGCTGAATAGTCAAGTCCCTCAAAGTACGTCGTCGAAATTCCGGTACTAACGATGTTCGCCGTTGATCCGACGAGGTCGATTTCAATCATGTTGGTGACGTTGCCCGATAAGTAGCTGACTGTATTAAACTTGTTCGTGTTGGGGTTGTAAGCAAGGCCGGAGACGTTGATTTCGTTGCTGCTGTGTGCGTAGTTAAAGACAGCAGTTGCCGCGCCGGTTGTGGTGCTGATTTGATAGATCGTGTTGTTAGTCTGTCCGTGTTCAATCCCGTAGAGCTGGGCGGAGCCGAAGGATGCGACGAGTGTCAGAGTGAGCGAGCTGAAGATTAGTTTTTTCATTGTCTTTCCCATTACTTGAACCGTTCTCGGTTCCTGTAGAAGGAATTGGCGCGGACTTGCGAAAGTGTTGCATCCGTGCTGGACTTTTCTCTAATTTTTTAGAGAGTAGGCTCAAATCAGCCATGAAAAAGTCCGCGCATTCGACGATGCGCGGACTGATCGTGCCCGAAAGAGCTTAGCGCCTGCGACGAACCAATGCGATCCCGCCCAAAGCGAGGACCAAGAGCGAGGCTGGCTCAGGAACCGTGTCGACGACAATGTTATCGGCGTTATTGGAACCCACCCCCGCCACCGGTGTCACCGTCACGCTGAGCAAGTCAATCATGCTCATGTTGCCGTTTGCGAAAGTTTCGAAGGTGTTGATTGAGTTGATGGTGCCGGAGGAACTGAAAATCGTCGAGCCGCCGCGCTTGCCGACAAAGTCGTAAATCGTGCCAGGATTGACGTTCGACGACAGGTCAACGCTGAGGAACCTAAAGAGTCCACCGCCAGTTCGGCTGACTTCAAAAGTAGAAATGAAGGGACTGCCAAACGGGCCGGTGAAGATGGCCGGAACCGGTGCGCCAAAGTTATAGGCTTTGAACCAATCGCCTCTAACCGCATCAACATCGAACCCTTGTTCAGTGTGCTGGTCGTAGACCTCGCCGTTGTTCCCGCCGATATTGTCGAACCCAAGAACCTCGGCACTTGCGATGTTTAAGACGCCGATGCAAGCGCAGAAGGACAGAATCCCTGCCCGGTAAAGATTATTTTTCATCATGAATTTCCTTTCGAAGCGTGGGGTCTTCCATGCGAGAAGCCCCGAACCCAACTATTTTACAACACTTTTCTCGAAAATCCAAATCTGTCGCCTACAAATCGCAACCGCCTCGGCGGTGGGTACGATGGGCTTATGCTCTTCGTACCCACGATCTTGCCCGCCGTCAATTGGTTCACCCAATCCAACAACATCGCCAAAATCGAGCGCGATGGCAAGGACCTCGTCCTCTCCAATGGTCTGATAGAGCGCAGAATTCAGGTTGAGTCATTCGTCGCGACTACTTCCATGCGCCGAATGGACACCGGGCAGGAGTTTATTCGCTCCACCGAACCCGAGGGGAAACTCATGGTGGACGGAAAGGACATCTGGGTCGGTGGAACAACCGCTGCGCCCGACCGAGCGTTTTTGACTCCCGCCTGGCTGGAGACGATGAGGCCCGATCCGAGGTCCATGAAACTCACTGGCATCGAATTTGTTCCCGTCGCCTCCCCCATACCATACAAACTCAAGTCGGGGAAGCAGTGGGTTCCGGCGGGAAAGGCCGTGAAGCTCAGCTTTCAGTCCGAATCCCTCCAGGCGGACGTCCGACTTGAGATTTACGATAACATGCCGGTCATCGGCAAGCAGATTCGCCTTCAAAACACCTCCGCAAAGACGATCAGAGTGGAGACATTCACCTCCGAACGACTCGCGATGGTGGAAGGGCAAAGCGCGGTGGAGGCTTTGAATCGTTGGCAACTTCCGAATGCGACGGTGATTACAAACATGGGATTCGGCGGGTCTTCGAGCGACAGCAATCCTGCCGTTCATTGGGAGACGGACCCGGCTTTTCAAACTCAAGTGAGTTATGAATTGAAGACGCCTTGTGTGTTGGACATCCATCCTCCGGTCGGGCCGTCCGTAGACCTCAAACCGGGCGAGAGCATGGATTCTCTGCGGTCATTCATCCTTCTCCACGACAGCGAAGATCTCGAACGAAAGAGTATGGGTGTCCGGGCGATGTACCGAAAACTCGCGCCCTGGACCCAAGACAATCCCTTGATGCTCCACATCCAATCCAGCGACGACACCGTGGTCAAGCGCGCGATCGATCAGGCCGCCGAGTGCGGCTATGAGATGGCGATTATCAGCTTCTGGAGCGGACTCGACATGGAGGATCTTTCGACCGCGAACATCACGAAGTGGCGTGCGATACGAGAATATGCGGACGCGAAGGGCATCCGCCTCGGCGGATACTCGCTCCTCGCGAGTCGAAGCATCGACGCCGCGAACGATGTCATCAACGTCAAAACGGGCAAGCCAGGTGGTGCGATTTTCGGCAGTTCGCCCTGTCTTTGCTCCGCTTGGGGACAAGAGTATTTCCGCAAAATCAAGACTTTCATCACCAAAACCGGGTTCAAAGTCTTTGAACACGACGGGAACTACCCAGGAGATGCCTGCGCCTCCCCCACCCACCCCGGGCACCGTGGGTATGAAGATTCGCAGTGGAAGCAATTCCAAATGATGGAGGACCTTTACGCGTGGTTGCGCGAGCGGAATGTCTTCATGAACGTCCCCGACACGTACTTCCTCAACGGTTCGAACAAGTCGGCGATGGGCTATCGCGAGTCGAACTGGTCGCTCCCGCGAGAGCAGCAACACGTCCACGCTCGGCAGAACCTGTTCGACGGGACCTTCGATAAAACCCCCTCGATGGGCTGGATGTTCGTCCCGCTCACCGAATACCAAGGCGGAGGCAAGGCGGCGACGATCGAGCCGCTCAAAGATAATCTGGTCGACTACGAATTGCACTTCGCGAACACACTTGGATATGGCGCGCAAGCCTGCTGGCGTGGAACTCGGCTCTATGACGCGCCGGAGACGAAGGCGGTGGTGGTGCGGATGGTCAATTGGTTCAAGAAGTACCGCGAGATCCTGGAATCGGATGTCGTCCACCTTCGCCGCGCGGACGGACGCCGACTCGACTACGTCCTCCACGCAAACCCCAACGCCTCCCCCCGAGCCATGCTCGTCGTCTACAATCCCACCGACTCCGAACTCAGCGAGACGGTGGCGGTGCCTTTGCAGTACGCGGGAATTTCGAAGGGGACGACGGTGAAAGAGCGGGAAGGAAAGGCGGTTGGTCTCAAAGTGAAGGACGGCGTAGCGACGCTGGAAGTCAAAGTCGGCCCTCGCGGATGGAGTTACTTCTCGATTAAGTAGCACACCCCGGAACAAAAAATCACTTTCTGGAAGCCGGACGGTGACCCTTTAGGCTGTGTTCCTGGCCCACGAAACTTGGTACTTCCTAGCCGGGTAGCATTGCATTCATGTCTCAGCGTCTTGCTTTTATGACCGTTGTCGTGATGCACGAGCCCTTTGGGCACCCTCGTGTTCAAGGGTTTTTGGATCGACTTGATAGCGTCTACGCAATGGCCGCCGCCACGCCGGGGTTTATCGCGCGTTCGGTTCGGGATTTTTCTAATCACACCCATTCCTGGGGCGAAATCCTCGCGCCAAAGTGCCTTCAGAACCCACCGCTCGACCGAATCGCCTCCACGCTGAGCACTTGGGAGGACTTGGAATCGGTCGCCGCCTACGCCTACAGTGGGTTGCACGGCGAATCCATGAAGTTGCGCCGAGAGTGGTTTGAGCAGCGCGACGTCCCGACTTATGTGGCGTGGTGGGTCGGTGAGGAGGACGAGGTGAATTGGGACGAGGCGACGAAACGCCTCGACAGCCTGCACGAAAACGGCTCCACGCCCTACGGTTTCAACTTCAGCTCCCCGTTTGATTCGACGGGGCAACCGACGAAGTTGGATAGTGCGCAGGTTAAGGCGAAGAGTCATAAGTGAGGGGCTGGTCATTGGCGAATAACTAGGGTGGGCTCGGACAGAGAGAAGGATCTGTCTCCGAGAACCGAATTTCCCCTCCCGGTTCGTCCCTCACCGACCTCCCCATAAATGGGCGAGGTAATTAGTTCGCGCATCCCGCCCATTTATGGGGGGACAATGACCGAAGGGAATTGAGGGGGGAAATTCTTTGGATATTCCGGCAGAAGCAACCGAAACTCCACGAGATCGGTAACATACGGTTATGAGCCGTCTGGCATTGCGTTTTTCACTTCTTGCGGGGTTGTGCGTTCTTGCCGCGCCGGTTTCGGCGAAGGGTGCGGATAAGCATGCGATGGCGTTGGAGCAGGAGCTTCAGCTTGCCGCGAGCGAGGGTCTGCCGACGACGGCGGCGGAGTTTGAGAAATACTTGCCTGCGAAGATATTGGGTGAGAATGCTGCGACCTACTACTTGCAACTGACGAAAATCAGGCCGCGATCGTGGATGCCTTTAACCCTGCTTAGCGACTCCATCTATGATCCGCTTAGCATTGGTCGAGCAAAAGAGTTTCTTAGGTCCAAAGAGCGTGAGCTTGCCCTTATTGACACAGCGTCTCGGTTTTCCTGTAGATTTGAGCGGGACTGGAGTCTCGGTGCCGCAGTATTGTTTCCGGAAATGACAGAACTAAAGAATGGCGCGCAACTAGTTCTCCTTCGAGGGAACGTTGCGGCGGCGGAAGGGCGATTTGGGGATGCAATTCTTGCGGCAGAGCAGGCGGAGCGGATCGAGAGGCACATCAGAACAGAACCCACTCTTATCAGCCAACTCGTAGCGAACTCGATCACTTCGATAATTTGGCGAAATTTGGCCGCCCTTGCCTTCCGCTACCATGGTCACGCTGAGTTTACGAAAGCCTTGCAACGCTCCATGTCCGCGATCGCGCCACCCGATCTGAAATCCATGTACCGATTCTCGCTGGTCGAACTTTTGTCGACGATTGAGCTTTGTCGAACAAAAGAAGGGAGAGCGAAAGTTGGACTGACCCTCGAAGATGATAAGGACCAGACATTCGGAGTCGCACTTATGACCTATGTCACGAGAAATATGACCGAGGCTCAAGCAAAGCTGACCATCGTACGCGAATCACGCTCACTCTGGCATGAGATTGTTCATCCTGGACCGCAGTCTTTGCGTAAGAACGGGGAGTCTAAACTGAGGTTATTCAAGGGGTTAGCGAAGTTTCCATCTGCAATGGTTCTGACGGAAGCTCTTGGCAGCCTACAGGAAGATCCGTATGGGTTCGTCCTTCGGGACCGTGCGAAGCGCCTTGCATATCGCGGAGTGCTGCGGGCGTTGCGGGAGCCGGTGATTCCTTCGAGTCTTGATCTTCGTGATCTGCGAAGCCCGATTGACGGGTCGCCGATGCAGTATGCGTTCGACGGAGAGCGCCTGGAAGTGGCAATAAGAGACTCGGGTGGCGAAGACGGTCGCATTTTCCGCCTTACTTTCCCGCCCAAGCCAAAGCCCGTCACGAAGTAACGATCCAGGCTCATTTCGGGTAAAATTGAACCTGATGTTGAACCCGAAAGCAGTCTCAGCCGCAGAAGCGGTCTCCCTTATCTCCAGCGGCAATCGGGTTTATATTCACGGAATCGCCGCTGCTCCGCAGGCTCTGATCAAGGCGATGACCGCCCGGTCGGAGGAGCTTCGCGATGTTGAAATCGTGCAACTCCACACCGAAGGAGCCGCTCCTTACGCCGAGCCGGAGATGCGCGAGAGCTTTCGGGTTCATGCGCTTTTTGTCGGGGCGAATGTCCGGAAGGCGGTCGATGAGGGCCGCGCCGACTACGTTCCCGTCTTCCTCAGCGAAGTCCCCGCCCTCTTTCGAAACAAAATCCTGCCTCTTGACGCGGTTTTGATCCAGGTTTCCCCGCCCGATAAGCACGGCTTCTGCTCGCTTGGGGTTTCGATCGAAGCAACTCGCGCCGCCGTTCAAACCGCAAAACACGTGATCGCGCAGGTCAACCACTCGATGCCGCGCAGTCACGGCGACGGCCTGATCCATGTCAGCCAACTCACCGCTTTTGTCGAACACGACGAACCATTGCACGAAATCAACCTCCCCATCGCCGGCGCGGACGAAATCGCGATTGGACAGCACTGCGCGGGACTGATCGAAGACGGCGCGACTCTGCAAATGGGAATCGGCGGCGTCCCCGACGCCGTTCTGCGGGCGTTGAAATCGCACAAGAACCTGGGAATCCACACGGAGATGTTCTCCGACGGCCTCATTGACCTCGTCGAATGCGGCGCGGTGACAGGGGCCGCCAAGCGGGTCCACGCGGGCAAAATTGTGGCGACATTCGTTCTCGGAACGAAGCGTGTGTACGACTTTCTGGACGACAATCCGCTCGTTGCGATGCTGGACGCGGCCTATGTGAACGACACCGCCGTCATTCGCCGGAACCCCAAGGTCACCGCGATCAACTCGGCGATCGAGGTGGATATCACGGGGCAAGTCTGCGCCGACTCCATCGGCACTCGCCTCTACTCCGGCGTCGGCGGCCAGATGGACTTTATCCGAGGTGCGATGTATTCCGCCGGCGGAAAGCCAATCATCGCCCTGCCCTCCCGAACGAAGCGCGGGGAATCGCGAATTGTCGGAATGCTGAAACCGGGCGCGGGAGTGGTTACGACCCGTGCACACGTACACTATATAGTTACGGAATTCGGCGTTGCCGATCTCTACGGCAAGTCCTTGCGCCAGCGCGCAAAGGCCCTGATCGCCATCGCCCATCCCGACCATCGCGAGAGTTTGGAGCGTGAGGCGGCAGAGAGATTCAAATGAAAGCACTTATCCTTATTCCTTCGGCAGCACTTTGTTTCGGCGCGATCTATCAACCTCGCACCAGCACCGATCCGATTGCAAGCCTGATCGCAAGCAAAGAGAAGTTAGCCTTCAACGCCCAGCGGGGTTACCTTGACGACCTGCTGAAAAAGCTCAACATTGATCCCAAGTCGCAGGTTCTGGTGTTCTCCAAGTCCAGCCTCCAAACAGACCACATCACTCGCAAAACGCCGCGCGCGATTTACTTCAACCAGGACACTTACGTCGCCTGGATACCCGACGCGCCGATGATTGAGATCATGAGCGTGGACCCGAAGCTCGGCGCGCAGTACTACACTTTGCCGAACACGAAGAAGCTGATGCGGTTCCAAGAGGAGGACCAGCGATGCCAACGTTGCCACGGCGGAAGATATTTGCAGCAGCCTGCGAGTTTGTTCGTGGAGTCCTCTTATATCCCCGAAAGCGGTTACCCGCGAGTGTTTTCGGTGAGCGTGGATGTGACTTCGAAGACGCCGATTGAGCAACGTTGGGGCGGTTGGTATGTCACCGGCACTCATGGCGCTCAGCGTCACATGGGGAACGAGATTTCGACAGGCGACGACGAAAAACCCAAGCTGAATACGGAAAAAGGCGCCAATGTCACGGACTTGAAGCGTTACTTTAACCCCAAGCGCCACCTCACTCCGCATTCGGACATCGCGGCTTTGATGGTGATGGAGCACCAGATGTACGTGCAGAATGTTTTGTCCCAACTCGCTTTGGACTATCGCGACATGCGTGAGGTAAGGGCGACGGATTGTGAACTCTTGATCCGAGCTTTGTTGTGCTCGGGAGAGACTCGGCTCTCTGCACCGATGAAGGGGACGAGTGGGTTTGCGGAAGCTTTTGCGTTGACGACTCCGAAGGATTCTGCGGGGCGATCCTTGAGCGAACTTGACCTCAAGACCCGGTTGTTCAAGTACCCGTGCAGCCCACTGATCTATTCGCGGTCCTTTGAAGCTCTTCCGAAGATCGTCCGCGATCAGATTTGGCGTCGGTTTGCGGAGATTCTGGATGGGAAAGATTCTTCGGGGAGATTCTCGCATCTGTCGGCGGGTGATCGGGCGGCGTTGAAGGAGATTTTGTTGGCCACAAAGACCGAGTTTAAAGATTTTGTTAAGCCTTGAAAAATCTTTGCAGATTTAGTAGACATTCGGTGTATACTGTTCGGGTCAGGAAATTACGAAAATGAGTAACACCGCTGAACGAAACGACATGGCTACTGGCCTGAGCCAATGGCTTATGCAACTTTGCAACTTCTACTGCAAGGACATCCTTGCGACCCCCAACGCAACTCTCCTCGCCTCACCCGGCGGAAGCGCTCGCTCACCCCAGGCTTTCACGATTGAGTGCATGGCGTCTTGCGAGTGGGCAATTCAGGCTCTGGGCGGCAACGATACTCCGTCGAAGATGTCCGAAGAGGCTAACGCTGCTTTGATCGAAGCCACCATGACAGCCGAGACCCTGGCCGCTGCACTTCAGAGCACTTGCGAGAGATTCTCCGCTGCCCTGCTCGCCGCCGCTCCCGAGAGATTCGGTGCCATAGTCATGGCTCCGTTTGGAATGGAGATGCCGATTGCCGCAATCTGCAACATCTTCGTCAACCACCTGTGGTACCACGACGGTCAGTTGAACCTGATCCAAGCCATCAACGGCGACGAAGAAGTTCATTGGATGTAATTCGATCACGCTAAAGCGAGCCCTCGCCGAGTGTTAGCTCGGCGAGGGCTTTTTTACTTGTCCTTTGCTGTATGGGAGTGCCCGATTTCAGGCTTGATCACGGTGGGGTCGATGCTGAGTACGAGGTCACGAACCTTTTTGGCCTTGGCGGTGTCGCCGATTGACCGGTAGATTTCACTCGCGTGATACAGAATAACCGGGTCCTTCGAGCCGGTTGCTAAAGCGCGCTCGATACTTGTTTTTGCTTCGGTCGCTTTGCCATTTCGGTGCAGAACCCAGGCCAAGGCATCGAAGGCGTAGATATCCTTTCGGTCCGCCAAATCACGCTTTGCCGCGGCAAGGGCACCGATTGGGTCTTGGGCGTGGTCGGCGCAAAAGATTGCGTACTGCCGATCCAAGGGATGACCATGGGTGGACTGCGAGAAGGAGGTGCCACCAGAAAGTGGGTGCGTGTGAGTTCGCCCCGTTAATTCGGTAACCATATCATACTGTTGATCCGCATTTGCTTTGTCTCCCGAAACAAAATAGGCATCTCCGACGACGGCACGAACGTCTGCCATCGGTGCGATTTCGTCGGACTTTTTGCCCCAGTCGATTGCTTCTTTGAGGTGACCACCTTGGAAGCCGAGCTTCGCGAGACCCGCCATCGCCTTGTAATCGCGAGGGTACAGCGTGAGGGCGGCATGGAATTCACTCCGCGCTTCGTCGTGATTGCCGTTCTTGGCAAGTTGGGCGGCGAGGCGGACATGAAACCATGCGAGTGCATTGCCTGGGATTGCGGGCGACTGTTCTGCTTCATAAAGCGCACTCCGCAAGACCTGTGCTGCCTTAACCGGGGAACCGTAAATATCAAGCAAATGAGCCTTGATTGCCATACCAGGCGAAGTTGAGAAGGCTCGTGGATTGGCATCGATAATCAATTGAGCCTTGGCGTAGTTCCCGATTTCGATATTGCAGTCTGCCTGGAGCCGGATCGTTTGATCGTCGAAAATTACTTGCTTGAAAGCATCATTGGCTGCGGCCAGAGCTTCCTTGAATCGGTGCTGTTGCAAAAGGCTCGAGGTCAGTTTGTTAAAAGCCCCTTGGTTACCTAACTTTCTCAGCTCAAGACTTTTCCGCGCGGCGACCTCTGCCTTAACCGCAGTCGCATAGTCGTCGGACTCTCGACTTTGATTCAAATATGCCGAAGCGAGTAACGAAAATCCTAAGGCGCCTCGAGGATCAGCCTTGACCGCCGCTTCGCAACCTTTGATCTGCAGTGCGATCAAATTGGAATCGAACGGCGCATGGACGATGGGTTCGAAAGTGTTCGAAGGCATCGGACGGTGGAAGGCAGTGTAGCCTACCCATCCCGCGACGGCAACGGCGGACCCGAGAACAAAGGTAGAAGTGAGATTCATTTTGGTATTAAGCTGATAGCCACCCCTTTCGGGGTGGCGGGTCTGTCTTAGCGCGGGGCGCCAAGGTACGGGAATGTACTGGTGAAGTGCTTTCCGTCAGCGCCGACGTTATCCGTCGTGAATGTTGGAAGCTCTTTTCCGTCATCAGGGGCAAGCCCGAGTGCGGAAATCGTATTTCCGAAGACAATTCCAAGGGATGTGTCGACCACATCATCGGTAAGAGCACGTCCGCCGAACTTGCCGCCAGTAGCGCCGCCAGTTTCTACCCCGAGGTAAGCCGCATTGCCACTTTCTCTGAGGTCAACTTTCATCACGTCAGGAATGATCACAGCCTTAACCACTGCAGTCGTTGCCGCCGAGCGGCCTGCCGGGAACGTCATAAACGACTCAATGTCATTTGCGAGTTCATTCTTGTCCTCGCTGGGACTGATTTCGTCATTAATCTTGTGGCGATTATTCGCCACAGTGGCGAAGACCTCATTAATGACAGGTCTTGAAAGTCGGTCTACTTGCAGATAGTTCAGTCCCGATGCCCGACTGGTCGTTGCCCAGACTCCAATAACACCTAGGCTTGGACCGGGATTGCTGTTGGACGAGCCACCGCAACCAGCGAGGAAGATTGCAGGCGTGAGAATGGCGATAGATTTGAGTAAAGTTTTCATAAAAGTGACTTCCTTGGGAGTTCGATGACGATGGACAGGACGTTGTACTGGCCGGCGGAAAGAAAATCAACTGCGGCGCCTGGAGCGCGCCAACCCGTATCTTTCGGCGTGTTAGGATCCGAGACCGGCGTGCCTGTGAGAGGAGTTGCCCGATCCGGGAATATCTTGAAGAATTGATCCAAGTCGAAGAAGAACGAGTCCTCTCGTGCGCCACAGAAAACGTTCATTCCTGGGGTGGGAAAGAACGTTGTGTTGATCCGCCCTTTTGTAAAGTTCGGAGTTTCGAATCGGCTCGTCGTCCCAGGGGAGGATGGAGATATTGGGCCTGCGATTTGCACCGTCTGACTAGTGCCCGTTCCCGTGAACTTCGCTTGAATGACCTTATCTTCAAAACCGTCACCGTTGGTATCGATTTTGAATTGATACAAGATGTTCGGATCAAAGGATGCCGCAGGACCTTGTCCCGGGCCTATCAGGGGATGAACGTTCATTGCGAGAACGACATTGTCCGGATTGGTTGGGCTTGGGAAGATGTAAACGTCAGTCAGGTCTGAACCTGGGTTGGCTGCGATATCGGGAGTGTCAGCATGGTCTGACGCCTTGGCGACCCCGATCAAGATGACCGGAATGAGGCCGAGGCCGATGAATGTTAGTTTTTTAGTGAGATTGGTCACGATATTTCCTCTAGGAGAATTTCTCCTTTCCTAAATATTGTAAGTTTGCGATCTGACAAGGACCTGATGGCGAGATGAACGCCCGATGAAAATTGCGCCCCGTATTTTTACTGGACTGCCAGTATTATTGTCACAGAAAGGCAATTTTTCTACGATTAATTAAGTTGATCCGCCGTTTGCGCGGATGAAAGGGAGACATTTATGAAATCTTTGAAGTACCTCATCATCGCCGGACTGGCGACATCGTCGGCAATTTCGATGGCCTCTGCCTTGGGCGCTATCTACACGTTTTCGAATTCGGGAAGCATCACCCTTACGTCAAATGTTCCCGGCTGGCTTGGAGATCACACGATCAATACTGCCACTATTCACGGCGAAAGGGGTACCGATGCATCCGCAGGGTTGACGACCCTGCTGGGCAAGCCAGCCTCCTATGACTGCTATTGTGTCGAGATTGGCCAAGGGATCAATTCGACCTATCAGGCACACGCTAGCGTTACAACATTGCTCGGGTCGTCCACAAACACCGGTGGCGTTACGGGTCCGATTTTCTTTGACGCGGTCAAAGTTGATCGGTTAGAGAGACTTTGGGGAACGTTTAAGAGCGGCGTCAACAGTTCGACTACGGCAGCGGCGTTTCAACTTGCGGTCTGGAAGACGACGTTTGACACGAGTTTGAACCTTGCCGATGCTAGCAGCGTGATCTACATTGCTCCTTCGAACTCGAACCCGGCTACGGTCCTTGCCCAAAGTTACTTGAACGCAGTTGCCTCTGGCGCGGCCTCATCGCGACAGCAATTACTGTTACTGAGCGACCCAAACATTCAGGACCAAATCACGGCAGTTCCAGAGCCAGCAAGCCTACTTGCCCTTGGTGTCGTATCCGCCCTGGTAGTTGCCAGACGGCGACGCAAGGTAGTTTGACTCAATCACGAAACTCCTCTCTCACGAAAGACGCCCGCACGGAATACCGCGCGGGCTTTTTCTTAACGAAGGGCAGGTAAAACAACTGTATGGTCTTGGTCGCTCTATCCTTAGCCTTATCATTTGCCGCTGACGACTCCCCGAACATGCTTCCCGTCGGAAAGAAAATTACACCCCTCGGTACCCATACCTCTGTGGGTAGCTATCCTTCGAACATGATTTTCTCGCCGGACCGGAAGTCAATCGTGGTCTCCACGGTCGGATTCCGAGAGTATCTTTCTCTTATTGACGTTGGTAGCGGCAAGGTGACTCAGTTGCCGTTCCCCAACGATGGTCCCGCAAAGGTAGCCGAAGGTGGCCTTTACTACGGTCTAAGCTTTGGTCCGGGCGAAACGCTGTACGTTTCCCATGGCGCATCTGACATGATTGGGCAATACCAAATCAGCGCAGATCGGCGGCTTTTAAGGAAAGCCGATGCGCTCACAAACAAGCCGCTAAAAGGGAGTTACATGCCGAATCATCCGGCCGGACTTGCCGTCACTCCAGACGGAACTCAACTGCTCGTCGCAAATAACCAAACGACCCATACCACCGATTACAAAGGCTCGCTTTCATTTCTGAATCTGGAATCTGGAAAGGAAGTGGCAAAGGTTTCGACATCGGCCTTTCCATTCGCCGTCACAATTTGGAAAGATCGAAAGGTTTATGTTGCAGGTGAGCGCGACAATATCGTAGATGTGGTCGATATTCAGAACCGGCGCGCATTGAGGCAAATAAGAGTCGGTGCCAATCCAGAAGGCTTGGCTCTCAGCCCGAATCTTAGCCGACTCTACGTTTCAAATTACGGGAGTGACACACTCACAGTTGTGGACACTTCCACGGACAAGGTTCTTGCGACGATCATGTTGCGCCCGGTCGCAATGAGTGGCTTGCCTGGTGCAGGTCCCACCGGATTGACGGTCTCGCCGAATGGCAAATGGGTTTATGTTGCGTTGCAGGATATGATGGCGGTAGCGGTTGTGAATGCTTGGAGTAACAAACTGGAGGGGTATCTTCCGGTAGGTTGGTTACCAACTAGCGTTTTAGCGACGAGCGATACTCTGTTCGTTGCGAATGCAAAAGGGGTCAAAGCCGCAAATCCAAACGGGAAACCGGTAAACGATTGGGGCACTTACATTCAGGACGTGATTGACGGGTGCGTTTCCAAGATCGATCTCTCGGTCATCGGAGACTTAGACAAGCACACCGCGCAGGTTATCACGAACAACCGTCTGCGTAAAGGATTAGAATCACCCAAGCATCCAGACTTCAAGAATCCTGGCATCAAGCACGTTATCTATATTGTTAAGGAAAACCGCACCTATGATAATGTACTGGGAGATATTGCTCGCGGGAACGGCGATGCATCCCTATGTTTATTCCCACAGAAAGTGACTCCAAATCAACATGCCCTTGCGGAGCGCTTTGCTCTATTAGATAATTTCCACGTTTGCGCAGAAGTTTCGCAAGACGGATGGGTCTGGTCAACCGCCGGCATGGTTAACGCTTACGCAAGCAGAAATACACCTTACAATTATAGTGGGCGGGGTCGCAATTACGACACTGAGGGAAGCAACAACGGTATACCGGTAGATTTGATCGATATCCCCGATGTCACACGTCCGCCGAGTGGTTATATTTGGGAGCAATGCCAAAAGCATGGCGTATCGTTTAGAAATTATGGATTCTTTACACAATTCAATGATCCACTTGACAAACGATACGATGTGTTTAAGGAACGGATAGAGAACGGTCCCACGAAGAAGCTACTCAAAGGTGTAACCAATGAATCTTTCCGCAGATATGATCTTTCATACGCGGACTCAGAGGCGTACGAAAAACTCAACCATTCATTTCTTAGTCAAGTCAAAGTATTCAAAGGATTTAAGAGTCGGTTCGCGGCTTGGAAGGCCGACTTTGACGGATTCGTGAAGGCTGGTAAGATGCCCGATTTCCAAATGGTGCGATTCCCGAATGACCATACGAGTGGAACGAGAGTTGGGGCACCGTCTCCTGAGGCAATGGTGGCCGACAACGATTACGCCGTTGGCCAGCTTGTTGAAGCGGTATCGAGAAGTAAATTCTGGAGAAACACTGTTATCTGTGTCCTGGAAGACGATGCTCAAGCAGGCATTGACCATGTGGACGCCCACCGGTCCACGGCCTATGTCATTTCGCCCTACGTCAAGCGTGGAATTCTAGACTCGCGATTCTACAATACAGACTCAATGCTCCGTACCATGGAGATCATTCTTGGAATGCCTCCGATGAGCCAGTTCGATGCAGTGGCATCACCGATTAGTGTTTTCGACAATACCCCCCTGAACACGGAACCCTTTGAGGCCATTTTGCCTAATCCGGAGGTGTTCAAGGTTGTTAACTCAAAGACAGCGTATCGAGCCAGGGAAAGTGAGATGATCAGCCGTTTCGCGGAGGAGAGCGAAGTCGACGAGAAACTAAACGCAATTCTCTGGGGGGCTATCAAAGGGCGCAACGCGCCATTGCCAGCACTCAAGAACGGTTTGCGTACCGGTGAAGAAGAGGAGGACTGAAGTCTCATTAAAATAGCCGTCCCTTGCGGGACGGCTATAGAGTTTTGATAGTCAGATTAGAACCGACGATCTGAGCTTTGGAATTCCACTATTTCATAGTGGCGTCCCGACTTTTCGAGAGTGTAGCAGTGGTAGTTCGTTCGTTGATTACCATAGCCATCGGTGAAAACGTGCTCCGCCGTGACTCGAACGGTGCCATAATCCCGTTCTCCGTAGTTAACACTCGTAATGTTGTACCGGCGAGTGCGAGTGCTCTCGATGAGGTCCGCCATCATGTCGAAGTAGTCATTGGTATCAACCGTGTACGGTCGCTCCCATCGGCTCCGAATCGTGACTCTGCCTCTGCTTGGAATCAGGTCTTCCAGCCTGCTGGAGTCGGCTCGGTCGAACGCACTGTCAATGCTGGCTACTGCGCGGTCCAGTTCATAAGTGCTGGAGTATCGGTCGTAGCGTGACTTGTAAGACCATCGATAATTGTTATTGCAATTGAACGAGAGCTCAAAAACGTTGTTGAACGAAATGCGTCCGATGGTGATATATCCCGGCATATTCGTGTACGAATACCAAGGCGACAGAGCGCAGTTGTTCCCGTAGTTAAACGAATAGTACGGGTAACTGAAGTTGTTGTCTCGCCAATTGTTATTGTAGGAGTAGTACCCCGATCGATACTGGTATTGGTTGCGCTGCACCCTTACATTTTCTTCGCGACCCGCTTGGCGTCGAATACTATTGTTGTAATCCGGCACGTCCTGCACGATTTGCACATCGCGTCCGCCGTTTGCGCGTCCATTATTCTGCGATTTGTATTGGGCTTGGCCGGAGCGTCCAGTTCGAGCCTGGGAATTGTCACGATCACGGACGATTATGGGGTCTCGCTGTTGCGAACCGCCAGTGTTACGCTCTCGATTCGAACCGCCGTTGTCTTGCGATCCGCCTCGGCCGGAACCAACCGATCCTCCACTTGAGCCTGAGCCACCTGATTGTCGGCCTCCGCTTGAGCCTGAGCCCTTAGAGTCCGAACCCTTGGAACCGCCGCGATCCGAACCTCCCGAATTTGATCCACCAGAATTTCCTCCTCCACGCTTTTTCCCAAGAAGATCGTCTTGGGCGAAGGCGAGAGTCAGAGGGGCAACGGACAATACCATTGCGATTATTTTGAGCCAATTGCTTTGAGGTCTCATAAAGTTCTTCCTAATTCTATTGACGTTTTCTATTATATCGCGTTTCACCTCAAATTCAAAGCAAATTTTCCGATACTATAAGGGGTGAGTAAACGAGACATAGCAATTATCCCAGGTGATGGTATTGGCCCCGAGATCATGACGGCCGTCATTTCCATCCTCGAAGCTACGGGTTTTGAGGCCAATTGGGTCTTTTTGGAGGCTGGACTGGGTGCGGTTGAGAAGGGCCTTGACGCCATGCCGAAGGCGACCATTGATCGCATTCGAGAGATCGGAATTGCCCTGAAAAGCCCTACAACGACACCAAAAGGTGGTGGGCATACTTCGGCAAATGTTGCCTTGCGAAAGGCATTAGACCTATACGCCAATGTACGACCGGCAAAAACTCTGCCCGGAGTGCAGGGTCCGTTTGCTGATAAAAACCTGGACATCGTCATAGTCCGGGAAAATACCGAGGACTTGTATTCGGGAATCGAGTTCATGCCCCATCCGGACATGGCGCAGGGAATCAAGGTCATCACCCGTCCCGGTTGCCATCGAATCTGCGATTACGCTTTTGATATGGCGCGAAAACAGGGTCGAAAGCGTGTCTCTGCAATCCACAAGGCGAACATCATGAAACTCTGCGACGGCATGTTCCTTGAAGAGTTTTACAAAGTTTCAATGAATTATCCAGATATTATCGCCGATGACATCATTGTCGACAATTGTTGCATGCAACTCGTCACGCGGCCTGAGCAGTTTGATGTTTTCGTTACGGAGAACCTGTATGGCGACATCGTGAGCGATCTCTGCGCCGGTCTGGTGGGTGGTTTAGGGCTTGCGCCCGGCGCCAATATCGGTAAGAACTGCGCGGTTTTTGAAGCCGCCCATGGATCAGCGCCTGACATCGCAGGCAAGGGCGTCGCCAATCCGACGGCACTGTTGATGAGCGCAGTGATGATGCTCCGGCATCTTGGACTGAATGAACAGGCGGACAGAATTTCTGCCTCCGTACTCAGAGTCTGTCAGGATGGAAAATGTATGACAATCGATCTGGGCGGAAAGGCCAGTACCCATGAATTCCAAGTGGAAGTCATCCAGCAAACCCATGCAACGTGCTAAATTGTTAGCATGAATTTGAGGGCAAATCCGCCTGCTGTCTTGGTAACGGGGGCGGAGGGGATGCTGGGTCGGCACGTTTGCGCGATGCTGGAATCTCGCGGCATACCCAAGGTGACTCCGTCGCATCGGGATTTTAACGTCGTTGTGGACCCGATTGATGAGTTTTTGGAAGGTCAGCGACTGCTGGCGGTCATCAACTGCGCGGCATACACCGCGGTCGACTTAGCAGAAACTCACCTCCAGGAAGCCCGAGACCTCAATAAGTTCGCGGTAAAAGCGCTTGGGGGTTGGTGTACCCGCCACAAGATCCCATTGGTGCAAACCAGCACGGATTTCGTCTTTGACGGCACCTCAGACCGTCCCTACGTGGAAACCGACCTCCCCAACCCGTTGAGCGTCTATGCGCGCACAAAGCTGGAAGGGGAGGCGTATGTCGCGCACGGATGGGTCGTGCGCACCTCGTGGCTGTTTGGCGACCAGGGCCGGAGCTTTCCTCGCACGATGATTCGTGCCTGGCTCTTGGGGAAGGAACTGCGAGTGGTGGGGGACCAAGTGGGCTGTCCGACTTACGCGGGGGAGTTGGCCCGGATAATTGGCGACATCCTTGAAGTGAAGCCGAGCTTTGGAAAGTATCATGCGACTGGGCCAGCGCAGATGTCCTGGAGCGATTTCGCCCGAACTCTCCTTACGATTTACAAAGACCAACACCAACTGGAACAGGAGATCAATGTTCAATCCATCCGCACCGAGGACTGGCCGACCCCCGCCAAGCGCCCAGCGTACTCGGTTCTCTCCAACCAAAAGCTTATCGATGCAGGTCTAAAGCCTCATAGTAGTCTCGCAGAATGCCTATACTCTTTTGCAGTGGCGAACCCGCCAGAAAAAATTCTCGCCGATAATTGACCCCAGCCCTCACGCGCGAGAGTGTTTTGGTCACAATAGAACTAAGCCCATGATGTCCGATTTAAATTCTAGAGAGTGGTTTTACGTTGGGCACTATGGCCAGCTTGGACCCTTGACGTGGGAGCAGTTTCAGGAATTGGTGCGTGACACCGTGGTTGAGCGCGATACTTTTGTTTGGGCGACAGGTCTGGACAATTGGCGGCCGGCAGGGGAATTGCCTGAACTCCAGTCTCTCTTTGCTCCTGCGAATGGCGCGGGTGTGCCGCCTCCATTTAACCCTGCGGGTTCGATTTCGAGTGCGCCGCCACAGTCTGCCCCCACGAACTTTGGGCAACCGACTTATCAAACTCAGCAAAGTAATTTTTCGCAACCAACCCAGTATCCCGTGAATTACCCTCGGATGCAAACCTTGAGCATGTTGCCTCCGAGCGACCGAAGTCGCGTCGCCGCAGGCGTTCTCAACCTCTTTTTGCCCGGTGTCGGTCGAATGTACCTCGGCTATATCGCGGTGGGGGTCATCCAACTGGTCTTGAGCCTTCTCTGTGTCATCCCTTATGTTTGGTCTTTTATCGACGGAATCATCATCCTTACCGGCGGGGTTAAGATCGACGGTTACGGTCGCCGTTTGGACGGTTAATCCCAATTTTGGGCAAGCATCTTCCCTAGGGACTCCAGGAATTCCTCGTCATTAGATCTAAAGGTGCCGACCGAATGCCCGTCAATGTCGATTTGTCCTAAGATATGGTTACCTCGTCGAATGAGGACAACAATTTCGGACCGAGTTTCGAGGCTGCAGGAGAGGTAGTTCGTCAGCTCACAGACGTCGGGAATGACTTGGTTCTTGTTTTCCGCAACGGCGGTACCGCAAACTCCGCGCCCGACCGGAATGTGGGTGTGGTCCGTATGAGCCCCTACATAGGCGTCTAAGACGAGGGTATCGCCATCTAAGCGATAGATTCCGCACCAGTTGTAACCGTCAAGTTCGGAAAGACCGGCCATCGCAAAACTGCGCAACTCGAAGCCGGTCAATTTGGACTCGCCGACCGCACTCAAAACAGACTCAAAGGAACTCATGCCAAAAGGATACCGTGAACCAAAGGTAAGCTCAGGCCATGATCAATCTCCCTGAACTTCTTGACATTCGGCACGACCTTCACATGCACCCTCAGATTCGCTTTGAGGAGACTTATGCCAGCGAGTTGGTTCAGCGAGTTCTGACGGAGCTCGGGGTTGAGTTCAGAGCAGGTTTGGCCCGCGGAACCGGAGTTCTGGGCTACCTCCCGGCAACGACTGATCCGGCGACCGCGCCTACTATCGCGCTTCGGGCGGACATGGATGCTCTGCCGATTCATGAAGAAACCGGCAAGCCTTATGCGAGTACGATTCCAGGGCGGATGCACGCTTGTGGGCATGATGGCCATACGGCGATTCAACTTGGAGTCGCCAAGATTCTGGCGGCGACTGCTCACCGACCGAATAACGTTCTTTTTCTGTTCCAGCCTGCCGAGGAAGGTGGGGGCGGGGGTGACCTGTTGGTTCAGGAAGGCTGTCTAAACGGCACGCTGCTTGGTAAACCGGCAGATATGATTTTTGGTCTGCACGGATGGACTTCCGTGCCATTGGGGCGAGTTGAAACCCGGGTCGGGCCGATGATGGCCTCCACCGATGAGTTCTACATAGAGTTTGTCGGGCAAGGGGGCCATGCTGCTGCGCCGGAGACGACCCGCGACCCGATTGTGGCGATTGCGAGCCTGATTACCTCGCTTCAGACCATTGCCTCCCGGAATACGGATCCGTTCGACAACATAGTTGTCACCGTGGGGCAGGTTCATGGCGGGACGGCGAACAATATTATTCCGATGTCCGCTCAGGTTCACGGAACGGTGCGGACACTGACCGAGGAGAACCGGGCGATGGCAGAGAAGAGGCTTCACGCGATTGCAAACGGAACGGCGATTGCGTTCGATGTCGAGGCCAAGATCACTTGGAATCCAGGCTATCCGGTGGTGGTGAATCACCCTGAAGCAGTGGAGCGGTTTCTCAAAGTTGCCCATGAGACTTTTGGTGAAGAAAGGGTCAGCGACGACGCGGTGCCGACGATGGGCGGCGAGGACTTTGCTTACTACGGCGCAGAGTGTCCGGCATGCTTCTATCAGCTCGGGCTGATTCCAGTGGGTGAGACGGAGATTCCGAGCGTACACACGCCCCTTTTCGACTTCAATGACGATGCGATTGAAGTCGGGGTGCAGATGATGGTCGCGCTTGCTCTGAGTTGAAAGTTCTTTTAGAGAAAACCCTCACCCCAGTTCCCTTCGGTCACAGACCCTCTCCCCAGGGGAGAGGGAAAGTAATTTTGAATATTTACTTGTCACCACGAACTTCCTAAGTTCACAAATCATTTGGGAAGTTGTGAATTTCGTTTGAACCTATACCAAAGAAAGCTTGAACCTAAAGTTCATCATTCCCATGTTCATTCCTCACTGCTGTTTCCCCCTGGGAGTGTCAGGTAGGAATGAGGCTTTTTATCTCATGTATTTGTAGGTCACGGGAGCTGAGAATGTCAACCGGAGGCTACTGCTAGATTCAATTTTGGCCCAAAATTCGCCGAGCTTGTCTACGAAGGGGCTTACGACTCGGAGTGCCAGGGCGTCGGCTCATTATGTCAGTTAAACTTCGAGTTTGGGTCAAAACCCTCACCCCAGTTCCCTTCGATCACAGACCCTCTCCCCCGGGGAGAGGGAAAGCTTTATAAAAATTACCCGCCGATTGTATCGGTGCCGACGTTTCTTGTTGGCTCAATCGGGTCTTCGAGGACGATGTCGTCATCGATTTTGATATCGGGCTGGTCGTCGTTGGGCTTGTAGGTGAAGGTCACTTTGCTTGAGCCGAAGTTTGCGATGCGGCGCGACGTAGCGTAGTTCCGTTGGTAGTAATCCTTATTGAAGGAATCCACTCGCACCATTCCGCCGCCGGAGCTGGCGTGGATCATGTTGCCGCCCCCAATATACATCGCGACATGATTGATGCGATAACTTCGACCGGTTCGGAAGAAAATGAGATCCCCGGCTTTGAGTTCGCTCTTGCTGACAAACTGGCCTCGTTGCGATTGCTCTGCCGCAGTTCTTGGCAAGTTGATTCCGTTTTTGCGGTACACAGCACCGACGAACGCCGAGCAGTCGATTCCTGATCGTGAGGTTCCGCCGTAGACGTACCGGACACCTACGAATGAATAAGCGGTGCCAATGAGTCCCGTTTGGTTGCGCGTTGGTGCCGGTTTGGCATAGGCGACTTGTTTTGGCTTGGATGCAACAGCCGAGAACTTGGCGTTCGATCCTTCAACAAAGTCGGCTCGAACCCATCCACTCACGTTACTCGCAAATTCGAGTCTCAACCAGTTGTTTTTCTTCTCGACGACCTTTCCGATGGTCCCTTGGTTCAGCATGTCAATACTGATCGCCTCGGTGCTTGGGGTGGACCGAACCCGGACGTTGTCGCCCTTGATTCGTACCACTTTGCTTTCGGGTGTGAAAATTGTGGATGTCTTTGCAACAACCTTGGAGGGGTCTTTAACCTTGAAATTTGATTCCGTCTTTACGACAGGAACGGTGAGGACGGTGCCTTCCTCAATTGCGGTGAGATCCACGGTCGGGTTAAGGGTCTTGAGATCTGCGGAAGAAATTCGGTGGCGACTGGCGATAATCCAGTCGGTGTCAAATTTGGTCGCGGTATAAGTAGTCGTCTTACCAAAAGATTGGGCGTCCTTGACGACCACAGGCTTGAACTTTGTGTCGAGCACAGGGACTTCGATGAACGCTCCGGCTTTCACCTTGGTGAGGTCGATCCCTGGATTTAAAGCTTTCAGGCTGGAAAGAGTGGTTCCGTAATGCTTGGCGACGTCCCAGACGTCTTCGCCGGGCTTAAGTTTGTGTTGTCCGTTTGTGGACACGCCCTTGGGGGGTATCACGACGACTTGGCCGTTTTTGAGGGCCGAAGAGTCTAATTTGGGGTTGGCTTGTCGGAGAGTTTCGAGGCTGATGCCTTTCTTCTTCGCGATCTGGGCGAGGGTTTCGCCTGTCTTAGCCGTATATTTATCTGCAAAGCTTACGCTTGCAAGAAGCAAGCAGGCCCACAAGGTTCCATTTTTAATCATAGATTGTCCTTAGGTGCCTGGAACGCAGGTGCTTTAGCCACTGCATCCCGGCGGGGAACTAGTAGGATACCCGGTTTTACGGATGACCCTTATTAAAATAAGACGCAGTAGGTCCACCCATAATTATCGGGAAAAGTTCCAGAATCTTCACTAAGGATTTACAACCCCACGAAAATATTTCGAAAATTATCCGTTTCGACCTGAATCATGGAACGTCAAATGATAGGTATGAGAAAGTCTCAGGTTCGCCGAATATTGACCGTCGCCCTTGCGCTGAGTGCGCTTGCGGTGAGTGTCGCCTGGAAAGGCGTCGAAGTCAAGACCAAGGTCTTGGTGATGGACGTGAAGGGTCGCGGCGAAATCGTGATTGAACTTTTCACCGATAAGGCACCGAAGGCGACCAGCCAAATTGCGAAGCTCGCAGACTCAAAATTCTACGATGCGCAGCGATTTTTCAAGGTTGTTCGCACTCCTCGGCCGTTTTTGGCTCAGATCGGCGATCCTCAGTCCAAGACAAAGTCTCTGGCGGATTCGAACATGGGCAATGGGGGAACTGGAGCCAAAATCCCCTACGAGGATTCCGGCGTCCGGCACACCAAGGGTGTGGTTGGGCTTGCCATGAAACTCGATGAAGGCGGAGGCGATGAGACCTACTATGGCGACAGCCAGTTCTACATCATGCTCGGTTCCGCAGGATTCTTGGACGGGAAGTACACAGTCTTTGGCCGCGTGGTGAGCGACTTTGCGGTGGTGGATGCCTTGAAAGAGGGTGACGTCGTCACCAGCGTTCACGTTGAGAACCGATAGTTTCTGCTCGCGGATCGAACAGGCTAGCTCATCAGGGGGGGGAAACCTCTCCCCAGTTCACTTTGTTCACAGGCCCTCTCCCTCACGGAGAGGGAAAGATGTAACTAGCTATTGAAACACGCTACTTCTCCCCGGCGGAGAAGGCGGAGAGGTACCAACCGGAAGTGGGAATTCGCAGGGGCTAACCTGTTTGACACAACCCCCTTTTTTGCCTCATCGACAATTTAGTTCGGCTTACCCCCTCGTATTTTTACGGGTTTATACGGAAAACCCTTGCGCTGGACGAAAAGTTGTGTACAATGTTGCCCAAGAAGGTTTTCCCCTTCTTTAATTTCAAAGGAGACAATATGAATAAAACACTCAAGTCATTCTTGGTTATGGGCCTCGTTGCTTCATTCGCAGCAGCGAATGCAACGATCAGCATCGTAGCCAGCAACGTAGCTTTCACCGACATCTCGACAACTGGGACCACAGCAGGAACGATGTCCGACGATGCAGAATTCACTATCGCCGGAGCAGACCTCACTTTGGCTGGCTGGACAGGCAATGCCCTTCTCGCTGGCGGCGTCAGCGTCCGCGTTGGTAACAACGGCGCAGTTCTCTGGGGTAACTCAGCGACCGATGCTTTCCTGAATGCAGATCAAATCGGTTGGGACAATAGCGCCACTATGATGACGATGGCAGCATCCAACACTTCCCAGTTTGCCAATGGCGGTTCTGGCCCCCGACAGATGTTGATGCCTCTCTGGGACGACCACACTCCACTTTCCGGCACAGGCGCCGCGACATTCCGATGGCAAGTTATCGCAAACGACCTCTATATGCAGTGGTCAAACGAAGATCACTTCAATGCAACGGGAACTGGTACAGTCACCTTCCAAATGGTCGTTCGAAAGAGCGGCGGTCGCTTGGTTGACTATGTTTACCAAGATACATTATACACCGGAGTAGTTGCTCAGAACGATGGTGGTAGTGCCACGATCGGCTTTAAGAACTGGGGAGTTGCCGGAATCGGTAATGATTGCGAATACGGCGTTGGTGGAACCAACACGGTTCCACAAAAGAAGGTTAGCGGATGGTCTTCAGCCGAAGGACAGTTCACTCACTCCGTGTCAATCGTCCCTGAGCCAGCTTCCTTGCTCGCTCTCGGTCTTGGCGCAGTTGCTATGATGCGACGACGAAAGGCCTAACTTCGGTTAGCTCCGAAAAAGTACGCAATCAAACTCCCACTCCGGTAAACCGGGGTGGGAGTTCTTGTTTTGGTTACTGGCGGGTCACTCTGAGGTATGCGCGGAAGTCTGTTGCCGAGAACCAAATTTTTATTCTCGCGATTAGGTTTCGGTTGCGTCTGAACTCCCAAGAACACACATCCACGAATATAGTTCAAGGCATCCCCAGTATTTTTACGGGTTTATGCAGAATATCCTTGCTTTGGGTGAAAACTTGTGTACAATATTTTCCAAGAAGGTTTTTTCCCTTCTTTTTCAAAGGAGACAATATGAATAAATTCGGAAAGATGGGCCAAGTAGCCCTGTTCGCTCTCATTTCGTCATTCGCTTCGGCGCAGTTCAACGCATCATTTGCAGGCCCGCTAAACTCGGATGGTCCGATTGGCGCCGCTGGAAATAGCTCGTTTACTGCAACTTACTCTGGTGCATCAACTTTGTTTGGCAACGTCAATTTTAGCGGTGACCTGACCGATGGTGGAGTGGGTAGCTTCAAATCTGAAGCAAGATTCAACATCACAAACTTGAATTTGGCATCGTCAGCAGCTTTTCAACCAACAACTGGCTCAACTTGGAGTGGAACCGTTAACGTCGCCAGTGCGGCAAGTGCGCTCGTCTGGGCTAATTCAGGTGATCAGTTTAAGTTTGAGTCGTTTGAATCCTTTAACGATGCTGGCCTTGATGCAACTTGGACCAATGTGAACTTCAATTTCAATGGCGGCCCCACGATTATTGATGGAGGCACTTACGCTTACGGAACCAGCTTTGTTTTTGATACTGAAGGATCTACCGCTACAGCAGATACCGAAGTTGCGCTCTACACATCGGCTGGCTCATTCCTTGGTACTGATGATGATTCTGGATCCGGGAATTTGAGCTTACTCAATTCCGGAGTGCTTGGCGTTGGCACCTACTACTATCTTGCAGGCGCCTATAACAGCGGTTTTGCAAATGGGTTTGCGTTTGGAGGTGCAGGGACAGTGGCTTCAATGAACATGAACATTAACGGTGTCAGCAAATACACCGGTGTCCACGCTCAAAACGGCTTCGAAGTCGTCTCGTTCAGAGTCGTACCCGAGCCAGCATCACTGCTCACTCTCGGTCTCGGCGCAGTCGCCATGATGCGACGACGAAAGGCCTAACTTCGGTTAGCTCCGAAAAGAACACAACAACGCCCACTCCGGTATGCCGGGGTGGGCGTTGTTGTTTTGCTGTTACTTGGAAACCGCCTTCCACGCGGATTCCATCTTCTCTGCCACGTCCTGAATGTCCTGGTCCAGGCCCATCGACATCCGCACGAACCCGGTCGTGAGGCCCATTTGATCGCGTTGCTTTTCGGGAATTTCCGAGGAAGTGCTGTTTCCTGGATTGCTCATCAGGGTCTTGTGATAGCCGAGGCTTACGGCGATGATCCCCACTCCGGCATCGGAAAGCCGAATCATATATTGCCGGGCGGTGGCTTCTTCCCCGAGATCGAGGACGAGCATTCCGCCAAAGCCGTAGTGGCTGTTCATCTGACTGACCATTAGTTTGTGGTGACGATTCTGTTCTAGGCCCGGATAGAACACCTTCATACCCGCGTGGCTCAGATATCGCGCGATGTGCATTCCGTTTCGGCTGTGCTGAATCATGCGCAGGTCAAGCGTGCCGAAGTTCTTGTGAATACTCGCGGCGCGTAAAGGGTCCAGAGTTGGGCCGAGGAGCATACACATTCCGCTTGACACCGAAATGAGAGCGTCGCAGAACTCCCGAGTCCCGCAGATTGCGCCCGCGATGCAGTCGCTCGAACCGTTGATGTACTTCGTGAGGCTGTGGATGACCACATCGGCGCCAAACTTGGTTGGGGTGAGAATGTAAGGGGTGAAGGTGTTGTCTACGACCATTTGAGCGTTGCCGTTATGTGCAATCGCGCCGATTGCACTGAGATCAACAACATCCAAGAGGGGATTGCTGACCGCTTCGAAGAAAACCGCCTTGGTTCGTTCGGTCATCGCGGACTTCACTGCCTCGTGATCAGTCATATCCACGAATCGGACGGTGATTCCGAATCGGGGGAAGATGTTTTTGAAGAGAGCATAGGTTCCGCCGTAGATCGTTCGGCTCGATACGATCTCATCGCCAGATTCACACATTTGCAACAAGGCGCAGGTGATGGCGGACATGCCCGAGGCGGTGATGACGGCGGCCTCCGTTTCTTCCATTGCAGCAAGCGACTGACCCAGCGCGGTGGTGGTGGGGTTACTGTGCCGGGCATAGAGGAAGCAACCAGTCGGATCGCCCTCGAAGGTGGCTTTCATCGTTTGCGGATCGGAGAATGCAAACGTGCTGCTGTCGCAGACGCTGGGGTTAACGCCGTGGTAGGCATCTATTTGGAAGTTAGGCTGTTTGTCCATTGGAAAGGATTGTCCTCTGTGGTTCTTGCCTTCTATTGTAATTCATTTTTACGTGTTTACAAAATTATTGTCGGGGCGTAGGGCAACAAAAAAGAGGCCTGCGAGTTTTGCTCGCAGGCCTCTTTTGATAAAAACGCTTAGACGTTGTAGGAAGGTTTCTTCAGCCAAGCCTTTGGAATCGGCTTGAGGCCAGAGACGACCGCTGAAAATTCTGGGCTCTTGATCACCGAAGTGGCGACCTTCATTCTGACTTTCCCAAACTTGGTTTGGATGGTTACGACCTGGAGATTCGGGTCCTGAACTCTATTCTTGTGCGGGGCACGGAACTTCCACGCTGAGTGTCGGTGACGACAGTGTTGGGCTTGGTTACCCTTTTTTCCGCTAACTTGACAAATCTTCGCCATGAGATACCTCTTGAAATACGATCCAGAGGATACCCCATCTGTCGGCGTCTTGTCTGGCCCGAATTTCCCTAAGAATATCCAAGTGGAATTTGAATTATTCGCATATAATGACTTATCCCGGCAATGTGGCTGGGGAATGGGAAGAGAAGATTACATTATGAAACTCATCAAATCGTTAGGAATGATCTCGTTGAGCTTGGCCGCAGGGCTTGTGCTCGTGAACTGTGGTGGCAATGGAGCCACTGAAACTATCGGTCGGGCCCCTTCATTAGAGGAGAACGGCATCGAAGTCATCAAGTCGAACTATGCTCGATGCGCGACCCAAGACCTTTCGGCAACGGAACTCGCGAGAGTCGAAGCTGACCTCTTCGCAACCGGCCAAACGAGGGCGGGCGGAGTGACAACGATTAACGTTTATTGGCACGTGATTCGAAGTGGAACCGCGACCAGCCAAGGTAACGTCTCCGACGCGACAATCGCGAGCCAGATTTCCGTACTGAACGCAGCGTACGCAAGCAGCAATTTCGCATTCACGTTGGTAAGTACCGATCGAACAACGAATGCAACGTGGTACACCTCTTCGGGCGGAACAAGCGAGACTCAGATGAAGAATGCACTACGCCAGGGAACTGCTGACGATCTCAACATCTACTCGAACAATATGGGCGGCGGTTTACTCGGTTGGGCGACATTCCCCTCGTCGTATACCGGCAATCCCAAGAACGACGGTGTTGTCGTTTTGTTCAGCTCACTTCCAGGCGGTACGGCGGCGCCTTACAACCTCGGAGACACCGGTACTCACGAAGTGGGGCACTGGATGGGCTTGTATCACACTTTCCAAGGTGGTTGCTCTAAGAACGCGACCAATGGAGGTGACCTCGTGAGCGACACTCCTGCGGAACGAAGCGCGGCATTCGGATGTCCGGCGGGCCGTAACAGCTGTGCATCTATCGCCGGCAACGATCCGATCACAAACTTCATGGACTACACTGACGACAGTTGCATGAATACATTCTCCGCTGGTCAGGCAGCGAGAATGCTCGCGGCCTGGAACACCTACCGACTCGGCAAGTAGACTAACGGTCTGAAAAGGGGTGCCTGAAAGGGTGCCCCTTTTTTTGTTTGACTTACTGTGAGTTTCGGTGGTGACGCCGGTATTTCTTTCGGGTGTGAACAAACCCTTGGCTTGCCGCTCCATCCCTACGAATGACGCTGACGGTGCCGTCGATTTCGAGCATCGCAAGTTCCACGTCTTCAATCTTTTCGACCTCATGCTCTCTGAGGTTGGCGCGAAGTTCACCTTCCGTGATTTCTTCGTGCTGAAGGTTTCGGTGTTGGATTTCACCATGCGAGATCAGAACCACAGGGACTCCCTCGACGCATCGTCGAAAAGCGGTGCTTTTCGTCCGAGCAAATGCTACCGCGGCGTTGCAAACGAGAAGAGTCGCGGCGGCAACGATTCCGCCAGTCACTGATGTATCCGGGCCAGTCATTGCATTTTGCACGGCGTTGCTCAGGAGCAACAGCACGACCAGATCAAAGGGAGTGAGTTGCCCGATTTGGCGCTTCCCGGCGAGCCTCACCCCAATCAGCAAAAGGGCGTAGACGATCGCTGTTCTCAGCGCGATTTGGATCAAAATCGCGCTGTCAAGATTCCACATTGGTTAGCGATCCCTACGGATTGGCGCGAACTCCACCGTTCATTCCGAATGGCAGACCATTCTTCTTGTAGTCAGCCATGAGTTTGTCCACTTGGGCTTGGAACTCCTTGGGGGTGCCTCCCAGGCCAACGGATTTGCTGTCGCGCTTCATAGCATAGTCTTGAAGTTCGAATTGACTGAGGATATCGCGTTCCACATAGATCCTCAGGTCCAGCTTCGTTCGATCACCCACTTGGAGGCGGTCGAAGTTTTGCTTGACCGGGATCTGCTGCCCGAAAGTTTGATCATCTTGGATGAAACGATAGAGGGCTACTTCTTCGGGACCCATTACTCCACCCGCTGCCTCGCCATCCGCGCCAACCGGCATGACGACTGAGTCGGCGGAAACGATTATTTTCAGGAAGCCGCGAGGAGGGAGGCCACTCGGCATGATCTCGGTGGGCTCGTCAAGAATGGTTGGCGTTGAATTCGCAAACATTTCCATTGCACGAGTCATGAGGTTGCCGTCTTTTGCTAGGTTCGCTGTTTTTTCAGTGATGAATTTTGCGCCGCTTCCGAATAGGAGTTTTTTCAGGACGGTGCTCGCGGCGGCAGGAATCGTTTGCAAGCCTAAGGGTTGACCGTTGCGCACCAGGTTTCTGGCGTCACGGCCGAGTAGTCCATAGAACTTTATCACGTCCCACCGGACCATTCCGCTGGCTGACTGGCTGAGCATCGTGGGAGCGAGTTGGAAGTACTTCATTGAGAGCGGGGAGCGAACGGGGTCCGGACTCGCTTTTGCGTATTCCGATATTTCGTCGAGTGTGGGAGTTCCTCTTTCGTGGGCGACCTTGATGATCTGCGCCAGGCCGGATCTGTCAATATGGGCTTCAATTGCGGACGTCGGGTCTGTCGGGCTTACAGTAAGCCAGCCGTCGGCCTGGACGCTTTTGCACGCTCCGCTGCTGAGTCGATCGAGAAGAGCGGAATCCGTAAGTTCTGGGGCCCCGCCTTGCATAAAGGCCATCATGCCGGCTTCCACTGTGTCCGGAATGTTCGCTACGATGTTGAGTTTGCGCTGGTCGGCAATGAGAGCAAGGCCTTCGCCGTAAACGAAGGATAGGGGATCGAATTTTTCTGGATGCTGAAGCTGAGCGCGAAGTTCCTTAGAAATTTTAAGTTCGGGCGTGCCAAAGCCTCCAAAGGCAGGAGTCATGGTCTGGAACTCTTTAGAAATGGTTCCAAACTCAAGCTTTTTGGCGGATGCTGGTGCGCTGTTTGGCTTTTGCGCATTGGGCATGAATGCGGCGAAGTC
>JAIOPU010000161.1 GCA_021413725.1 Armatimonadota bacterium | reverse complement strand
TTTCCTTGATCAACACCAAGACCAGGTTCGCTCAGAGGTCCACGGCTTCCAGTTTCGGCAGAGTCACCGGAGAAAATCTGCTTGATCCGAATCTTGCCTCCGACTTCTTCGTAGGTCGCCCCGAGTCTTCCCACAGTAACCGGAGCGATGCTAATTCCCATATCGCCTCCGCCTACATAGGCGTGACCGGTGCCAAGCTCGCCGATCATCATACCGAGCAGATAGTTAAGGTCCGCTCGACTGGTGCAGTAGGGAAGAAGCTTATTATATTGAACACGAACGGCCTCCCAATCAACTCCGACCATTTTTGGATCGTAGAATTTGTCGCGATAGTTACGCCAGCCTTCGTTCAGAATTTGCTTCCATTCGGCGCGAGGATCGACGATGGCCTCCAAACCGCCGATCTTGTTTCTTTGGGGGTTAATGTCTAGGTTTGACCAGCCAGGTTCAAGGATCGTTTCCGATTTCTTGCCATTAAGATCGAACTGGACGAGGGCTCCGTTATAGACGGCGAACACTCCATCGGTGTCGCCGATCAGCCCACTGACTTGACCCGATGCCCACGGAAGCACGATCGCCCGCTTTGCGAGGCCATCGAAATCAATATCCGTCTTAGCTTCGGCCTTCTTCTCCTCCGGCTTGGGCGGTGCGGCAGGTGCTGGTGTGGGCGGTAAAGGCTCATCGTCAATCTTGGGAGTGAGCGGGTTTACTGTGTCCTTCTTCAGCGGGTACATAAAGACCCTTTGCAGAGGAGGAGTATCCAAGGTTTGCTCAAAAGTACTCAGGATCGGCTGATATTCGCGCTGAGAGGCGATGTAGAGAAACTTACCGTTTTTGTCAAATGTGACGGCTGAATCGTTGTAATAGCCATCCGTGATTTGGTGCATCTTTCCAGTTTTGATCTCATAGATGAACGTAGCGCCAAAGAGATTTTCTTGAGCATCGATAAAAGCAATGAGATCGCCGCTGGGCGAAAAGTCTGGGCTGGAAATCCCGAATTTTGGCTTGACAACTAGAGTTGTCTTGCCGGTGGCGACATCGAGCAGATAGAAGCTCGTGTCAACATCCACAACCATGAGAGTTTTGCTATCCGGTGAGAAGGTAACAGATACCGGTTTAAGTTGCCCTTTGGTGAGTTTCTTCTCGGCTCCGCCGCGTTGGTTCATCGTATAGACTTCCAATTCACCGGATTTGTCGGAGATGTAGGCAATTGTCTGACCATCGGGTGACCAACTTGGACTTCCATCTCGAACACCCTGAGAGTCGGTCAAATTTCGCGTGTCCCCCGACTTAGCCGGGATCGTGAAGATATCGCCGCGAGCTTCCACTGCAAGACGTTGCCCACTCGGGCTCAAGGACATGCCAAAGAGATTAGCATTCACTCGTTTGAGTTGAGGACGAATGAGGTTCAGGTCGCCTAATACTCGAGGGTTTAGCTCCTTAATGGACTTCGATGCGATGTCGAAGGCAAACAGAGTCGCTCCACGCTCGAAAACGATCGTTTTGCCGTCGGTTTTTGGCCAGCGGATTTCTGTATCCGTGAATTTTGTCAGTTGCTCGGTTGACTTTCTATCGAGATTGTACTTATAGAGATTTTGCGTTCCAGCAACCTTGTCGCTGATGTAATAGACATCGCGCCCGACGATCATCGGGTGGTAATTCTGCTCGCGACCATGGGGAACTTCACTGTAGGTGTTGTTCTCAAAGTTGAAGAGACTGACGACCCCTTGGGTGCCACCTCGATATCGTCGCCAGTTAAAGCTAAAGGAATCACTTCGGTTGTAAGCAAGGAGTTTCTTATCAGCCGATATGGAACCCGTGATGAATTCCAAAACCGGAGTCGGCTTCGGCATTCCACCTTCGCGATTCAAGTAAACCAACGGGTTCGTGAACCCTTCGCGAGGCTGGACGACTCCAATGGTGTCGTTGTCGAGCCAGAAGCGAGGAGTCGCTCCGTTACCTTCGTACGTAATGCGCTTTGGCTGTCCGCCTTCGCTGGGAATCACGTAGATATCGGCGGTACCTTCGTAGCCTGCGGTGAACGCGATCCATTTTCCGTCGGGCGAAAAAGTTGCGTTACTTTCGTTCGCCGGGAATGAGGTCAGTCGGCGTGCTATTCCGCCCGAGAGTTCGGTCGTCCAAAGATCGCCCGCATAGTTGAAAACAACTTGCTGATCGTGAATAGTTGGTTGACGAAGAAGTTTGATTTCTTCACCCTGAACTGGCGCGGTCGCCATGCTCAGCGCGGCAAGAATAAGTGTTGTCATATTTGAATCTGCCTAGAGAAATTGCCGGATTCCGGCACTGCCTATATTATAGATTGAAATGGGGCAGACTCTTAGGCACAATGGCACACGCGTATTGGGCAGGAAGTTATTGGCAGTCAGATTTCTTAACGCTCTTCGGGGCATAAATCATAGACTGGCGCTTCCATTGCTTGAGAATCTTGAACGCCTCGGAGATCATTTGCAGGCGGACGGATTCTCGCGGGCCTTCCACATAGAAAGCGTATCCGAGTTGTTGCCATCCCGAACCCTTGCAACGGTAGACCATCGGGCCGTCTTGCGTGGAGATTACGTCTTTTGTGTCAAGGAAGTTGGGTCGACACCCGTAGCAAAGTGTGATTGAGTACGCCTCTCCTCCCGCCCTGTAATCGTATTCTGCCCATCCCTCGCCGTAGCGAGCCGACACCAATGTGGCGGTTTTTGCAAGGTCCATCGGAGGAGCAGTGAAAGTGACGTGGCTATTCACCCAACTGGCCGCGGTCGCCGGATCAGCGGTTGCCAGTTCAGCCGTAGCTGTCGAACTGCTTATCCGGTTCGGATCAAGGGTTAGGAACCATGCACCGTATGCAAAGGCTCCGCAGGCGACGAGCAAGATCGCAGATTTTTTTCTCGCGCGGCTTCGGGCGGGAACAAATTGACTTCGCCAATTCCTTTCCAGCTCCTTCAGAGGCACAGAAACTTCGCGACCACTGGCGCGCGTGAGAGATGCAACCTCACAAAACGCGGCGTACTCGGCCGCAACCGAGCGATCTGTCCGCATAAGATCTGTCAGTTCTGCCGCGGCCCTCGGCTCCATGGATCCATCCCTATAGGATTGCCAATCATGTTTCATAGCGCTAGACCCTCCACCTTACCCGAGAGTTTTCGTCGCAAAATCGCCCGCCCTCGAGACAGGCGCGAGCGAACGGTCCCAATGGGGATATCCAAAGATTCTGCGATTTCTTCATAAGTCATTTCTTCGATGTCAAACAATTGAATCACCTCTTGGTACAAAGGCGGTACTTCATCGAGGGCATCCATAATTGCCTTGCTGTCGATTCGGTTTGCGATTTCAGCCCATGAGCCCTCATCTGCGGGCTCATGGGCGTCCTCTAGTTCCTCAACGGGATGGCGGCGGCGATATCTCAACTCATTCAAAAGTTCGTTTCTGAGAATTGCAATGAGCCAGCTTCTCAAATGAGTGCCGTCAAATGTTTTGCGATTGGTAAATGCGCGATGCAGAGTTTGTCCGACCAAGTCTTCGGCATCGTCGGAAGACCCCACCATTCGACGCGCGACACGGTAAAGCGTCGGCAATTCTTGCCGCACAGATTCTTCGAACCGCCTTTCCGAAAGTCCGGGGAAAAAAGCGGCAGCCCTATGTGTAATTGAGTGGAACGAGAGCGGCATCGGCTTTACTTTCGAGAATGTACCAGGGCAGGGCGGATTCGCAATTCGCATTTTTCTCATACGCTAGAAACCCGCAAGCGAAGTTAAGTTCCAACTTTGTAAGAGTGGATTCTTAATCTGGCTTTAATACTTGGTGCGGTAAGCTATTTTCATGCTCGCAATTCTTGCAGGGGCGGCACTGCTGTCCACAAAACC
>JAIOPU010000160.1 GCA_021413725.1 Armatimonadota bacterium | reverse complement strand
AGGATTCAGCAAAGCATGAAGGAAATGGAGCCGGAGCTGTGAGTGACCCGACCTTCAGACCATTTCGTAACTTTATTCCCGAGGAACCCGAGCGAGCCAACGCTCCTGAACGCCTGCGGCTGTCTTCCGAGTTCCTTTATCCCATTGTCTTGAGCCAGGAACAAGATTTGGAATGGTTCCGCCAGTTAGGGTTACGAAGTGAGTCGGAGTTCATTTCGTGGGTGAGAAAGCTTGGGATTAGTGCATGGTCTGGGTACCAAACAAGTGATCCTGAGAGGTTGTGGTCGAGAGGTTGGATTAGAGCCGATGAGGGGGCAATTGTGCACCGAAGCCATCGCAAATGGCAAGAAATGGCAATTCCGGTAAGCGACATTGGACAAGCTCTTGGTATTCCGCACCGACCGGCCGGGCGGTGGCACCGTTATGACCTTGCTTTCCATCCGTTTCGAATTTATCCGCTCTTGAAAATCCTAGGACTGATGGACTGGAGGCTCACTCGCACAAGTGTACTGTACGGCAAAGGCTTTATTGACTATGCTGGAAAGCATGTTCGATCCTTTCGAACTTTGGTGCGGGAACCAGTGTTTAATACTAATTTGAACTGGTGGAACGGGATTGCGGACCTAGCGATCTTGCTTGCATATGGAGTTGAGGCATTCCGCAGCCCAATTGGATGATAACCATGAGCTTTATCTGTTGTTGCGGGCCTCGAACTGGAACAAGCGGGAGAAGGTAGTTGGTAAGCTCGGTGCTGCTCTTTGGGTGCGGCACATTGCTGAGGTTTTACGTCATGCTTATGACGAAATCTATGAGGACCGGCTAGTTCATGAGGACGAAGCATTTGGCCACTGGTATGATGGTGCGCGGACGTGGGCCTATGGATCTGCGTATCCGCTTGAAGACATTCCGGAAATGAGGCGCAGAATTCTTCCTCATTGGGGAATGGTTTCTTCCCCAAGAGTTCGATTTTACGTGGAAGGCGATACAGAAGAAGGGGCCCTCGCGTATGCCCTGGCTGGCCTCTTGGGTTTCGGACTTGAGTTGGTTAATCTGAAAGCTCAAGGCTGGGGTACTTGGCTTCGGCAAGAATTAAAGAATGATCAGGCTGCAAAGAGAATTTCCTTATTTATGCTGGACAACGACCGAGAAGACGATACCAGAGCCTTAAAGGCGCACGTGCGAGCAAAACTAGTCGTCGGAGTCATTTTTAAGAATTCGCCAGACCTTGAAACTGGTTGCTTTCAAATTGATGAACTTTTGAAGGCGACAGTTTATTTCGAAGAGAGCATTGGTGTGCAGGATCTGGAGCCATTGGACCCTGATGACTTTCGAGATATCAATAGCGGACGAAAATTTGAGGAGCAATACTGCAAAATTCGCCGTGCACCGTCCCTAAAGGGAAAATTATGGGGAGAGGCGTTGATGCGCGTCGCGTTCGAATCTGGAAAGGGCGAGGAAAATCGATTAGTTCATGCTTATGCTTGCGCAGTGAGAGGAGTAAGTGCTGATTACGAAGTTCAGAGAGTGCGGCATCCCTTGAATCCCGAAACATTCGAAAACGACTCGGTGAACGCTGAAGGGTTTCCATGAGTTGACGTTCGTTACACTTGCCAGCGTCGCCACTCACGCTCGAAACTCTCTGACGTGAGATACTGCACTTTAGCATGAGCCTTTTTTGAGTTTTTTCGCCACTAAGTATCTAGTTTCGCGTAAACCTGCCTACAATTCAACGCATGGGGGAAAAACCTTAGTAAACATATGAAGGCAAAATTAAGTATGGCGTTTGAGACTCTTGTCGGGGCTGACGGCCCAGTCGTCATTTCCCGATCACGAACAGGGTTGATTTTGCGGCCGCGTGTGACCGCTCGGAACCCGAAATCTACTGCGCAACGGGCAGAGAGGAGCTACCTGAGTAAGGCGGCTTCGACATTCAAGAATTTGTCATCGGTTCAGGTCCTCGCTTGGACGAACTATGCGAATTCGATCACAAAGAAGAACCCGATCAATGGTCATAGTTACCATCCGACCGCGATTAATGAGTTTGTGGCGTTGGCGGCCAAATTCTTGCAAGTGAATCCGACGGGGACCATTCCTTTGGCGCCTCCGACGGCCGCTTTTGCGGGTGATAACATCCTGGTTACCGCTACGCCGGTTGCGAATGCGATCAAGTTCACCGCTTCGGCGGCGAATGCGAAGGACGTGACCACCGAGCTCTTGGTTCAGCCGCTTGCGAGCAAGAACCGTGTGCCCGGAAAGGACGCCTATCGCAGCAAAGGGTTCTTTGCCTTTGCCGCAGGTTCGCTCACGACAAACGTGAGTCTGCCGCCGGGGAATTATGCCGTCGCGATTCGGTTCGTGGACTCTGTTACGGGACAGGAGGAAGAGATCACGCCGATCGGACTCCAACTCGTGACCTTTGCCGTGGAAAATAGCAATCAAGGAGGTAAGGCCAAGAAGGCGGCGTAAGCCACCCTCTCCCCCAGCCTAAAAAGCAGCGCGCTCGACTTGGTCGGGCGCGCTGTTTTTGTTTGCGGGCGGTTTCCCCCGCAAAGCGATCACCGGTAAACTATGCGCATGGCAGCAGCAGAATCATCCTTTGATATCGTGTCCCGGGTGGACCAGATGGAAGTTAAGAACGCGGTGGATCAGGCTCAGAAGGAGCTTGCGAATCGCTGGGATTTGAAGAACACGAACACCGAGATTCTCTTTGAGAAGGAAGAATTGGAGATTCGAGCGGGGGACGAGGGCAAGCTGAGTCAGGTGCGCGACATCCTCTTCAGCAAGTTCGTGAAGCGCGGCATCGACCCGCGCCAGGTGGAATACAGCAAGGAAGAACCGCACACCGGAATGACCGTGCGCCAAAAGGTGACCTTCAAGACCGGGATCGAGCAGAGCCTTGCGAAGGCGCTTTCGAAGCAGATTAAGGATTCGGGGATCAAGGTGAACTCGCAGGTCCAGGGCGACGAAGTGCGCGTGAGCAGCAAGAGCAAGGACGACCTTCAGAAGATGATGACTTACGTGAAGGGGCTCGACCTTGAGTTTCCGGTTGAATTTGTTAATTTCCGCTGAGGGGATTCGCGTGTGGGCTTTGCGTTCCGAGATTAAAACCTCACCCCAGTTCCCTTCGGTCACAGACCCTCTCCCTCACGGAGAGGGAAAGAACGGCCAGGGCGAAAGACTTCATGAAAATTACGACACTTGACACCGGATTTGGCGGCGAGCGGACAACCGCCGCTTATCTTGTCGAGTCTGCCGATGGCTTGGTCTTGTGCGATACCGGGGCGGGGCCGAAGGCGCCGGATCGGATTCTGGTGGGCTTGGACGCGCGCGATATTGTGGGGATTGTGCTGACGCACATCCACCTCGATCATGCCGGATGCGCGGGGGAGTTGATGCGGCGTTGCCCGAATGCTACTTTGTATGTTCACCCAAGGGGGGCGCGGCACATGGTCGATCCTTCGAAGCTGATCGCAGGGGCGCGGGAGGTTTGGGGGGCTTTGCGGTTTGATGCGTTGTACGGCGAGATTTTGCCGGTAGAGGCTTCGCGGGTTCGGGAAGTGGCTTTTGGAGCTGGAGCTGGTGCGTTTGGGTTGGATTTCTATGATGCGCCGGGGCATGCGAAGCACCATCTGGTTGCGCATGACTCTGAATCAAGAAGCGTAATCGCGGGGGATGCTTTTGGGCTTGCGTACTCAGAGTTCGAGTTCTCGTTCCCCACGACCAGCCCCGTGCAGTTCGACCCGGCGGCGATGACGAGCACCTACGAAATGATCGCTTCCTTGAAGCCGTCGCAGGTGTTTGTGGGGCATTTTGGCGCAGTTTTGGACGTTGCCGAGAGGTCGGAGTCGTTGATTGACTTAGTGCTCCGCATCGTGGCAATGGCGGTCAATCACCACGCAGACGCGGACTGTGAGCAGGCGATTGCGGAGAGTCTGAAAGATCTTGTGCGAGAGCTGAATTCCGCTGCGGTGGAGCGTTACAAAGTGGATTGCGAGATCAACGCTCAGGGCATCGTCCACTGGCTCAACTCGCAAGCCGGCTAGTCTTCCAACCGTCCTCGGTCTTCTCGTAAATCAGTCGGTCGTGCAAGCGTGCTGGGCGGCCCTGCCAGAACTCGAACCCCGTTGGGATTAGCCGGTAGCCTCCCCAATGCTCGGGTCGGGGCATTGCGTCGGGATACTGGTCTGCGACCGCTTGCGTCAACGCCACTAGGGCTTCACGGCTCGCCACGACTTGGCTCTGCGGACTCGCCGCCGAGGCGTGCTGGCTGTCGGGGCGGCGGGTGGCGAAATAGGCGTCGGATTCCTCTTTAGAGACTCGCTCCACGGGTCCCTCTATTCTGATCTGCCGCTCAAGAAGTGCCCACCAAAAGGTCGCGCTTGCCCAAGGGTTTTCGACGAGCTCTTGGCCTTTGCGGCTTTCGTAGTTAGTGTAAAAGGTGAGCCCTCGTTCATCCAATCCACGCATCAACACGACCCTCGCGCTGGGTTTGCCTTCTTTGGTTGCGGTGCTGATGACCATTGCGGTTGGTTCTTTGACGGATTCGTCGGTGGCGTCGTCGAGCCATTTGCGGAGCATGTCAAAGGGGCTTTCGAGAAGCATGGATTCATCAAGACCTGCGCGGGCGTAGATGAGGCGAGAACCGAGAAAGGCATCGGACATACTCCTATCTTACGCAACTTTCCAAGGAGTAGGTTCGGTCACAATAGAGGCATGACGAAATTCATCAACGCCTCAGTCATCACCTACGGAATTGCCATGATCGCCTTCGGGGGCCTCGGCTATGCGGAAAAAGGCAGCGCAGTTTCATTGATTGCAGGCGGCGTGGTTGGTGTCCTTGCGATCGCGTCTTACTTTGTGTGGCAAAAGAACCCGCGTGCGGGCCGCATTATGGGTGTCTTCGTCGCCGCGCTCGCTGCCGGCAACGCCGCGAAGAGCCTCGCGGGCGGAAAGCCCTTCTACCCGCAAGGGGTCGTCTTGATCCTGTCCCTTCTTATGATTGTGATCCTGGGGATGGGGCACATGATGAGTTCCAAGGGCCGGGATTAAGTTTTGATTTATTCTCGGCCGAGTAAGAGGGTTAAGCGGTCGAGCTCATTTGCGATACTTCGGGAACTGCCGAGGCTAGGAACAGCTGCAGTTGCGGGGGTTGATGACGATAACTGGATGGACCCTCCAGATACGATTGGCAACTCATTTACGAGAGCACAGGTCCCTACTGCTCATCCGTTTTCGGAGTTTGTCGAATGGCGTCAACACGATGCGACAATTCTCGGGTGCAAGATTAAGGGCAACCGATTAACCTTGAGCATTGGTCGCCATGACTATGCGCAATTGTTTGGATCATGCCACCCTAGCCCGAGCTCGTGGGAATACTGTTCCATACAATTTCCTTCAGATCTACAATTTTCGGGAGTTCAGGACTTTCAAATTCTTCGAATTTATGGGGACGGAGCGGTTCAAAGGATCCGCGCGTCTCAAAAGTCGCTAGATACAGTTCTGGACACAGTGCGACGGGTAATTTGTGTTGAATGGACACCGAGTCGCAAAAGGATCATTGTTGAGGCGCTGAACATATCCGGCCCGACCCATAATTTCTGCAATTCCAATGGCCACGGCTATGGCTCCAGATACATTGTCTGCGTAGACTGTGAATTTATTACCGTAAGGGAGAAATGGCGTAGGGACTGGATTAGACTACTCGGGGAATCGAAAGTCGCAATATTCGATGCCTTTCAGAGTACTTCAACCGAAATGCTCTTAGACGCGGATGACTTTGATGCTTGGGTCATTGAGAATGACTTTGGCGAATTGCTTGGTTGGGAATTGCCGGATTGGTTTGCGAAAGATACTGAAGTCTAAGTAATTGCTTCTCCAAAGTGTGCTCGCAAGGCGCTCATAAACTCAGCTTCCTTCTTGCGCGGAATCGGACCATATTGAGGCACCTTGCGATGGTGAGAAACTTCAACGTTCGTAAGTCCATAGGGACCAGCAAATATCCGAATGGCGTGAAAGCAACCAAAACTGGTGAGAGACATCTTCTCATCGAGTACAACCTGTCTCGAATTCGAGTTTTCGGCGCCAAGTTTGTAAGCTGAACTGAGTCCGAAAGTTTTGACTCGCGCAAACGCCTCGTCTTCCGTGAGTTTGACGGGAAATGCCACCGGGGTGTTGGAAAGTTTTCCTAAATGCGTGTTTGCCTTTTTAAAACTCGCGAAGCCCAAAAAGACCACAATGACTCCGCCCGCAATAACCACGCCCTGAATAGCACCCTGCAACCCACTGTCAACAAGTGAAGAAGATTCCATCAAATCAGACTACTCAAATTCGATGGAATCTTGCTCCTCTACGGACTCTAATCTTCGACGGCGTTGAAGTTCGTCACCACAATCGTGTAGTCCGTCAGATCAACTACACCGTCACCATTCAAGTCAGCTCGAATGTCCCAGTTCGCCGAGACAGGAACAGCGTTGAAAGCGGTAATGACTATTGTGTAGTCCGAGAGATCAATGACGCTATCGCCATTGCAGTTCCCGTTCTTCAACGTAAAATTAGCCATGTTCAAACCAGGGTTGGCGACACTGCGAGCTTGGCGGAGCCATGTACTCCCTTTCGCATAAACTGTAACCGGCCCCGACAAGTTTGTCCAGATTTCGTAAGTCCCGACATTGGGGTCCACCATGGCCGTTCTGGTTTCCGTAGTTGCGCCCTGAACGATCTGGAAAGTAACCAACCTCGGAACGCCAACGTAATCCTGCAGAACAATGGAGCCCGTGCAACGAGTGCCGATGTGCAGGGTTGAGTTGTAACTCGCAGAGCGGCTCCCGCTGGGAACATCGTTTGTTGCAATGAAATTAGCGGTAGCCTCCGAGTACAGTCGATACGAACCAGGAGCCAATGTTCCAGACCACGAGAAGTTACCTTGTGCACCCGGAAGACTATAGGTGAACCGGACATTTTGCCAGACGATGCTATCGAACACCTGGAGAGCAAGGAAACCTGAGCCACCGGATGGGTCGAACGTTAGGTTGCCAAAGAAGTCATACGGGGTCGCAGTCGGAACCGTAAAGTAGTGGAACTGTTGATTGCCAGGGTTTCGTCCGCCGATGCCAGCTCCGCCAACCCCGCCCTTGCTCGCGCTTAATGCGATCGTTCCGGAAGACCGGATCGCAGAAAAATCGCTTAGACTTCCTTCAACTGAGTATTCATTTTGCAAATCAATGCCGACGGCCGCTGACCAACCCATCGAAGCCCAAACCCCCGAGTCGGACCCGATGTAGCCGTGGGACTCTGTGTCTTGGCTCAAGAGAGCGCTGTTAGTAACGGGAACGTTCGCGGAGTGCGTATCGCCCCCAAACCCATAGACATAGTCGTACCGCAACTCGGAATATCGACCCGTTAGAGTCATCTGGGCGTGCGCTACTCCCGTCAGGAGGAGCGAAAGTGTGGCGAGTCTGATTTGAACTTTCATTTTACTTTCCATGCCCAAAGTGTGGGGCTAGAAAAGTATTATAGCGGCACTATTTTCAAACACCGTCACAAAATCGTCACAAGATTAACTTCTTGAACTAAGTCAAGCCACTCCCGCCTATTCCCTTCCGCCCAAAACCGGTCAATTTGAGAGGCAGGCACTTGGGTTTTTAGGAAGTCCATCAGCCTATTCAGGTCATTAACCTCATACTCGCCAAGTTCACGGCCCTCGGCCTTCCGCACTTCGACCATTTTGCCAAGGAGTTGAATGGCGAGCGTGTGATGCCCGAGATAAGCGAGAGCCTCGGCGACCTTCAAGAATATCCACTTCAAGCCCGCGATAAAGTCTGCCTCGATCACGAGTTCGATGCTCCACTTGAGGGCAGCAAAGGCTTCGGGATACCGCTTCATCGAGATCAGTGCGTCCCCCTGTTGCCACCGCGTAAGACCTTCGAGCTTAATACTTCCAACTTTCTTGCAAAGTGCCAGCGCCTCTTCAAAGTAAGGCAATGACTCTTCGCCATGGCCCTGGAAGGAAAGTTCGGAGCCGCAATCAAATAGAATGTTAATCCTCAGTTTTGTTTCGTGCGCTCTTCTCGATTCTACGAGTGCAGCAAGGAGGTTCTCTAGCGAACTCTTGTGATCGGCTAAGCAGCAATGTAACTGAGACTTGGTATATAATCCATTAGCTATTAGAGCGTGATTGGATGGTTCAACCATATCCAGCATTGCCTCCAAGCTGGCTATCCCTTCGTGATACTTTCCGGTAGACTTCGTTAGAGTCGCATGGCGAATGTAGTAGATCGGCATCAACTCCTTGTTGTCCGGTGAAATTAAGGATTTTGCCTCATCCAAAATCTCAAAGTGCTCATCGACCTTACCTTGATTCCCAAGCAGAAGATAGAATGAAAGCAGCATTGCGGCACGAAGTTCTTTGGTCAATGCCGAGCTTGAATACAAAAGCTGACGGGCCAGGTCAACTACTTGGTTCGCAAGGCCAAATGTAGCCCAAACACTCTCTAACGAGATAAGAAGCTTTGCACATTTCTCGGAATAGAGGTTCTTGGAAATACAGTAACTCAGCACACGTACGCAGTTCTCCCAAAGCTCTAGCATCGAGCGAACACGGATCGACCAATCGGAAGAACTTTCGTCCTGAGAGAGTACTGCTTGGCGAAGCATCTCATCCAGAAGATATTTCATAATAACTCCCGTTTGCCCTCTTCTTTTAAGCTCTTCTTCCGCGAAGGATCTAATCGTTTCAAACATCCAGAAGGTCGCAACTTTCCCAGACGTATCAGCATTGAGAAGCGACACAGAGCATAACTCCTCTAAACCATCCTCAACTTCAAGATTTGGAGCAAGAGACTTCGCAAACTGAGAATCAAATTTCCCAGTTATCGCGCTCAGGACAACCATGAGTTCCTGCGCCTGTGGTGATAAAAGCTCAAAGCTCCACTGAATCGTCTGGCGCAGGCTTGAGTGCTTCACTGCCTCAGCCGCGTTACGTCGCTTGACAAATTCAAGTGACTCCCCAATTTTTGTGAGAATTTGAGCAGGTGAATGGGTCAAGCTCCGAGCTGCGGCTAGGCTAATCGCAAGAGGCAATCCGTCGAGCCGAGCGCACGTCCGGGCAATCTCATTGGCATTCTCTGTGGAGACCAAAAAGGACGAGTTGGCCCGTTGTGCCTCACGGACAAACAGGGCAGAGGCGGCCGTTTGCTCAATCTCTTTCGGGGTAGCTTTTGCGTTTGGTAACTCCAGCGGCCCTACCGGATAGACCGATTCACCGGTTGTTCCGAGTTGAATCTGGCTCGTCACAAGAATTCTCGCTTGCTTTGTGACCGCAACTAACCTCTCGACCCAAGCCGACGCGGACGGCATAAGTTGCTCCAGGTTGTCAAGGACGAGCAATCCTTGATGTCGGTCCAGATATCTTCCGATCGACCGCGCCGCTTCCTTTGCATCGTTCAAAGCAGACCGTGTCAGAAACTCATGCAGCAAATCATCGACGAGACTCTCACGCCCAATGAGACCGGTGTAGCTAGAAACCCCAGTCGCGGTCCCTCGTACGGCTTGAGGAATAGACTCTAACAGACTTACTGCGGCTAGCGAAGGCTGCTCACCGTAAAGGTCGTCCAGTTCCCGCTCCAACTGCTCATACTGCGCAATGGCTAGGCTGTTCAAACCAGAGCCGATGTAAAGTTTCATCAATCGAACGTGAATGTCTTCGCGGACACCCAAGATGTGGAGCAACCGCTTCCCAGCAAGAATTCCCATCTCAAAATTGCCCGAATCGATGCACGCGTCCATAAAACGGCAGAGCGTCTGCACGATTTCCTCATGCCAGTTCTCCCGCTCATCTCGCGCCCACTGTTCGTCAACCCCTTCAAAAAGCGGACCTTGGACTAATTCCAGTGCGGCTCCAAGAGTCTCCAAATCTCCTGACTTTGAGGCACCCGCAAATGACTGGGAATCAGACTGGATGAGGTTCGGGTGCGCCTGAATATCTCGACCGATGGTCACAATGACGTCTGGTCCCATAACCTGCCGCACATTGCTCAAAGCCATTCGAAGACTTTGCAGGGCAGTATCGGGCAAACTATCCGGCCAAAATTGTGAGGCAAGGGATTCTCGGGAGACTCCATTTGCGCCGCGCACGGCGAGATACGCAACGATTAATGCCGTCTTTTGTGTGCGGAATTTCGCCGTGGACTCCGATCCTTCGATTGAAACTCGACCGAAGGTCCTCACCGTCCATTTTTGTGGGAAACCATCCTGCATTGCCTAGAGTTTAAGTTACCCGGGAACGGCTAAAATAAGCGTGTCCATGTCCGAGTCCATTGAAGTGCTTTTGACCGAAATGCGCAAGTTCGCGCCTTCGCCCGAGTTCGTTGCCCAAGCCAACATCAGCGACCCCACTGTTTACGAGCGGGCTAACGCTGATCCGGTGGCGTTTTGGTCGGAATGGGCGAACACACTCGCCTGGTTTGAACCGTGGACGCAAGCCTTGGAGTGGAACCTCCCCGATGCCAAGTGGTTCCTCGGCGGCAAACTCAACGCTTGCTTCAACTGCGTCGACCGCCACGTCCTCGAAGGCAAAGGCGACAAGCGCGCGATTATTTTTGAAGGAGAGCCAGGCGACGTTCGAGAGCTTACTTACAAGACCCTTCAGGACGAAGTCAGCCAAATCGCGAATGCTTTGAAGGCACTTGGCGTCGCCAAGGGCGACCGCGTGTGCATTTATATGCCGATGGTGCCCGAACTCGCAATGACGATGCTTGCTTGCGCTCGAATTGGTGCCGTTCATTCGGTAATTTTTGGCGGGTTTAGCGCGGATTCGATCTATGAGAGAGTTAACGATGCGACCTGCAAGCTAATCGTCACCGCCGATGGCGGTTGGAGGCGAGGAAATATTATCCACCTCAAGGAAATCACGGACGAGGCTCTCGAATTGGGTTGTCCGACGATCGAAAAAGTGTTGGTTTACACTCGTACTGGTGCACCCGGAACCGTGACCAACGGAAAGGTAACCCCAGAATATGGCCAGGGAAATTGGGTGGAGGGGCGCGATGTGGCCTGGCACGACATCGTT
>JAIOPU010000159.1 GCA_021413725.1 Armatimonadota bacterium | reverse complement strand
GCAGGTTCTGATTACCACGAGCATTTTGTTTTGCGTGGGGCCGATGACAATTTTGGGTTGCCTGCAGGATCGGCTGGAAGGCAAGATCGAGATTCTTGCCATGAAATCCCTGCTGGATGGGGTTGCCTCAATCTTCTTTGCGGCGGTTTCGGGCCCGGCGGTCCTTGTCACCGCGCTCGTGGTTTTGGTAGTTCAAGGGGTGCTGACGATGCTTGCCACTCCGTTAAAAGCTATCGCGACCGAGGAGGTTGTGAACGAGGCGGCAGCGACGGGTGGTGTGTTGCTACTCGCTATTGGTTTTGGGCTGGCAAAGATTGCTAAAATCCCCGCAGAGACCTACCTTCCCGCGCTGCTGATCTCACCGGTGATTACGTCGTTCATAGCCAAAAGGCGAGCTAGCTCGCCTTGCTGAAATCGGCATTGATAATATTGTCGTAGGCTCCCGATAAGTACCATCGCTCAATTTCTTTGGTTCTGGAAACCGGCATAGGATGGGTTGCGGCAAACCCGTACATGAAAAACCAGATCGCTTTTCCAAAGTTATCGGCAGGTGACATTTCCTGGTAGGCCCGGGCTTGATCTACGTATGCATCGAGGTTCACCTCGTGAGAAAATCGACTTGGGCCAGCACTGAGGGCGAGATTGCCACCCATGGCCGTTTCCAGATTCTGGCACGCGAGAAGACCCGCTCGATCGGCCGTAAACTCGGCCTGGCGCGACCACTCGCGAAACGCAGCGAGAATTCCAATACTAGCTATATCTCCTAGCCCAAGAGTGCGTCGGCCTACCATCTCCAACAGCGGCTTGAGACAATCTGCAATGGACTGATAGAGAACATGACCAGCCTTAATGTGTCCAAGCTCGTGTCCTATGACATCGAAAATCTGATCGTCAGTCAATGTATCCAAGATACTGGAGCGAAGAACAATGTACGGTCGTTCAACGCCCCCGGTAAACGCATTGGGAAACGGATTGCTGCTGACATACAGCTCCGGTTCCGGAACATCTAGAATCGCGCAGCACTCACGGTGAATTTCATAGATGGTTTTAAATTGTTTGGGACCGCACCGAACGGACATCGCCATGTTGTGAACGTACATCCACCGATCCAAGCCGTGCTCATAGAACTTTTGAACAAGCATCGGCAATACAGGCAGTTTCTTCAAGGCTTCGAGAGCTTTACGGTCCGTTTCCGAGACAAAGTGGCTCGCCTGGAGTCCGATCAGGTGTTTACGCATGTTTTAGTTACGGTCAGCGATTGGAAACGGTTACAGCTTCAGGTTCGAAACGAGACTTTTGGCGGCTAAGCCGCAAGTTGCTTGAGAATTGCTTCCAAGACACTTGCCGGTTGAAAGGGTTTGACGATGAAGTCCTTGGCCCCCGCGTGGATGGCTTCGACGACAAGATCTCTTTGGGCCATAGCACTGCAAATGATCACCTTCGCAGTTGGATCAAAAAGGATGATCTGCTTCATGGCCGCAATGCCATTGAGATCTGCCATCGCAATATCCATCGTTACCAGGTCGGGCTGAAGTTGTTTGTACAGTTCGACAGACTCCAATCCACCCCCAGCCTCGCCGACAACTTCAAATCCGTTGTTGACAAGGATGTTTTTAAGGGTTGCCCGCATAAAATGGGCATCGTCCGTGATTAAGATTCGATTCGACATGCATCCCCCTTTGATTCTAAATTTTGAACGTGGATTACGCGGCTAGGAGCCCCCGGAAATCCTCTTCCTGCTTTGCGTATCGCGCAACCAACTCGTCAAGCAAGGTTTCGAGTTTATCGGGGCTCAGGCTAAGTCGTGCCATTGCCTCAGGAAGCAGGTCACCTCGAACTCCTTCACTTCCCAACCCAAGACCCATTTGCCCGAGCATGAAATCTGAAACATGAAGGCAATCAGCAAGCGGTGACAGTACGGGTGACTCGTCCGCCTGGTGATGCCAACGAATCGCGTTGACAAGCGCAGGTGGAAAACCCCATTGTTCCGCCAATGCACCGCCCACTACTCCGTGATCCAGACCTAAAACCTGATTCTCCGCCTCAATAAGTGATATGTTTTCCGTCCGAGCAAGAGCGAAAATTGCCGGATAATCCACGTGGGAAGTTGCACAGAGTGCGGTGATACCCACGTCTGCAAGGATTCCGGCGGTGAAAGCATCGTCCTCAAAACTCGCCGCAACAACTGCGGCAACTTCTTGAGCCGCTACTCCCATGCCGATGCTGTGATGCCAAATTGACTTTGGAAATGCGCGACCGACCTTGGACATGTTATCTAGCCAAACATACGTGCAGGAAAGAAGTGCGAGGCGACGAATCGTGGTCAGACCAAGGACGATGATCGCTTCACGCAATTCCGAAATTCTTCGATTAAGTCCGAAGAACGCACTGTTTGCCAGTCGTAATACTCGAACGCACAGCGCCTGATCCTGGGACATTATCTCCGCGATGATGCTTGCACATGCGTCAGACGCTTCCGTCCCCCTCGCAACCTTGAGGGCAACGATCGGGAGAGAGGGTAAGTCCCAGGCTTTCTCCAAAATATCTTCGAGGACTAACATCCATTCTCCTTTTTCGCGGCTTTGAAATTGCAAAGCTCTGCCTTGCCGTGGGCCTGGGTCTCAACCATGAAAACTCCAGTGCCCGTGTGGATGGTTACTGTCCGCCCGCGGGTTCCTCCAACATCCCATCCGATCATCGGAATCTGGAGATCAACTAATATTTGCCTCACCGCCTGGCTATTTCGAGCCCCGACATCGAATAAGCCACCTGAACCGCCCGCATAAGCTGCCCTCAGATTCTCCCGCGATGCACCTTTTTCCTCTAGGAGCCTAACCAACTCCGCCACCCCCGTGTCCGCGAATTCGCCAGGGCGAGTGACTGGCCGGTCACCGAATGCCTGCGGAAGGGTGATATGCGCCACACCCCACAGGTTCGCGGCGGTATCCGCCAGAGTCAACGCGATGCATGATCCGATCCCAAGGCAAGTGAATTGTGCTTCGCCCGTGCAAATCTCAATTTCACCCATCCCCACGAACACGCTTCGCCCTGCCACCGCCGCCTCATGGACTGCCGATGGTTGGTGAATACGTTTTTTAAGCGAACTTGGAAACATGCCGGTGAACCTTTACCAAGAAGGTCTTTCCACTGGCTAGTAATTCAGCTACAGGTGCTTATACTGGGGTTGATCCCAGATCACAGATGAATTGGCAGAGAGAGAGGGATTCTGACCCGAGATTCAAAACCGGGAACAAACCCTTTTGAGCTCGAATCTGAGCATCAGTAGACACCCGAGCAGTGGGAACAAACTAAATTACCCCGCAATTCTATGGGTATTTATGGACACTCCGAACGATTGCTGTACGAAAAGGAGTTCTTTAAGGTAAAGATTCACTTGAGATTGCCAATGTATAAATGGTACTATCAGGTTCTTGAAGCCTGAGCCAATTCACAAAAACGAAAAGTTTATCTGGGTGCATAGTTTGATGCCGTATGTGATTGCAAGCGGTTTGAGCTACGCACTCTTCGAAGGAAAGAACTCTTGGGCCTGCGGGGCGATCGCGCTGGGAACGTACGTCTTCGGGGCAATCATGACCCGGGTCGCAACAGTTCCACAGCTGACTGAATTGGCCGAAAAGAGTGCGAGCCTCATGGCTCGCCGAAAACCGAAACAGGGTGCGGTTGAGATGAAGGAGGACGAATGATGTTTGGATATTTTTTGATGACGTGCGTAGTAATTGTAGGGTCGTATATGCTCTACATTGCTCGAAGCCGCGTCTCAGCGACTATTCGCCTGCAGAATCACCTTCTTTTTCTTGCTGACAACTTATGGATTGAGGCTGGCGAGGCCAACCAGCAACAAGAAACTATTCTGGTGAAGATCCACAACATGATAATCACTGTGGCCACGTTGCTCCCGGGCATTGCAGCGGGAGTAATTATTGCTTCGCCGGACTCAAACATCCGCCGCGATGAGTTGGAGGCCTCCAAAAGTTTTCTTCAGCGGAATCGCTGGGCAATCCCATACATCGCGACAAACTATTACATCGTCAAGCGCATTGAATTCTATGCCGCTCCATGGGACGTGACCCGATGGAAGGATGCTTTTGTGGGCTGGTTCTTCATGCTGTTCCCAAGCGAAACAGGCGTGATCGGTCGAGCAGAGTCGGTTCAGCAAGTTAGCCGACAGGTTGAGGAAATTGACCGATTGGATGCGGCACGGAACTGCCCACTTATTCCAGCTTAAAGCAGCCTTTCCAATAACCGACCTTGACTAGCGCACATTTGGACAGTAGCCCACATGTGCGCACTTACTTAGGTAGATTGGCTTTATGGTTTCAAACCTATATGTGAATCTTTATTACTGTGTCAACGGCCAACCCCAGAGTGACTTCGCGATCAGCCCCGAAATAGCATTGCCGGGCGTCAAGGTTACAGAACAACCTAAAAGGGAAACTCTTGACATTACTTCAGAGCAAGTCATGGACGTTGAATTTTGGCGGCCCCGAGCCAAGGAAGCTGTGGCAGTGGTCTTAACCCAGGGCCTTTACAAGAGTGAAGCGTTTCACGTCACCACTCCAGAAGAATTGTCGGAAAAGGTCAATTCTTGGCATCAAAAGGAATACTCCAGCGAACGAGTGCAGCTCACCTGCCGGGAGGTCTGATGTTCACATCCACCCAGCTCACCAAACTCACCATCGCCCTCGACGAGACGTTCAGGAATATTAAGCGGGGGCACTCTTTATGATGGAGACTACTAAGAAGGTTCTCGAGATTGTCCAAATCATCGCGGGCATAGCCTTTAGCTTCGTTGGTGCGAGAGTCGCATGGCTCGGACTTCTTGCTTGGCACAGGCAAATGCATGGGAATGCACGGTACGAAGCAGCCAAAGCACTAGGGATTGCTTTGCGAAAGTTCCTAGACTCATTTTATGCATTTCGCAACCCTGGTTGGCATCGTTCTGAGGAAGTGGAGGCCATGGAATTCTTCAAGGTCAGTGAAGAAGATATTAACACTCCCAGTTCTGTGTGGGTCACGCATCGTAGGTTCATGCGACTATGTGACGCTTGGAACGATGTGGCCAATGCTGCCTTCGAGGCGGAAATTACAATTTCGCCTGCACTCCATGAAGACATTCTAGAATTGAAGAAGGTGGTTGTCAAGCTTGATGTTGCGATGAGATTGCATGCTTCTCCAACATGCGGAAACCCATCGGATCACACTGACATTATGTGGGGTGACAATGCTGACGAGATTAGCATCCAGTGCAATTCTATAATCGAACGAATTCAAATGCGTCTTGCTCCGATTATCAGAGCAAACTCAGCTGAAGGTTTCCCGCCATTGATCTCTTTCATGGCTCCAAAACCCAAGGCCAACTCCAAGGACAGACTCTGATACCCAGGACATGTCAATGTTCACCCCCGACCAGCTCGCCGCAATCCTAATCGCGCTTGACCTTCACTTCGGAATTACGCCCGTCGCCAACACGCCGGTGCCCGGTGGCTTCATGGGAGTCGTCAACATCGAGGACACGCCGCTCGAACTGGACGCGCTGACCTTCACAAATACACTGCAGGGCACGAAGGCGGCCGACGCCGTGGCGACGATCGCCGCGATTCAGAGCGAGTTCTTGACCGCCGAGTTCCGGGGGATGGACTTGGCTACGTTCTTCAAGTCGCAGGGCATAAATTAAAAAGCCCCCCCTGCCGGGACACTGGCAAGGGGCAAGTTGTACGAGAAGTACATTGCTCCGGCGGAGAGCTCGGGATTGGTCAACCATGCCGTGAACATTTCACCACTTTTTCTGGGCAGCACAATCCCGCAGGATATACTGACTTAATGAGCGAAGATACTCAGAAACCAGAGACCGTCATCGAGTCCCTCATGAAGGGTACTGAGTTCGGGCAAAACCTACTCGGAAAAGCAAGCGCAGCTGTATCGAACGCCGAAATTCAAAGAATGGTCATGAGTAGCCCGCCACGGTTGCCCTCGCCAGGAGAGCAAGTATATGAGGCACTCCAGCAACAGATTAGAGCATTTGAAGCCGAGCTTTCGGCCGACAAAGAAGTCGGGGTCCAGTTAATTGCTGGGCCAATGGGTCCTATTCACGTGAGCATTATGGGATGGGTTCCACCTGGCATGATTATTTTCGATGGAGTGGCAACAAATGGGGAGAAGTGCCGACTTATTCAGCACGCCCTCCAGGTGAGTCTCCAGCTAGTCGCCGTACCGAAGATCGGTGAAACACCGAGAAAAATAGGCTTCGCAATTGCGCGCGATTATGCTGAGCAGAACGAAGAGTTGAATGAGGGCGCAGCAAAAAGCCCCTCCGAATAGAAGGGGCTTCGTACCTGGGGTCGATGAAAGTTAGGCTATCTGTTGCCAGCTTCTCTCAGTAGTGGCTATTAGAGTTACTACTTGCCCAGTCGTCATCGGGTTAGTTAAAGTTGTCCCCGCTGTATTAGTGAACGTTCCAGGAGTAGCCTGAGCAGAACCATTTTCATCCACACTACTTAGGGTAATTGTTCCAGAAGCTGAATCATTTCTGATAGTAATAACATCCCCGGGGGCATGAGGGCGTAACCTTAAAGTTTGTGCAGAGTTAGCAGTTAATCTAAATACGTCAGCGTCCCATGGGCCGAATCTATTACCATCCACTGTTTGTATCTTACCTCTACCTCTAGGACGCCAATAAGATAGCATTGTGTAAGTCCAACCAGCGCCACCACCAGCAGTTGAATAGTAAGGCAGCGCAGAAATATTTGAAACGTAATTCGACTCAGCAAATCTAACATCAACAGCCGCCGAAGCATTTGTTGAAGCAAGTTCTACAATCCTATTCGTAGTCCCCAGGAAGACGTTGTTATTAAAACTAGCAGTCCCCGGAGATTGGAACCTAAGTCCCTTCGTACAACTATGGAAGATGTTATTAGAGATAATCCATTTAGTGCTTGGTGAAGCGTTGTCATAAGTTGTCGCGATAGACTGGAACCCTCTGAGGACGCAGTTGTTGATCTTAACTACACCATCATAAGTTGTTCCATTATAGCAACCATACCGCCCCCAGTTAATGAACTGCCCAAGGTAACTACCTACAACAAGTTCTACGCCACTAGCATCTACAACGTTCAGTTGGCAATCGTTAATAGTTAGGTTGGTAATGTAGCCCGTCTGAGTGCTTGAGCCGGAGGACGTGCCGCCAGGAGCTAAGTTAAAAACTCCACTAACAGCATCAGTATAAATACCCTCTGTGTATCCATCGAAGAGAACCGACCTAATCTTGTTGAACGTTACATCCTTGGCTACATATTCATTAGCCATATTTACAATTTGACCAAAGGAGCTACCAGTTGGAGCAATCGCAGTATTGTCGCGCCGCAGAATGTCATCAAAGACTATGCCGGTGCATGGAATCGTCGAGTCTAGGAACCCTGAAGTGGAGTCGTAATCAAAGCGAACGCAAGAGACATCACGCGGAACGAAAGCGTAAATCTTTCCGACACTTAGCCCTTTGCATCCAAGATGTCGGATTGATGACTTGATCGAACTCACCGCGCTCGAAGAAGGTTTGTGGTAAATATCGTCAATGATTGTATTGATTGTGGTGTAAGTTGTTCCACTGTAAACGCCACCGGAGATGTTCGCCGCATAGGAACTGCCCGTCTGAATGAGCTTCTTGATGTGAATGCCGCTATTGTGAGCGGCAGTCCCAGAAATCACATAGGAATTGTAATCCTTCGGAGTAGACGAGAATAGGTCGTCCCCAGTCTTGCCCTCGATAGTGTCCCAGTCGAAGCCGTTATTCCCGCCGATAAGGTGGATGCCATCGCTTCGATTTTCTACCCAGCAATAACCACCACGGATTCTAGTGCAACCCGTGAACGCCAGTGCGTACTTCGCGCCAGTGGCAGAATCGAAAGTAGTCCCAATCATGTGAATAGTTGGGATGTTTGGTTCAGTAACATTGTAGAAATGAATTCCAAACCCAGGCCAGTTCGCGATATTGGCATCAATGCCAGCGGTGGCTGTGTTGTTTACGAAGTTGAAATCCAGCCAGCCTTGAATATCAAGAGTGATGTTAGAGTTCCCCGCACTCCATGTTCCGAATGTTCCGTCCGTTCCGTAGTTCCGAATGAGGTACTTGTTGGTCCCGTTTGCGAGCTTGAGCGTGACCCCTGCGTTCACTGTCAAGCGTGAATTGCTTGGAAGCAAAATTGAATCGTTGAACTCATAAGTCCCGGGAGTAGAAAGAACCACCCAGGAATTGGCGAGAAGTGCCGCGTTTAGTATTGCAACATTCGTTGATGCGGAAGAAGTAAGTTGAAGGGATGCATCCGGGGAACTCGATGAACCGGTAACATCGAGCGATCCACTACCAGCACAGTAAGCGTAAACTTTTGTGGGAGAGTTGAGTGTTAGGTCAACCTGCGCGCCTGCAGCAATCGCAGTTCCAGAAAGAAACTCAGACTCAGAAAATCCTTTTGGATTGGAGACGACATATGCTGTCGTTGCCCCCAAATTTTGAACTTGCACCACCGTTGGGGTGACCGATGCAAGCTCGTAGATCAATGTTGGAATATTCGCAGTGAGAGTTGTCAACATGACCCGTAGAAACGGGACTAGGTGTCGAGTCTCGTGTGAGCCGCGCCCGTCCAGATGTAAAGCCCGCCGGGGCACTTGGTCCAGATGCGCAAATTCGAACCCGGGGAATCTGCTGGCGTCCCCGCGTCATCCGTCACCCGCCAAATCATCCCGCCCAAAAGCGTGACCACCCCATAGGTGTCGCTCGAAGTCACCGCCGAGCCCGATGTCACCACCTTGCCCAGATACAAAGCCTTGCCCGCCGGTGGAGTCGTCGTTGCCGTGTGCGTCAAAGTCCCGGCTTGCATCAGCCAAATGTACGAGGTGGAACTCGCCGGAAGTGTGTAATTGATCGCGGCCGCAACGTCGACCACCGCATCGATGAACGCCCAGCCCGTCGCTACCGTCAGAGTCAGCCCAGCATCAGAAAAGGCAAGTCCAGAAAGCACCGCATAGCACCCGCATGAGAGCCCTGTCACAGTTTCGAGGGACTCGGCCGTCTTGTTTGCTTTGACATAGCCGTCAGTCGCACCCGCAAGAATCGGGGAGAGCACCGCCGGATCGGTACCGGAATGAGAGGGAGCGGAGACTTGCGGAACTGGAAAGGCCATGCTCTAAGAAACGACGTCGGTCGCATCATCCCAGTCTGGCAAGTCGACTGTTTGCCCAGCGAGTTCGTGGGAGCAATCGCCTAAGAACTCAATTCTCCCGCCTCTTACAAACGAATGGCAGACGTGCTCGCCGTTATCGCATGGGTACTCGCCCTTGTATTTGAACGGATGAACCATCTCGCCGTCCACCATCGGCCATTTCGACTTTACGATGATGCTCGGCGTCAGTGTTGGAGTATCGACAGAGCCGTTCCAGCCCCAGGCTTTCAGACCTTCGACAGGTACGCCGTGCGCTTCGTCGCATCCTGGACACCAGAACATGAGCGTTTTGTCAGTTGCGAGCGCGGTCTTTGCCTTTGCCATGCCCCTAGAAACGGGTTGCAAAACTGCGTATATTATACGAACGGCCTCAAAGCAGAGTCCAGGTCACGCCGAAGTCCGTCGACTTCCATTCGCTCGGCGTCGTGTCTCCCGAAGCAACCGCCGCCCAAATCCAAGCACCCTGCCTTTCCGGCGGCGCGGTGATGTCAAATCCCACCGGCTCGATGTCGATCGCAACCGTCGTCACAGACCCGTAAGCGGTATCACCCGCCGCGCGGCTCTGAATGTGCATCTTGCCCGGTCCCGAAGATCCTGAGTTATAAACAAACCACGCCCGCCACCGGCTTCCGGCATCATCATGCCCCGTTCTTGGATTCACACCACTAGCAACGCTCACCGGAGTCGACCATGTCGCGCAGTGGTCTTGGCTCATCGCCTCATAAACCGTGCCCGAAAGCTCGTAAACGCAAAAGATATCTAGCCGCGGCGTGATGTCCAGGCAAGGGTTCAGCGCGTCGGGGTCCGTGGTCACAAACCCGCTGACATCGAAAACTCCAGCGATTGGCCGCGCCCCGTATTTCGTCTGAGCCAGAATCCCCGATGCCCCCGACTGAGCCCGCATGTAGAACCCGTAAGGTGTGTGCGAATTCGCCACCCCGCCCATCGTCGGCTCGGTGCAGCTCGGCTCGTCGGGCCAGGTCACTGACGCGGTGAGTTTAGTGCAGCACCATTCGTCGGTGGTCACCGGGAACGGCGGGTCAAAGTCTGTACCAGGATCATAGCAAGGCTCGCCATCAACCAGATAGTGGCACCATGTCCGGCCGGTCCGGCGGTCGCCGTAAATATCCTGCTCGACATAAGTCCTAGTCTCGACAACGTCAGAATACTGCTCATCGATGTGAGTGCCGCAATCCAGCTTCGAGTAATACCGGTGCTTGTAAATCTTCGACCCGGTCGGAATCGCATGCACTTCGACCGAATTCAGGTTGAATATCTGGTCGTAGTGCCAATACTGCCGAATCTGATATCCACCGGGACAGGTCCGAGTCTCCAAAGACCCCAGCGTCTTGGTGATGATGTTCGAATACTCCGCGTCCAGCGTGATGTACCAACTGTCGTTGCTGTGACCAGGCTCAAAGCTCGCCCAGGTCGCTGTCGGCTTGCATTCGCACGCGCTGTCCACAATCGCGGGCACTGCCTTTTCGCGGACCTCGTCCGAAGTCCAGCCAGATCCCGTGTCCCACTGGTAAGCCGCCGTGAGTCCGATAGAGCAACCGACGTTGGTCTCGGTGTATCCGGCGTAATCCGTCCCGCAAACTCCACTTGCCGCCGAGCCCGAGCTCTCGCAAACTGGCACGGCGTAGAGCTCCATGGGAATCGCCTCAATCTCCACCACATCGCGCCGAAGGTCAAACCCTATCCCGGTGTCAGAGTCGGCCGCAATCGTCTCCTCAAGGGTTCCGCCCACCCGAAAGCGGATCTCGTCAAAAGAGAATTCATAGTCGCAGTCCTCTGCAACGTTCAAAAGCCCCGCGTCAATCTCGACCAGAATCGTTTCAGGATCCACCCAGCCCGAACCGCTGACCGTCGTATCTGCCGCCCACGGCGACGAAAAGACAATCTGATGGTGCTCAACCGTTCCATCAAACCAGTTCTCGAACTTGACCTGAATGTGAGGGGTAGACCCCCAGTAAATTCGCAGGTATCCGGTCACTGAGTAAGTGGTGGTGCCCGAAGCGATATAGCTGGAAGTGGAGTCCAGCCGGAACTGATACTTTCTCGCGGACTCGTTGACGTGGATCGCGCCCTTGGGCATCAGGCGTCACCGCAGCCGCGGCACCCGCTTGGCGCTGGAGCTTCTTTGGCCGTCGCTTTGGCAATCCGCTCGATCCCCGCGCTAATCTCGCTGGCCAACATCGCAATGACCACCTGCTCGTAATCCGCGCCCTCGATCTCGATCTTGACCACAATGCCCGGCAACTCGCGCTTGAGCGTTCGAATCATATCGCCCCCGGATCAAACCCGCTCATCGGAACGAACTGCCCAAAGTTGGCCTCACCCGTGTCCATGTACTGCAGTTGCTTAGGCACGTCCGCCCCCGCCCACATCACCATCTCGCGATAGCGGACCTGCCGACCTTTCCCGCGAAGAGGACGGATCCTTTCTGGCTCTCCCGCCTGGCGACGAGCTTGCCGGATCCTTGAACGCGTGAGCGAAAAGAGGTCGTAACTACTCGGAATCATGCCTACTGAATCAAAGTTGGTGCAGGTGGCGAGCTCGTAAAAGGCCGTCTGATTATTGTCGTGAGTGTAGCGCGGCGAGCACCGCACAACGGCGTAATTTCTGAACGACCCGTCAGGCTGCTCGACATCCACCACGTCACCGAACCGAAGCGGTCGGTAATGCGTTTGGTAAGGGTCGCTCAGGTCCAAAATGAACCGAAGTGGAGCCTCAAAGGAAAGGTATTCACGCCCGTAGCAAGCAATCTCAAACACGCGCCGCGCCACAAAGTCCACTGCCTCTTGAGAGTTCAGCGAAGCATCACCCACCCAAATCTCGACATGCTCGCCCAGATAGTCCGGCGAAGTCGTGACCGGATAGTGCGGATCAGCGTCACTCAGCGCGAGCGCGTTGTAGCTCGCGAAGTTGTAGACCGTCCGCACATATTGCTTTTGGTTCCCGTTCTCGTCACTCCCACCACCGACGACCGTCACGCAATTCCCCTCCGGCGGCTCGTACGAAAGTTGAGTCGTTCCGCGAATCATGTAATTGGGCGAAATGAGCTGTGAAGTGTAAGGAGCAACCCCCGAAGTGATCGGGTAGCTGCGGAGCGTCGACGGAAGTTTCTTCGCGCCTGGGTGCTGCCGGTGGAAGCGCATCAGCACGTTGTAGGGCGGCACCGGCTTGCGAACGAGTCTCCACATTCCCGCCGTTCCTGAGTTCGGACACCAAATGAGAGCCGCGCCGAGATAGTCCTCAAGCATCTGGAAAATGGTGTCTGCGATCCGCGTCTTGGGTTCAATCGTGAGGTCTGTACCGGAGACATCACCAAAAAGCCGAATAGGCAAGTCTTCGATGTACATCTGGCCCGCGGAATATCCCGCTTCCAGCAGAAGAATCTGCACGGCGTCCGTCACCTTCATCGGAGCGACGCCATCTGTCGTCAATGCCGCCATGTCGTACAGGAATATTCGCGACTGCACCAGTCTGCGGTTGAGCCTTGCGTACTCGCCCGCCACATCAAACCCAATCGTGGAAGCGTCCGGCGAAGGGTAGCTCCGGCCCTCCCGGCCAAAGAGGTCCGCATTGGACTTGCCGATAATCCCGCGGAAGAGCGTCGTGACCAGGAGGTTGGTCGTCGTATCCCACACCGCAACCTTGATCGGCGTCCCCGGTCGCCATCGAAGTGGAATCTGCTGGCCGGTCATGTCCACCACCGAGAGCGAAGCATGATCAGAGCTTTGGTCCTGCGTCTGGCTCGTGATGCTCACCCCGCTTTGCTTATCCACAAAGAGCACCGGCAGTTTCTTGGCCCCAGAATCAATATAAGGCGTCACGATCTC
>JAIOPU010000157.1 GCA_021413725.1 Armatimonadota bacterium | reverse complement strand
GTAGCGGAAACAGACGTCAAACTTAGGGAAGCCAATACAAAATTAAGCTTCGCGGAGGCTGGTCTCAGCGAACTCGAGAGTGTCAAGGCCCAGCTTAGTGAGTCAACCGAAAAACTCCAAAAAGCCGAGGAAGCCCTCGCCAAGCCGGCAGACACCAACGAACTCGACCTCCTCCGCGAGCAAGTGGTCGCGCGGGATTCGGACATCACAGAACTGCAGTCCAAACTCCTCGACGCTGAAGAAAAGGCAGGTCAACTCGGTATCGCAGGCGAAGCTCTCGCCAAAAGCCAAACCAAGATTGCCGAGCTCGAAACTGCCCATGCCCAGACTCGGGCTGACCTGGAGTTAATCAAGAGCGAGATCCAAGATCATCTGAGCCAGCGCGCAAAGTCTCAAGAAGTTCTCATCACTCTCCAAGAAACTCTTGCCAACAAGGAGCGTGAATTGAGCGAGGCAAAAGCGGCGATTCCGGCGACTCCCGTTGTCGCCGTCGACACTTTTGAAGCGCACCTCAAGGCCAAAGATGAGGATTTGCTCCTTCTCCAAAACCGAATCAGCATGCTGATGGAGGAAAAAGAAAAGCTCACTCGAACCCCGCCCCCGATTCCGTCTGGCGAACTCGATGCGCTTCGTCAAGAACTTGCCGAATCCAAGGAGAAACTGGCAAAACTCGAGTCTGTACCCGTCCAACTCCGTCGCGAGTTGCTGGACAAGCAGGTGCAGTTGGACTCCTTAACCGCAGAAGTTGAGTTGCTTCGAACTCCGAAGGCATTTGCGATGCGCGATCTCTTGGAAAAGATTGACGGGATTGGACCGGTCTATCAGCAGAAGCTGTGGGACGCGGGCGTTCAGAGCTTTGCCGACCTTGCTGAGACCTCCGAAGAACGCTTGCGAGCGATCATTCAACCTCAGGAGTGGCAGAATCTGAATTTTGGACGCTGGCGCGAACGGGCCGTCGCCCTTAAAAACGAAGGTGCTGAGTGATCCCGGAACCGCCTCCGCAGTCGTTTGATATGGCCAAATCCGTTGTGGGAATTGGGCTGATAGGTGCTGCGGCATGGGCCTATATGCAGACACGCGGTCCAAAAGTACCCATCGACCTAGTCGCGAACCTGGTGGATGTTCCCAAGGAACCCCAGTCCACCGTCGGATTCTATCTCAGCGGACACGGCAAAAGCGGGGAAGCCGTCACCATTGAGCGCGGTGGAAAAGTCATTGCCAAAGGCGTGGTCGCGAAGAACGGAAGATGGCTAGTGAAGCCGAAAATCGGCCCTGGAATTTACAAATTTACCGCCAAAGTCGGAGTTGAGTCCGAAGATTTCAAGGCATTTGTGTACTCGCCATCGCGACCAACGCTAACTGCCGAAAGCGACCTGAAGGAAACTATTCTGAGCGGCATCACCGCTCCCGATCACAAGATTGCCATCTTCCGCAATGGCAATACTCTCGCCAAAGCCGAGGCAACCGCTACTGGTGAATGGACTTACACCGTAAAGTCAAAGCCTGGGACGAGCATCTATACCGCACGCGGTGCCCTTGAAGGTAGCTACTCTTCCGTGGTCGTCAATGTCGGAAGGCCCTCAAAAGTCGCTCCAAAGGTCTTCGTCAAAGTTCCCGTCGGCGACTCCGGCCTCATGCTTGTCCGCGGCTTCGCAACGCCCAGCGGCAAAGTAGTTCTTTGGAATGGTGCCAAGCGAGTTGGCACCTCCGTCGCGAACCCTCGCGGAGAGTGGGCAATCCGCTATCAAGGCACGATGGTAGGCACGCAGTTTAAGGTCTACACCGCGAAGTAAAGTGGCTCCGGCGTCCCGCCGGTTCCGAAAGCCACACACTAAAAGACCCGGCGGGACGCCGGAACCACCTTGGCTACCGCTTGATACCCTGATCCAGATTCACAACCGTGCCCATCAGGGTCTTCTCGGCCCCACCCGTATCGCCCGACTGCAAAGCTCGCATGGCAACCGTGACTTCCTGCGCCTCCTGAACTCGACCGTCCTTGACCAGCATCATCTGGGTCTTCTGCAGCTCCTGCATCGCGCCCATAACGGTAATCTGACCTGTCTTGAGGCCCATGATCGTCTTCTCTACCACTCGCGAGGCTTCCGCGACTTGGGAGGCTTGGCTGACAATCGGGTTCACCGCTACCGAATACTTCGCCGCATCCGCCGAGAATTCCACTACGAAATCAAGATCCCGAACTTCGCGGCGTCCCGTGGTCGTGTCGTCGTAGCTCAGCTTGCCAGATGCGACTCGATACCAGCCCAACGGGTGATTTTGGAAATCGAATGTAAAGACCTGTTGGAACAACGCCCCGCGCTCCAGATCAGAAAGAGTAAGTGAAAATTCCTTGTCTGTCGGCGGAATCGTCTGTCCGCTCGCGCTTCTAAGCTTCACCCACCGCGCTAATTTGACTTCGATTGTCAGATTTTGGGCGGCGACGGTCATCAGCTTATCCAACTCCGTGCGGAAAATCTCTGGAATCAGTTGAGGCTGGGGAATGTAGTAGTAATTTCCGGTTGCTTTCTTCGCCATCGAAGCCAAGAGCTCCTCGTTGTAATCCGGGCCGAATCCGAGGAAAGTGCATGTGACGCCGCGCGCTTTAATCTCGCCCGCATGGTTGACCAAAGCAGCAAAATCTTTGATTCCTGCCGTGGGGTCGCCGTCGGTGAGGACGATCATTCGCGTTGCACGTTGCGACTCCATTTGGCTCATTACCTGCTGGAGTCCTAGGCTCAATCCGTCGTAAAGGTTCGTCGTGTTTCCGGGCTGAATGCGCTGAATTCCGTCCTTGATCTGCTGCTTGTTC
>JAIOPU010000155.1 GCA_021413725.1 Armatimonadota bacterium | reverse complement strand
CTCATCAATAAGATCACCGGAGTTGGCTGGGCCCGGCGTGGTGTATCCATACGAACCGGTACCGGTTAAGTCAAGTGAAGTTCCCGAGCCTTGCGATCCAAAGAGGAGTTGCGCGGCGGTGAAGCCCGTCGAGTCGAAGTGACTATCGTCAAGGAGGCCACTCGTGACCACCGCAGTTCGGTTAGCCAATGTGTCTGCCCCGTAGATCATCTGAGCAAATGTGCCCACGGTGGCACCTTGCCAGTTGCGAGGATCGTTCGGATCCGTCACAAGAGTTGCTTGCGAGGCGACTGCGGCACTCAATGCCGCGACTGAAAATAATGTCTTGATCTGTTTCATATAGACTCCTTTGCAGAACACCAGGTTCAAAATAACCCGGAAAGTCCCCAGAATTTAATGGTATCAGATTTCTTCAAAAAATAGCCACATTTTTTGAACAATTTTCAAAAAATGTTATTCATCGCCTGATTCATCATATGGTTTCTCGACTCGAGCAAGGAGTTCGTAGAGCAAACAGGATGCAAGTTCGCCCTGCCCTTCTTCTTCAAGCTGTTCAAGGAGAGTGTCCACGACAATGGTCCCAGGAATCGCGGCATCAATCGCCTCGGCTTCTTCGATACAGTAGGAAAAGTCCTTGCGCTGATTCTTGATGGAGAAACCCGGTGTCCAGTCTTCGCTGAGAATTTTGGGACCGTAGTGATCAAACGCCCACGAACCGGCTGCCCCGCCCGCCAACAATTCTCGGGCCTGAGCGACATCCAATCCGGCTTTTTTCGCAAACGCTAACGACTCACAGAGCGCTTGCAACGCACCGCCCACCGCGATCTGGTTGGCCAGTTTCATCATCTGGCCCGTGCCTGACCCACCTACACGTTCTGCCCGCTTTGCGTAAGCCTTCAAAAAGGGCAATGCCCTCTCGTAGTCAGCGATCGCACCGCCGCAAAAAATTGTGAGAGTCCCGGATTGGGCCCCCATTGAGCCACCGGTAATGGGAGCGTCCAAGAAGCTGTGTCCTTCGGCGAATAAATCCTGCTGAATTTTCCTGGCAATCCCCGGTGCGATCGTGGAATGGTCTACAAAGAGCGTGCCCGGAGCCGCATGAGGTGCCATGGCTTCAATGCACTCCACCACGTCCTCAGAACGGTTAACGCAGAGAAAACAGATATCAACTTCTCCCGCTAGAACGGGGAGGGATGGAGCGACCAAGATTCCCTCGGCAAGAAATGGCGCGGATTTTTCGGGCGAACGGTTCCAAACCGTGACGTGATGTCCCGCTCGGACCAAATGTCGCGCCATCGGAGCCCCCATAGTCCCTAATCCAACAAAACCCAATTTGATGCTATTCATGGTCTAATCCGGAGGGCCGTACTGACTTTTTTCAAAAAAAGTTCAGAAAAACGAAAAAAAAAGCAAAAACTAGGTCCTTTTTCGTGAATTCTGCTGTATATTAGATTACCCCTCGCAAGGGGGCGAAATCTCTATAGGGGAAATATCCTTATGAAACGCAATAATGCATTTACACTCATCGAGCTTCTAGTCGTCATCGCGATCATCGCGATCCTGGCAGCAATTCTCTTCCCTGTCTTCACTCAAGCGAAAGCTGCGGCGAAGAAAACGACCGACATCAGCAACTTCAAGCAGCAAGGAATTGCGATGGCAATGTATACCGGCGACAGCGATGGCGGACTGCCAATGTCCAACACTGGCGGCCTTTGTAGCCAAGTTCGCGGTTGGGGTTTTGGCCCTCCCGACTCAGTGCCTGCGCAAACGATGCAGCCTTACATGAAGAACTTCCAAGTCACCGTCTGCCCGAACGACTCGTTCAGCCTGCAGCAAAGACTGGTTGATCATCAACCAAACTGGCCAAGCGGACACACAATTGCTACGGCAACCCAAGCAGAAAAGGACTACGCTTACGGCGTCAGAAGCAACATCGGTTACAACTACGAGTTTCTTAGCCCAGTTCTCACTTTTCGAGCGTTTCGCGTTGGTGTTTCGGTCACGCCGCTCCAACACAATTGCATTCGTCAATGCTATTTGGGATCGACGTGCAGGAAGCGGAGAGCCAACCGGTGGCGGAAACTGGGTCGTAGAGACTCCATGCTGGAGAGATCCTGCTGGTAACTTCCTCCGACCAATGGCACAGTACTCTAACGCTGGAGGAGACAGCACGTTGTACTCCTACATTTCTGGTGGAACAACAACTAGCTGGTTTGGTTCAAACGACTGGCTCGTTTACGGCGGAACATGGCCGTTCCACAATCAGACTCCGGTTGCTGGATTTGCTGGTCTGAAGACTGGTCAGATGGTCACCATGATGACTGACACTAGCGTTAAGGCAAGAGCTCTTAACAGCCTTCTGAAGGGTTGCACACCAACCGGCTCACAAGCTGCACGAGTCTCAAGCACGGAGGACTTCCTTTGGGATCTAGACTAAGCAAAATTTCTAGTCTACTCCTGCTTTGCTTCATTTCCAGCATTATTGTTGGTGGGTGTAGCAAGTCAGAGGAATCAAACGATAAAACTGGTCCATCAATTGATTCTGCGCTAAAGGATGCGGGCACTAAACCCGAAGCGACTTCGAAAGAAGGCGGCCCTAAGCCAGCAGATAAGTAGAGGATAGCGTTTATCGTTGAAAAGGTACCCAGAAGTGGGTACCTTTTCTATTGCAATGGATTCACGCACAAAAAAGTCCCAGCCTCAATTATTGAGGCTGGGACTTTGGCTTTTTAGGGATTAGACTTTTCGACGTCGCGCGAGAAGTGCAACTGCTCCCATACCGATCACTGCAACTGAACTGGGCTCCGGGACTGCCGTGAGGTTCGCACGGATTTCGCCGCTGGTTGTCGTCGTTGAGTGGATGTTCCAGTAGGCTCGTCCCTCAGCGAGTCCGAGCAGAAATGCCTGGAGAGCTGTGCCGACGGTGCCGCCGTTTGCAGTGATGTAGGCCGGATTATAGCTACTCGCGAGTGACATGTCAAAAGTGTGGTCGTAGACGCCACTTTTCACACCCAGTGGGAAACCTGAGAATGACGGGGTTTGCGTTGCAACTCCGCCATTTAGTCCTGCCGTCGCGGCTACGTGAATGTGCGAGGCCGTCGTGTTACCAGTTAAGCCTGAAAAATTCCCACGCAATCGCATGGTCGCGAGGTCAAGGTCGATAATAACCAAGGCTCCGCCGGTTCCCAAGGAACCGCTTGCTGGGTTCTCTTGGCTACCGGAAAACGTACCGGCGTAAAACAGTTGATGTGCCATGGACTGTGAGGCCAGGGCAAAAAGGGATGATACGACAATTACTCTCAATTTCATAAGTTTCACCGAGTTGGAGGCATTCAGCCTCCACGATCGGTAAACCTATAAAATGGCCTGGGTTCCAGGTTTCTGAGAGACTATTTGAAAAAATCAAACTTTTCGAGCCGTTGCTTCAAAGCAAGCAAGAACCGACCCGCGAGCATCCCGTCCACGATCCGGTGATCGTAAGTCAAGACCAAGTTCATCACCGAGCGAATGGCAATCATCTCGTCAATGATTACGGGCATCTTCTTGATCGTGTACGTGCCCAAGATTGCTGCCTGCGGCGAATTGATCATGGGTGTCCCCAAGACTGCCCCATAAGAGCCCGGATTGGTCAGGGTGAAAGTGCCGCCTTGAACATCTGGGACGCCCAGCGCATTCGCACGGGCCTTCGCCGCGATCCCTTCGAGATCCTTCGCAATCTCAATCAAAGTCTTGGTATTCGCATCACGAATCACAGGGACAATCAGCCCCTCGTCGCCCTTTGCGCCGAGCGAAACCGCAACGCCCATATGGACATTCTTGTTTTTAAGAATATTGTTATCCGGCATCAGTGCCGCGTTGACCAATGGGAACTCCATCAGAGTTTCCGAAATTGCCTTAATAAAGAACGGGGTGTAAGTGAGCTTCACGCCGAACTGGGACTGGAAGCTCTCCTTATTCTGCTCGCGGAACTTTACCATGTTAGTCACGTCGACCTCGGCACCCGCGCCCGATCCCGAAATGCCTCCAAGTTCAGCTTCGCTAACCGAGTGCTGTTTCGCCATCGCCCGAACCACAGGCGTGTACCATTGGCGTCCGTCTTCCACCACTCTTGCCGCGACCGGTTCATTACTCTCCTTGGTCTGCTCCTTCTCAACTGGAACCACAAGGCCTTCTGGCTTCTCAACAACTCCCTCGCCTGTGTCATCGATGACTCCCATGGAGTGAAACACTTCGACCAGCGAGCCTTCTGGAATTAAAATTTGAACTAATATCCCAGAAGCGGGAGCTGGAAGTTCTGTGTTGACCTTATCGGTCATGATCTCCACGATCGGCTCGTCTTCCCTGACGACATCGCCCACCTTCTTTAGCCAACGGCTAACCGTCCCTTCGTGAACTGACTCGCCCAACTCGGGCATTAAAATCTCTACGGCCATAATATTTTCCTAGTTTACCTTTGCCCGTTCATCCTTCAAGCGGATGAGCAGGCCCTCTTTCACCTTCGGCCATTCCTCTGCCGTGATGCTAAAAAAGACTGTGTCACGAATGTGCCCGTTCGGTTGAATTCCGTGTTTTCGGAGCGTTCCCTCGTACATGGCACCAAGTTTTCGAATTGCGGTTTGGCTATGCAGATTGCGGCTGTCGGTCTTGAGTTGCACTCGAACCGCGAGCCACTTTTCGAACGCCTGTTCAAGCAAGAGCAACTTCATTTCCGGATTCACCGAAGTCCCGCGATGCTCGGGAACAATCCAAGTCATGCCGATTTCCAACCCACGATGTTGCGGTCGAATATCCATGAAAGAGGTCATCCCAATGATTTCCCCCGTCTTCCTCAGCTCAACCACAAACGCCTGTGAATTCGGGAACGCGAGAGAGTCTTTCACATAGTCGCGCACACTCTCCAAACTGCTGTCCTTCGGCTGCACATTCAGGAAGTACCGGAAGAAATCAAGGTCTATGATTGGCTGCAATTGGAATGCATCCTGAAGTTGCAAGGGTCGCAACCGAACCGTCTGGCCGCAGAGGTCAATAGGCTGGGTCCAAGTCATCAAGTTGTCGCAACCAGGAAACTCTGCAAATCAGCCTCGTTAACACCAGGTTCGCCTGGAGAAACGTTGTCGAGTTTGCCATCCTTCATCCAAGCTTCAAGTTCGCCCACCAAGGAAAAGAGATGGTCAAACGAGTCAACAATAAAGAGCAGCGGCTGATAATGGTCGATCTCGAACGACTGATTGATGACCCATTCCAATTGCAACGGATATCTCTGGACTTCGGGAGCCTCAATACAGTGTTCGATCTCCCCGTAGGAGCTTAGCAGTCCGCTTCCGTACACCTTGAGTTCCTTACGCGGTCCGCGCATCAAGCCAAATTCAATCGTAAACCAAAAGAATCGGGCAAGTGCCTTGATCACGCTCTCGAGCCTCTTTACACGAAGCACAGGGTCTTTCATCTCAGAGGCTCTGACCGCGGCGGTATGCGCACACTCGCCAAATCGAACTAGTGTGTCCGCAAAAGCCTTGTCCGTGTGCATCGGGACGTGCCCTGAAATATCATGAAAGATATCGGGCTCGGGCAGGTAGTCGATGCTGTCCTTATGGCGAATGGTGATCGTCGTCGGAAATTCTCGTTGCCGCAGACAGTCAAAAAAGAGATACGCCGGCACATATCCAGCAACTGCCTTCGCTCTAAATCCCGTTAAGGCACAGAGAAATTGGTTGACGTCCTCTAAACGAGGTACTCGCTCAGGGTCGAGGCAAAGGTTTGCAATGCCTTGTAAGAAATGCTCGTTTGCGTACTTCTCCCACCGAGGGCGCATTCGGTTGAAGAGGACCTTCCAAGCCTCATGGTTATCATCCGTGTAGAGATCGTACGGCTGCTCGATGTATAGCTTGCCTTCCGATTGGGCTTTTTCGATAAACGGAGCTTGCGTAGTGGTCAGGCCCATCATAGGTGCTTGAATTTGCGCCATGGTCAATAATCCTCGGCTGGCTTTCTGATCTTATCCCAATAGATGCAAAATCCGATGATGCCCACAAGGAGCGCGGCGGGCAGAAGGAAGGCCATGTAGTACGCCGAGACGGATTTCCCGCCCACCAATCCGATCGACTTGGTAACCGGGTCGCTCACATAGTTGTAGAACGGCAAACCGAAATAGGCAAGCCACGCGAGAATTGGAATGGAAAGGTACTTCACAAATTTCTTGCCTCCTTCCCTCTCCTTCTGCACACCAAAACCGACCAAGGCGACTGCAATTGCCACCGCCGTAAACACGATCATGTAGAGGGGGCCGGCTTGCATTCTCCCCGGAATCGTCTCGGTTTGAGCCAAAAGCATCGTAGCGTCAAAATTCATACCCTTATATTGTAGGCGCAAAATGCCCCTTTGAACATACCTGGACGAAAAAAAGCCCAGCACATTTATGTGCTGGGCTTCTAGGAAAGAAAGACCGGATTACTTCTTTCGCTTGAGAAGGGCAACGAGTCCGAGGCTGAGAGCAAGCAGCGAGCCCGGCTCTGGAACAACGGTAGTGTAACTGAGTCCACCAAGATTAGACTGATCGCCCCAGTTGCTGATTTGCGGACTTGCATTGCTGAGGGCGTCAACTGCGCCATCGCCATTTCCGCCACCCGATGTGCAAACGTCAAATCGGAACGAACTTCCAAGCGTAACGCCAATGTCTGCGAGAAGGACATTCATCGTGTATGACGAAGAATCTTTGGAGACACTGAGGCCAGGTGTGCTGTTGTAAGTCGCGCCTGCCAAATTCCAAGAGCCGGTGTACTTGCGATTCTCAAGCCCATTGCCGCTATTGGCCCATCCGGCGAGCCAAGTGTCCATGCCGGAAGACATGCTGATCGGTCGTGCCCAACCGTTGCCGCTCGTGTCTCCGCCCGCAGCTGAATCAATGGCAACCATGTACTTGCCCCAATCTGTTGCTACCGGGTCCCCGTTCAAATTGATCTTGATTTTTAAGGAAAGGCTGGTGTTGGTAACTTCAACGCTTGTGATGTCAAGGTGAGGAAATGGTGAACCCGGGACGACGACGTCACCGGTGCTATCATTGTAAATCGTTGCAAACGAAGCACTGGAAAGTGCGCCCACGAATGCGAATGCGAGAAATTTCAAAGATTTCATGTTAACTCCTTTGTCATGCAAGAATGCGACCAAAACGTCGCAATAATGACTTGCTGAACTATTATCCTTCAGAATACGTATTCACGTACTAGCAAAATTACCAGATATTTACTCGTCCTGGTATTTTTACTTAATGGAAAGGAGGCTGATTTCGCTCTTTCCATCCAACAGCACTTCCTGGTACGCCTGATCCTTGATGTCCGTGATCTCCAAATTTACAGAACCCTTGCTGACCGCGGTGCCGCGGAGAGTGATGAAAGTCTTCGGATCAAGGTCAAAGTCAATCGAAGCGTCAACCTTCAAAGAAAGCTTCTTGAGGCCACTTTCCGATGGCTTCATTCCCATCATCTGGTTGACAAACTCGCCCGCATCAGTGTCCATCTTGAGTGTTGCAGTTACTCGCTGGACCTTCTTCCCATTAACTTCCATCAGGCCTTTGTAGGTGTAGACGTAATCAAGTCGCTGAACCGCACTTTTGGTTGAATTTTTGAGCTTTTGCGGCGTGTACGAGACTGTCTTTTTCCAAGTGTCGCCCACATTCACGGCGTCGTAATCAAACTTGGGATTGAAATCGAGAGCAGAGTCCAAGCTACCCACAAAAAGCACGAGCCGATAGACTTCGCCGATAAACTGTCCCAAGATATCGCCCTGGACACTAACCTTTGATGAGCGCGCCAAGTGCAGTTGCGCCTTTCCCTTGCCGCCCTTCTTTGGCTCCACTGGCGGCAATAAATCCTTGATGGAGAGAATTTCATTAATGGGAGTCACCTCGAGCAGGACTTTCATTTTCGGGTCCGTGGTAACTCGCCTCTCCGGTGTATCAAAGGTCTCGCCGTAAACCTCAGTGTAGGATGGTCGTTGATAGATTGCGGAAACGATACCGTCCGCCTTTTCTTGCTGTACATCAAGCGTGAATTTATACTCATAGCCCTGCTCAGAGGGCAAAAACGTATTCAGGCCGTACGTCCGGAACTGTGAAATCATATTAGACTTGACGCCATAAGTTAACTTCTGACCTTTTTTCAAAACACGAGCCAAAGTGACCGGAGCACGAGCCGCCTTTGTGTCTTGAACAGCAGGTTGGGGGGGTGCAACCTGCCCTTCAAGACAGGACACGGCGAACAGCAAAGAAGTAAGCATTTCACTATTATTCACGTTCAGCGAACAAAAAGGTGTCAAAAAGTAGAAAAAAGTCTGCCCCGCTTCATTTTAGGTTCCTTCGGCGTCTGAAATAGTGATGACCGAAGAATCTCCAAAAGAACCACTGGACGTTTTTGCCGTTGTTTCGATCATGGTCGAACAGATGACGGGACTCGCATGGCAAAAAATGGGACTGCAGCCCGATCCTATCACCGGGACACTGTGCCCTAATATGGAACAGGCGAAAGTCGCCGTGGACATCGTTGCAGAACTTGCGAGTCATCTTCAAGGTCAATTGGATGAGTCCGACCAGCGAAGCATCAGGAACCTTGTCGGAGACTTGCGGCTAAACTTTGTGCAGAAATCAAACGAGGTCACCGCTTGAATTCCGGTTCTGCTGTAACTCGAATCGCCCGGCCGGCTTCAAGATCAGTTATCTCCCCACGAAGAATTTCGGCGCTGACTATTCCAAAGTACGCGACTGCAAAAGAGGATCAAATAGCCTACAACACCCAAGACTTACTTCAGCAAACGCTTGTTTTCTACGCTCAATTTGAAGATCTCATTGAGTTACTCTGCGATGCCGCGAATTACGGGCCAGAAGCAAAATTGGAACATCGCTACTCGGAACTGAGGCAGTGGATGCTTTCGCACTATCCAATCTTGCGCCCGTACGTGTCCCAATTTTTAGCCACCGACGAGAACGATGGTGGTGAATTTCTTGAAGATCGCGACCGGCCCTCCGATGCGTTTGAGTTCCTGTTTGCAGCCCCGAACCTTCATGAATTCCTTCGGATTGACGACGGTCACATGATCTCGAGAATAATTCGGTCGCGCGAAGCGATCGCACTTTACGCAAACCATCTCCGGACGATACAATAAGGCATGATTCAGCCCCTGCAACGCGAACATGCGGCCGCAATTTCGGATTTCTGGAGAACATTCGCGCCAGAAAAATACTGGATTGACTCCAAAATCTGCGAATCACATATGTTTGGATCACCTATATTTGACTGGGGTGCCTCGTTCGTGTCGTTGCACGATGGCAAGGTGAATGGTTTCGTTTCTGCAAAGCGCTCCGCTGGCGGTTCGCTATACAAAGGCCCCGATCCCGAACAGTTTCATATTCAGGCCATTGCATTCGATACTCCCTCAATTGGTTGCGATCTGCTTGCTGAAGCGATCAAAGTTATCTCAGCAAGGGGATGTCGCGACCTCGTTTTCGGCCAAGATAACCTCCATATCTTCCCCGGATGCCCTCAAGACTTCCCCGCCCTCCACAGTTTTCTTGTCATCGCCGGATTCGAAAAGAAAGGTGAAGCGTATGACCTTGAGTCACCGAATCTCCAGGACTACACCCCACCCGAAGTCGTTGCTGAAGTCAATCCCGATGCCGTCTTCCGCCGATGTTCCGCCGCCGACCTTGATTTGGTCAGCGCCTTTTTCCAAAAGGAATTCCCATTGCGTTGGAACTACGACGTTCACGAAAAGATGAAGGCGGAGGGACCAGAAACCGTAGTAGGACTGTTCTTTGAAGGCGCCTGCCACGGGTTCGCGCTCATCCAAGACTACCGCTCTTGCGACTTACCTCTCGGCGGTGCGGTCTGGCAACACGACCTCGGCCCCCGCTGGGGTTCGCTCGGTCCAATCGGAGTCTCCGAAAGCGTGCGCGGTCATCGCTTCGGTCACGCCATCCTGTCCGCGGGCCTCATGGAGCTTAAAGCTGCCGGAGTCGAGAAGTGCATCATCGACTGGACCACGCTCTTCCAATACTACGGCCGCCACGGTTTTACGACCAACAGAACGTATGACTTGATGAAGTTGGAACTTTAGGCCGTTAAACTCAAATCTATCCAACCTCCAACACCATCAAGAACGTAAGCAACACTTCCGCGTGCGACCAAGTCAACGGACTCACGCTTAGAGGCTCACCGGTCTCAGAATGGTACTGTTCGCTGAGAATGGAGGTTGCCGATGCTTTCATCATCGCCCATTCCAGCCACTCTATTGCCTTAGCCCGATCTCCCGCCAGGCACGATGCCTGAGCCTGCCACATTGAGCAAATGATCCAAGGATTCCCGGCGTGGGCCTCGCTCTTTCGAAAATAGTAGTCTCCCTCGTACCTCGCCAATCCTCCCGCGGCCGAATTAACTGTGAGGTTCTTCAGAATTGCTTCACGGGATGAAATCAACATCGGGTCCGATCCTGGCAAAACCTCCAAAAGCTGGAACGCCATGACCGCCGAATCAACTGTTGCATCTCCAACGTACCCCGCGCCATCCGAGTTCAGCATCCGATAAAAACACCCCCGCTCCGAGTTGAAGCCAACCCGTTGCCAAGCCGCAAGCATGGAATCTGCGATGGATTCCCACTCTGCCGCCTCAGCCTCGGGACGACTGAGTTGGCGAGCCAGCCTCGCCGCAGCCGAGTAGCCCGCGATAACCGCCGCCACAGTATTGGCGTGAATTCCCCGTCGCTCCTCCCACAAATCCCAACTCGGTAATGGCAATCCATTTCCATCTCGATATGACGCCATCCATCGCGAAGCGGGTGCGACGATGTCGTCGTAAAACTGGTTAAGCCGAGGATCGGCAGGGTCAAGTCGGGCGTGCTCAGCCAAAGCCCAAATAGTCAACGAAGTCTCGTCCTGTTGAAACGGCAATATAGGTTCCCCGTCCCAAATATAGGGATGCCAAGTCGCCCCTACTGACCCATCCGGGCCGTATTTCTGAGAGAAAATTGGGTTGTCCTTCGGCAAAACTCGAGCGCAAAACTCAAAATAAGCTCCGCTCATGTCCATTCGGCCTGCCCGAGCCAAGACCGCCGCGACAAGTGCTCCGTCTCGGGGCCAGCAGTAGCAGTAGGTCGCCCGATTCGATTCTAAAATGTCCGAATCATTCGCCGCCAAAATCGCGCCCCTGGCGTCCGTCTGCGTGATGACGATTTGGAGCGATTTCCGATAAAACTCCTGGAGTTCGGGCGACAAGTTCTCTAAGCCCGCCGGTTCTGGTGTCCAACCCGCCCAACTTCGTCGCTGCTTTTCAAAGTGTTCTGCGAACGGACAGGAATTAATCAAGTCTCGCACTCGACCCAAATCCTCAAGCGAGGTCCCGCAACCGAGCCAGTACTCCACCTCTTGCTTCCCCATGGATGAAAGTGCAAGGGAAACCGAGTAAGTGGAATCGACCGATCCCTGCTCTATAGGCTTCATCTCAAGCCAACCATCCTCCGCATCCGGCCAAGTCCCGACAATGCCCTTAAACTCCTTGAACCCCGTTTGATACTGAAAAATCTCGGAATGACCCCCGCGTGCCCCAAAGAGAAAATAGTGTTCGCGTTTAAAGTGAACCATTGCGGACAGTTGAGGCACGTACATCGCGGTGTCGCCGATGTCGCTTTCCGCGATTCTCAAATCATGACCAAAGAAGACCCGCACTTCGCGGTCGCGACCGGTCAAATCCCGAATAACGAGTCGACGCAGAAAAATCGGCTCATTCGGATCGACGCCCTCTTGCAGAAATATACCGATCCCAAGTTCAGAGTGTGAAAGCTCGCTGTGCCCGACCAAAACGCCCGACTCGTAGCCAAGATTACGGGTCCAGCCATCGCCGTCAAGCCAACAGAACTTCCCTTCCGACCAAAATCCAACCCGACATTTCGCGCCGGAAACGTGATTGTAAAGCCCTACTTGCGGGAAATAGAGGTCGCGAATGGTCCCCGTCGAGTCGGTCTGAATAAGAAGGGATTGATTTCCGAAAGCAAGGGATCGCGGCATGAGGCTAGAGTCTATCCCAAGCTAGAACTGGATGTCGTCGTACTCGTAAAGCGGGTCAAGCGCGGTGTTGGCAGTCATCTCAAAAACCGGATTGATAATCCCGTCTTTCAACCCATAAACCCAGCCGTGCAGATGCGGATAACCATTGTCCCGCCAAGCCTTTTGAACAATGGAAGTCTTCGCTAGATTAAAAACCTGCTCTTGCACATTAAGCTCCGTGAGCAAATCCGCCCGAGCCTCAAATTCCTCAATTGCGTCCAGTTTGTCCCGGTGCAACCGGTAGACGTCTTTGATGTTTCGCAGCCACATGTTGAGAATGGGCTGGTAGTCAAGATTGCTCATCGATGCCCGAATGCCCCCGCATCCATAATGTCCGCACACAATCACGTGCTTCACTTTGAGGTGGTTCACTGCAAAATCAAGAACACTCAAAAGGTTTACATCGTTGTTGACCACGAGATTGGCGACATTCCGGTGAACAAAAATCTCACCAGGGTCAGTTCCAGTAATCTCGTTCGCCGGGACTCGGCTGTCGCTACACCCAATCCAAAGGAATTCCGGAGTCTGCAGGTCCGCAAGCCGCTTAAAGTATTCAGGGTCGGTCCCGAGCTTGCTAGAAGCCCACGCCTTATTTTCCCTAAGAAGTTTTTTGTAAGCTTCCACTGGGAATACAAGACGTTGAAGGGGCCAGAATTATTGCGAAATAGTTCTCCTATTGACAAACGCAAGCGACTTTCCGGGACTCGCAAGCCGCGTCGTACATCGAAACATACTCCGCCGCCCTCTCGGTCCAGCTTGAATCGTGCCGCATGCCCGCCAAGATCAGCTTCTCCCATTCGGCTCCGCCCGCCTCGAAAGCCCGAACGCCGCGTTTGATTCCGTCAAACATTTCTTTGGCGTTCGCTTCTTCAAACATAAACCCGTTGACTCCGTCAAAAACGGTATTGGTCAATCCACCCGTGTTTCGCGCAACGGGCACCGTACCGTAGCGCATCGCAATAAGTTGCCCGAGTCCGCATGGCTCGAAATGGCTTGCCATCAAAAACAGGTCTGAACCCGCATAAATTCGCTGCGCAAGCGGCGCATCAAATCGCTCTATAAACCGAAGATTCGCGGGCCACTCATGCTCCAACTTCCGAAGCTCTCCCGCTGCCCACTGATCGCCAACCGCCAAAACTACAAACTGCATGGGCAAATCCAGCATTCCGTAAGCCGCACGAGCTACCAAGTCAAAGCCCTTTTGGTCGCTCAGGCGACTAATCACCGACATCATCGGAATTTCAGGGTCAACCGGAAGACCCAGTTCAGCTTGAATTGCCTTCTTGCAAGTCGACTTGCCACTTAAATCGGAAACTGAATAAAGCGCGGCAATTTCGGGATCAGACGTAGGATCAAAAGTTTCCTGATCGATCCCGTTCAGAATCCCACGCAACTTGCCAAGCCCCTGCAAATCTCGCATAACGCCCCAAAGACCGCATCCGTAACGCTCAGTTTGAATTTCGTTCGCGTAATTCGGGCTCACCGTATTTACCATGTCCGCATACTTGCAAGCACTCTTCAAGAAATTGACGTTTCCAAAAAATTCCAGCTTATCCGAGGTGAAAAGCGACTCATCCAAGCCCGCGAGGTCAAGTGTATCCGGCCCAAAAACGCCCTGATAGGCGAGGTTATGGATGGAGTAGACCGTCGAAGTGTGGCCCCAAACGTTGCCACCCAGTTCGCGCAAGAAGACGGGAACAAACGCCGCTTGCCAATCGTTGCAATGAACGACGTCCGGAATCCAGTCCAATTCTTCACAAACTGCCATGACGGACTTGCAGAAAAGCAAGTACGAATCGCGATCATGCTTGTAAATGTCTTCGCTGACATGGACCCACTCAAAATGATCCGCATTCCCGACCAAAATCGTTGGAACTCCTTCATTAACTCCTCGGAAAATCCGTAATTCCTCGGCCCAGTTCGGGTTCATTTGAATCGTAGCCGTGCCAACCCGTTTTGCTCCCAATGCGGCGCTACCCAGAGCGCAACCATAGGCTGGGCAGTACACCCGGACATCATGCCCGGCAGTTTGAAGAGCCTTTGGAAGCGAACCCGCGACATCAGCGAGCCCTCCGACTTTGGCGAACGGTGCTACTTCGACTGAAACGTAAAGAATTTTGAGAGCCATAGGAAAACGTTTGATTCTACCGGTTCCGCCTGAGGCGGGGCGAATCCCTTCTACGAGGTTTATTCCGTATTCGGCACAAATTCTAGGGCAAAGCTGGCTCCGGCTGGTATACTTTTTTGCGGTACGCGCTCGTAGCTCAGTGGATAGAGCATCAGTTTGCGGAATTGAGGGTCGGAGGTTCGAGTCCTCTCGGGCGCACCAATAGTTAACAACTCCGGCGGAGTTGCTTGACTTTCGCACGAACATTCTCCAAAAGTTTGGATTTTCGAGGAACTTGGGTTACAATAAATCCATGAAGTCCCTCCTCGTTTTCGCCCTCACTGTCACTGCACTCGCATCAAGTGCAGTTATTCGTCGGGATGGGTTCGCCGACACGCTCTATCTCACCCAGGGTCAGCAATTTCCGTTCGTGGGCAGAATCCATTCTGGACCGGGCGGTATTTTGATCAACGACGAATGGATGTTGACCGCGGGGCACCTTTATACGGGCAACATCACAGGTTCAATAAAACTCGGCGGAATTACATACGTTGCCAACGGCTTTGTTCGAGATCCACTTTACAACGGCGGCGACATTCCTCTCGGCTACGATTTCACCTTGGCCAAATTGACGACACGTTGCCTGAATGTTGCACCCGTCAAGGTTTTTGCTGGCAATCCAGTGGGAATGCTAGGCTATGTTGTGGGACTCGGCCTCACGGGAACCGGTTCAGTCGGGGCAACGACAGGCAGCCAAGGTGTTGTTCGAGCCGGCACCAATATCATTGAGGACTTTGTCGACTATCCGAACGATGTCTGGACCGACTTTGATGATGGTACTGCAGTCAACAACGCGCTTCCGGGTTCAACCAGCACCGTTACCGCACTTGAAGGTCAAATCGCAAGCGGAGACAGCGGAGGTGGAATTTTTGTTGTTGGTCCAAGCGGAAAGTACGAACTTGTCGGTGTCAATTCGGTTTCGGGCAGGTTCAGCGGTTCAAACCCTGATCTCTATGGGGGTATCTCAGGATTTGCCAAGGTCAGTTTGCGATTGTCATGGATCAACTCCACCATAGAAGCGGGTTCCGCCGGAAAGGTCAGCGGCTTCGTGAACCTGCAGGGTCTGGTGGGCTCCCCTCAAGGCATGAACACCGAGATTGTCATTCGAGACATCTCAACCAATAATGTCTTGGACACTCGCACGGTCCCTCTCGCGATTGACGGCTCTTATTCCTTCGTTTCTCCATTGCGTGGCAATTACAAAATCGGATTCAAAACCCCCACTGGTCTTCGACAATCCCTCGCCAGCGTGCCAATCACCAGCGGTTGGACGCAAAATCAAAATGTCACCTTGACCAACGGTGACGTGGTCAATGATAATGTGGTGGACCTAAGCGACTACACCGCAGTTGCAATCGCCTTTAATGCGACGGTGGGAAATCCGAACTGGAACGCCTCGGCTGACTTGAATCGCGACGGGATCGTGGACCTTAGCGACTACACAATCGTGGTGAGCAATTTTAACGCGATCGGCGCACCCTGAGACATATCGCTGCCCCGCAATCATGCGGGGCAGCGATATGTCTACTTCGTCGCCATCATAGCGTCAAATTCGTCCTTTGTCGAAGGGACTTTGATCTCGCCAGAAATGATTTTCGCCTTGACTTCTTCAAGCTTCTTGATGTTCTCCGCACCAATCTTGTCCTTCGTATTGCGGAAGTCCGTGACCCCAACTCCATTGACCTTCAGGTCGTACATTTTTGCACCAGGTGTAAATTTGTCTTCCTTAACATCGCTGATCGTAGAAAAAACTGCCTCATCGACCTTCTTCACCATCGAAGTCAGCACTACACCTGGCTCGATATCGTCTTGATCCGAATCAACCCCAACCGCAAACTTCCCGGCTTCTTTGGCCGCCTTGATTGTTCCTAGACCAGCCCGACCTGCCGCAGAATAAACCACATCAGCACCGTCCGCAAAAAGCACACTTGCCAGATCCTTGCCCTTGCCTTGATCCATCCAGTCACCTGTGTACTTCGAAGGAAGTATCACGATCGCCGGGTTTGCAAGATGCGCACCGGCGGCAAAGCCGTACTCAAACTTCTTGATCAAAGGAATTTCCATTCCGCCAACAAAACCGATTTTTCCGCTCTTCGCCATCAACCCGGCAAGGTACCCAACGAGAAAACTTCCCTCTTCTTCCTTGAATTTTAGTGACCGAACGTTCTTGGCCCCCATATCATCGCCGTCTACAATGGCGAACTTCACGTTGGGATACTCGGGAGCAATTTTGGCAAGGTCGGTGGTCTGTGAGAGTCCAACCGCGAATACAATATCGTTGCCCGCTTCTGCCATAGCAGTCAAATTCTTCACATAATCGCTCGGCGCCTTGCTTTCAACTTCTTGGATCTCTGCGCCAAGTTCCTTTTTCGCTCGCTCCAGTCCTGCCGCAGCACTGTCGTTGAACGACTTGTCGCCACGCCCACCGCTGTCATAAACCAACCCAACTTTGACCACTTTGCCCGTCGAAGCAGGGGTTCCGGCCGTCCCTGAAGTGCCCGGTGAGTCTGTTTTTGCGGGACCGCAACCAAAGGCCACAACCAGTGCGGCAGAAAGAACGAGAGCTTTTAATGAATTCATAATGTTTGATGCCTCTGCGAGGTATACTGCTGAGATTATGACCCAGACCGGGTCAACCCCTGCACAATCCCCCTGGAGACCTTGAATTTGATCGTTTGCAATTTATCCAAACCCGAAGCCACCCTCGACCAAGTTAAGAAAAGCTACCCCAAGCTTAAGGTCACCGACGCCGCCCTCGTCGCAACCGCGCTCGTCATCAGCGGACGCGAAGCTCAAGCCATTTACGAAGGCACAACCTATTCCTGGCCATCCGATATTGACGGACTCACTGCTTCTCTTTTACGACAACTCGCGATTGTGCAAGCCGCAGAGCCAGTCGTTGCTCCGGTTCGCAAGACCAAGGCAATGATCGCCGCTGCCGAAGAAGAGTTTGTAGAGATCAAAGTCGGCCTCAACGCGAATTTCAAGCAGGCCGAAAAGCTCCTCGATGATCGTAGCGACCTCAAAACCCTGCTGAGCGATATTCTTGGCGGAGGAATCGAATTCCAATACACAGCTCAGGACATTGGCTGGCAATGGGCACTCGATCGCGTCAACTGGACAACTGTGAGCAATGGCGAACTGACCCGTAGAATCAAGCTCAAGGCAACGTTCCAAGGCGATGTCGTCGGTACCGAAATGGGCCTCACCAAGAAGCGCGCTTCGAAGAAGGTTGAAGTCATCATCGACGAAATTCCTGATGTTCCAGATGCTCCCGAAACCATCGAAGTCTCCTAAACAAGCCCTTTTTATTTTTGCTCAACGACAGGGGCACTGCCCCAAAACCTCAATATGAATTCAGCGCAAGAACCATTTATCCCCGTAGCCGATGTCCTCCTGAACTAGGAATTTTGTTGCCAGCTCTTGACGAATCCGAAGCCGACCTTCTCGGAGTCGCCGACCTTCTCGGCGAGGAAGACCATGAGGACGATGCCGAAGTGGCAGTCACCCAGAGCCTCACCGACATTATGGGCGATGGTGAACTAGAAACAGTCACGCCAGAGCACGAAGGAGCTGTCTCGCTCGACGAACTTGCGGTTGAAGAAAACGCCGACGGCGACCCCGACGACGCGGTTGATTAAGTAATTTCGTGCGAGACATTTTTGAGTGCACGAATGTTTTTCGCGCTTTCTCGTGCGGCGATCTTATCGGCGCTCCAAAATTCGTGCGAACACTGTAGATTAACCAGAAGGCCCCAAGGGTGGACGTGATCGCCCAATTTCAAAGCGCAAAAGCCCATACAAACTACGATGCAATCGCCTTACAGGCATGGTAATTAATGATGACGAATTCGTACCGAGGAAAAGATGGCCAGTAAAGACCTCTATGAGGTCCTCGGCGTTTCCAAAACCGCCACCGCCGATGATATCCGGACGGCATTCCGGAAACTCGCCCGGGAGCATCACCCCGACGTAAATCCAGGTAACCCAGCCGCAGAAGAGCGGTTCAAAGAGATCAACGAAGCGAACACGGTACTCTCCGATCCCGAAAAGCGCCAAGCGTACGATCAATACGGCACAACCGACGGCGCGCCCCCTCAAGGACCATTTTTTGGTGGCGGAGGTGGAGGTGGACTCGGTGACATCTTCGACATGTTCTTTGGCGAACAAAGCGGAGCCCGGGGCGGAAGGAGAACTTCTGGCGTTCCGGGAGAGGACCTCCGCGCCGAGGTCAATCTCGTGCTCAAAGACGTGCTCGATCCCCAAGAGCGAACCATCCGCTACCGCAAACCAAGCAAGTGCGAATCCTGTAAGGGCTCCGGCGTTGAAGGCCGCGGTCCTGCCGAAACTTGCCCAACTTGCAAAGGCGCAGGTGCTGTAAACCGTGTCCAGCAAACGTTCCTCGGCCAGATTAGAACGTCAGTCCCTTGCTCAAACTGCAACGGTCAAGGCGTGATTATTAAGAACCCCTGCAAAACTTGCCGGGGGCAAGGCCTCACCCGACAAGAAGTCGAAAAGGAAATCAAAATCCCCGCAGGAGTCGCCGATGGGCAACAGATGCACGTTGCGGGCGGCGGCGGAGACGGCTTGAAGGGCGGGCAAGCAGGCGATTTGTACGTGGTCTTGAACGTTGAAGAGGACGACCGCTTCGTCCGCGATGGAGTCCATCTTCAAACCGGGCTAGAAATCTCCTTCCCCCAAGCAACCCTAGGCGATGTCCTGAAATTCGAAGGATTGAGCGGTGATCTTGACATCACGGTTCCCGCCGGAACCCAGCCGGGCACCACCTTTAGAATCCGGGGCGAAGGGGTGCCGCCGTTACACGGCGGCACCCGAGGCGATCTTTTTGTTGAAGTCAAAGTCCACGTCCCCACAAAACTTTCCGAAGGCGAAGAAAGGCTTGTCCGTGAACTTGCTGAGCTGTTTGGCGAGAACCCACGCGGCAGTTCAGGCGGTTTTCTCGGAGGGTTTTTCAAAAAGAAATGAGCAAAAATTGGACCTGCGTCACCGCGATTTTCGCGCAAGAACCGGACGACTGGGCGCTGATGCACGATGCGTTTGCCGACAACGGCATCCCCGGCACGATCATGGAGGAGAATCCTTCGCGAATTTCGGGCTACTGCTACGAACCCAAGCCCGAAGAACTCGCCACCCTCCACGCCGCTCTTGTCGGTCTTGGCGCGAAGGAAATCAAAACTGAGGAAATCCCTGCTGAAGATTGGGCGGAAAGCTGGAAACAGTTCTTTAAGCCCCGTCGAATCGGGCAGCGATTCGTGGTTCGTCCTACGTGGGAAGAATTTCAGGTAGGCGAGGGTGATGTCGAAATCGTCCTCGATCCCGGTCAAGCATTCGGAACCGGTGATCACCCGACCACCCGAATGTGCTTGGAACTCCTCGAAAGCACCCTGAAACCAGGCGAAGTCGTTGCGGACATCGGGTGCGGCAGTGGAATCCTGAGCGTAGGAGCCATGCTGCTTGGCGCAGAATCCTGCGTCGGCGTCGATGTCGAGCGAGCGTCAGTGGACTCGGGCATTGAGAACGCACAGCGAAATAATGTCGAAGTCCCATTTTTTGAAGGCAAGGGCTTTGATCCGCTACCTAAAGATGCCACTTACGACCTAGTCCTCAGTAACATCATCAGTGCCGCGCTTATCCAACTTGCCCCCGATGCGAGCACCCGAGTTCGCCCCGGCGGCCATTGGATCGTGAGCGGAATCATCCAGGCAAACTGGCCTGACGTCAAGGCCGCCGCCGAGAGGTTCGGATTTCTTTTTGAGTCTAAGCTAGAAGAACTAGAGTGGGTCGCGGCCCGCTTCGCTATGCCCGCGGAATGAAACTTCGCGCCCTTCCCCGCTTTTTCTTGCCAGGAGCTGAACTCAAACTTGGTCCTGTTGATCTGCCCAAAGACGAGTTCAAAAAGATCTACAGCGTTCTGCGCATGAAGTCGGGCGACCAAGTCGCCGTCTTGCCCAACGACAACACCATCTGGCGCTGCGAACTCGCCGAAAAGCAAGTCGTCGGTATCGAGCAGCAAAATCTAAAAACCGAATCCACGCTAAAGCTAACGTTCGCCCAAGCCCTCCCCAAGGGCGACAAGATCGAAGAGATCATTCGCATGGGAAGCGAAATGGGCGTAGCCAAGTTCATCATCTTCGCCTCCGACCGAACCGTCGTCAAGTGGGACGCGGACCGCGCGCAGGCCAAAATTGCCCGCCTACTCGCTATTTCTCGCGAAGCTTGCGAAGTCTCCTGCCGCGGAATTCTCCCCGAAATCCAGATATATCGATCTCTCGAAGATGTCCTCAAGGACAACCAAAAGTCAATCGTCCTCAGCGAAACCGAAAGTCTCCCGCGCTGGCTCGACCACGCCCTCTCAGAGCACCCGCGAGAAGCGACGCTTGTCGTTGGTCCGGAAGGCGGCTGGTCTCCCCGCGAAGTCGACCTGATCGGCGACAGGGCCGTCACCCTGGGTCCGAGAGTCCTGAGAACTGACACAGCCGCCATCTCCGCAATCGCAATCGCCCTCCTCACCCGCGAATAGCCTCATTCCGGTATTCTGGATGCATGTCTTCACTGGAGAAGCTCAAGGTTCGGTTGGCCAATGTCAACGCACTCAACTCCGCTATCGCAATCATGGATTGGGATCAGCAAGTTCTTATGCCAAAGGGTGGTGCAGAAGCTCGCTCGCATCACGTCAGCATCCTCAGCCGCCTCTCGCACGAGGCATTTGTCGCCGACGATACCCGCACCTTGCTTGAAAAAGCCAAGAGCGAAGTGGAGCCGGATTCCGATGACGAAGCGATGCTCCGAGTTGTCGGAAGAGACCTGGACCTCCGTACAAAAATTCCCGTCGCTCTCGTCGAACGCAAGAGCAAACTCAGCAGCGAGGCTCATGAGAGTTGTGTACACGCTCGGGCGAACAACGACTTCCCCGGATTCGCGCCGGTTCTTACAGAGATGTTCGAGATTTGCCGCGAGGAAGCGGAAGCTCTTGGTTACACCGACCACATTTATGACGCCCTTCTCAACCAGTACGAAGAAGGAGCAACCGCAGCCGATTGCACCCGAATGTTTGAGACCCTCAAGCAACCCACCGTGGATCTCCTCGCAGATATTGTAGAGAATGGCAGAAGAATCGATGACGCGACTCTCTACGGAAGCTGGGACGAAGACGCCCAAAAGCGCTTCTCAGTGATGATCACGAAGGCCATCGGTTACGATTTTGATCGAGGACGGATTGATACTGCTCCCCACCCGTTCTGTACAGGCTGGTCGGTCGGCGACATCCGCCTCACCACTCGATACAAGCCTTACATCGGCTCCGCAATCTTCGGCTCGCTTCATGAAGCAGGGCACGGAATGTACGAGCAAGGCTCTCCTATGGAATGGGATCGAACTCCTCTGGCAGGCGGCGTATCACTTGGCGTTCATGAGAGCCAAAGCCGGACTTGGGAGAACATTGTCGGGCGAAGCAGACCGTTCTGGAAGCACTTCATGCACGACTTTACAGCGAAGTTCCAAGTTCTAAAGCCAATCGATCCGGAAGATTTTTACCGCATGATCAACAAAGTCGAACCCTCGTTCATCCGAGTCGAAGCCGACGAGCTGACCTACAATCTCCATGTTCTCATCCGATTCGAGATCGAATGCGCTGTCCTCACCGGTCAACTCGCAGTGAAAGACATGCCGGAAGCATGGAACGATAAGTACGAGTCCTACCTCGGCATTCGACCGAGAAACGATTCCGAAGGATGTCTCCAAGATGTTCACTGGTCCATGGGATCGGTCGGCTACTTCCCGACTTACTCGATGGGCAACCTTTTGAGCTACCAATTCTGGACATGCCTGGAACGGGATCTGGGAGACGTTAACACCATGATGGAGAAGGGACAATTCGGCCCGATTCACGGCTGGTTGAAGGACCACATCTATTCCAAGGGGCGCAAATTCACGCCGAAAGAGTTGGTTCAGCAAGTCACGGGCAAGCCCATCGGCGCGGACGACTACATCAAGGGCCTTCACGCGAAGTATCGCGACATCTATGGCTTGAACTAAGCGTAGTTCCTGTTGTTCACCAGCCCTCTCCGTCCCGGAGGGGGCTTTTTTTTTTCAATCAACTACAATCCCTGCCGCATTTGTTACAATCCCTGCTCCATCGGTCCCTGAAAATCAAATATGAGTGACCAAACTTGTAACATGAGTGACAAAACTCACGACATGAGTGACCCGAGGAGCTCTATGAGCAACAAAACTCGGAATTTGTGTCGGTGGAGGAGATTTGACATCCCGAAACAGACCCGGCCTACAGTCTCCCGGAGGGAAAGGAATTGGTATTTTGCGTGTGCTAGTCGTCGCTCTCGATCGTCACCGAAGCAGAAGTCACACTGTAGCGATTTAGCTCCATCTCGACCCTCGTCCCGCTGCAAACTTTCTCAATCTGCCGCGCAACCGCGTCGCTTCCTTCAACCCGAGTGGTCAACTCGATCGGTAAATACTCGTTCGGGTCGCCGATTTGGACGACCGCACGGAAGTCGCCGGGATTGTTTTTGATGACTTCGCGTAGAGCTTCCAGTTGCTCGCGCTTTCCGCGTCTCAAGCGGATCGTCATCAGCCCACGCTCTTGATCGCCCTCGGACATCATCGCGATATCGGGCTTCCCTTCCAGGAGATTCACGTCTTCGACGCGCACCTCGACCTGTCGCTCGCCGCCGCTGCCCGGCCGGTCGCGGAACATGATGGTTCCTTTGAGCTTGACGACTTTGTCCTTCTCTATGATGTCCTTCAGGCGGTTGTAGGTCTTGGCGAAGACTATGCACGAAGATTGCCCGCTGAAATCCTCAACCATGAAGCTCGCCATTTTCTCGCCCGCCTTGGTTGTGCGGATGGAGAGTCCCGTGATGATCCCCGCCAAAACGATAGTGAGCCCCTCATCGAGTTCCGGCACGTTCGTGCTGATGTGACTCGCTGTTGATCTCAGCAAATTCTCTAACCCGCGAAGCGGGTGGTCGGAAATGTAAATCCCCATGACCTCCTTTTCGTAGGTGAGGATGTCCTGCCGGGTGAGGACTTCGGTCTCGGGCAAATGAGGGAAGCTCGTTTCCTCGGGCGCCGCGCTTGTCTCCCCAAACAAGGAGTCCTGTCCCGCGATACGATTCCGTGTGGCGGTTTCTGCGTACTGCAAAGCCGCTTCCGCGTAACTCAAAAGCTTCTTGCGGTTTCGATCAATGGAGTCCAGTGCACCGGACTTGATCATCGCATCGAGCGCGGTCCGGTTCAGGCCCAGTGGTTTCGTCCTCTCGCAAAACTCATAAAGGTGTGTGAACGGCTTCGCTGCGCGCTCGACAATAATCGAATCGACAAGGCCAGACCCAACGCCTTTGATCGCCGCCATTCCAAACCGAATCGCCATCGCCTTCTCCGTTCCTTTGCCAATGTCGGCCTTTTCGATGCCAAAATCTCCTACCGAGCGGTTGATATCGGGGGGCAAAACGGGGATTCGCTGGCGACGGCATTCCTCGATAAAAGCGGTGACGCGCTCCTCTTTGTCGTAATACACCGCGAGAAGCGCGGCCATGTATTCGACCGGGTAATTGGCTTTGAGATAGCCCGTTTGGTATGCCAAAAGCGCGTAACAGACCGCGTGGGCCTTGTTGAACGCATAGCCCGCAAACGGCATCAGAAGCTCCCAAACCTTCTTGCCCGCATCCACGCTGACCCCGCGCTCCTCGGCTCCGGCAAGGAATTCGACTTGCATCTCGTCCATCGCCTTCGCGTCCTTCTTTCCCATCGCGCGGCGTAGAATGTCTGCTTTGCCGAGCGTGAACCCAGCGAGGGCTTGCACCAGCTTGAGAACTTGGTCCTGGTAGACGATGACGCCGTACGTCTCCCGCAGGATTGGCTCCATCAATTCGTGGAGAGACACAATCTCTTTTCGTCCGAACTTGGCATCCACGTAGGTTGGGATGTGTTCCATCGGGCCGGGTCGATAAAGCGCGACCATCGCCGCGAGTTCTTGCACGGACTTGGGCTTCAGCTCGATGATGTTGCGGCGCATTCCCGCCGATTCAAGCTGGAACACACCAATGGTCTCGCCCTTGGCGAGCATCTCGTAGGTCTTTTCGTCGTCTAGCTCAAGTTCGGTTGGAACAATCTTGATTCCGCGACTGGCCTCAATGTTCTGAGCGGCCTTTGCGAGAACGGTAAGGTTCGAAAGCCCTAAAAAGTCCATCTTGAGCATTCCGATCTTCTCCAGAATGCCCATTTCGAAGCCGGTAACCGCGCTTCCTTCATTGGATCTGTAGAGCGGAATGTACTCAGAAAGAGGCTCGCCCGCGATAACGACGCCCGCGGCGTGAACTCCCGCATGACGCGACGTTCCTTCAATCTCTTTGGCGACTTCCACCAGCTTCTTAATCTGAGGATCCTGGTCGACCATGTTGCGGAAGTCGACGATCTCTTTATAAGCCTTCTCGAGATTCATTCCGACAACCTGCGGAATGGTTTTGCAGATACGATCCGTGTCCATTGGGGCATAACCCATGACGCGTCCAGCGTCCTTGATCGCGGCCTTCGCACCCAAGGTTCCAAAAGTGATGATCTGCGCAACGCGCTCCGAGCCAAAGCGGTCCACGACGTAGTCAATGACCTTCTCGCGCTTGGTGTCCTCGAAGTCCATGTCGATATCGGGCATGGAAATTCGCTCTGGGTTCAAGAATCGCTCAAACGTGAGGTCATATTTCAGCGGGTCGACATCCGTAATCCCAATACAATAGGAAACCAACGACCCTGCGGCGGAGCCTCTGACGCCAAACGCAATTCCCGAGTCCCTTGTGAAGTTCGCAAACTCGCGCACGAGCAAGAAATAGTCCTCAAAGCCTGTCTTGCCGACAACCTCAAGCTCAAAGTTGAGCCGATCCCAGGCGGTTTCGTCCAAGTTCTCGACACGCTCGCGCAATCCGCGCTCCGAAAGCTCTCGCAAGAATTCTTTGGAGTCCTTCCCTTCCGGCAAATTCGGCTGAGGCATGGGGGCGCGGCGTTTCGCGAGATCAACATCGCACATGTCGGCAACGTGTCCCGTCATCTCAATCGCCTCGGGCAAGTCCTCGAACAAGGAAGTCATCTCCTCCTGAGTCTTGATGTAAAATTCGTCTCCGGTGAATTTCAGCCGCTTCTCGTCCGCGAGCAAAGCACCGGTACCGATACACAAAAGCACATCGTGGGCCGCACTTGATTCCTTGCAAAGGTAGTGCGCGTCGTTGGTGGCGATGATCGGAAGCTTCAAATCCCTGGCGATCTTGACGAGGCCCTCCTTAATCTGATGTTGCTCGGGCAGGCCGTGGTCTTGGAGTTCGACAAAGTAGCTGCCCTCGTCGAAGATTTCCTTGTACATCGCGGCACGGTTTTTCGCGCCCTCGAAGTCGCCCTTTAAGAGGAGTTGGTTGACTTCGCTACCCAAGCAAGTAGTGGTCGAAATCAATCCCTTTGAATACTTGTGCAGCAGTTCGTGGTCGATTCTGGGCTTGTAATAGAATCCCTGCAACGCCGCAATGGTGTGAAGTCGGCAGAGATTTTGGTATCCCTCCAAATTCTTCGCCAAAAGCAAGAGGTGATAGGTCTGGTTCTCCTCGCGACCGGTTTTGATCAGGTGTCCGTTCGGCGCGACGTACGCCTCCATTCCCAAAATCGGCTTAATCCCCGCTTTTTGGCACTCGAAATAGAACTCCATGACGCCAAACATGACGCCGTGGTCGGTAATCGCGAGGGAATCCATGCCAAGGCCTTTGGCGCGCTTGACCAATTCCGGGATACGGTTGGCACCGTCCAGAAGGCTGTATTCAGTGTGGTTATGAAGGTGAACGAAACGGTCTGCCATAAGGGCCTAATTGCAAGTCAAAGACGGAAGCGGGAGGGCGAAAGCGTCATCGGCTCGCCATTGCGAGCTGAATTAAATCTCGCGGGGGCAAGAACTTCAAATTCTCCTTCACCGTCTCCAAAATCGAGACCTTCACGCCGGGCTGGCCGTTGATCAAACTTGCAATAATGTCGTCCACGAGCGACTCCGGCGTGGAAGCCCCGCTTGTAATCCCGATTCGAGCATAGTCCGTGCGCCAAGCGGGCAGAATTTGATCTGGCGACATCAACAGATGCGATTCTGTGCCGTAAACTTCCGACACTTCGCGCAGGCGATTCGAGTTTGAAGAGAGCGTCGAGCCGACCACGAGGACCAGATCGCACTTCTCGGCAAGTTCCTTCACCGCGCCTTGGCGGTTGGTTGTGGCGTAGCAGATGTCTTCCTTCGCCGGGGTCTCCAGATGGGGGAATCGGCGCTTCAGAACCGCCATAGTCGCGCCGACTTCTTCTACGCTCAGAGTTGTCTGCGTCAAAACCGCGAGCTTTTCGTAGTGCGGAATTTCTAACGCCTCGGCATCTTCTGGAGTCTCCACCAAAACCATTCGCCCCGGCGCTTCTCCCATCGTCCCCTCCGCCTCCACGTGGCCGCGATGGCCGATGTAGATGAAGTAATAGTCTTTCGAGAGATATCTTTTGGCCTCGTTGTGGACCTTGGTCACGAGTGGGCAGGTTGCGTCGATGATCTTCAGTCCGCGCTTCTTGGCGTCTTCACGGACTTCCGGCGAAACGCCGTGCGCGGAAAACACAACGGGCATCCCTTCTGGAATTTCATTCACATCCTCGATGAAAATGACGCCCTGGTCCTCGAAGTTCTTCACCACAAACTCGTTGTGAACAATCGCGTGGCGGACGTAGAGCGGTGCGCCGTGAACTTGGAGGGCAAGGTCCACGACTTCGATTGCGAAAGCAACACCAGCACAGAACCCGCGAGGAGCGGCGAGGATAATCTCTTGCACCCCCATATTGTACTCGCTAGGATTCGCAGGAGCGGCCGAGAAAACGCCCCGCAATTTCACCCGCATATTTGGAATTTTGGCAACCTACTGATATAATAAAGTCATGCATGCTCGCATTCTCGTGATCTCCCTGTCATTCCTCGCCGCTTCTGCGCACGCGAGCTTCGAACTTCTGCTCGTTGCCGATAACGGGAGTAACACATACGCTACTCGAACGATTCATCGGTTCGATCCAGTTAGCGGAGCCTATCTTGGGAAATTCGGAGGCTTCAATTCAGATATTTCAAGTACCTATCTCGACAAAGCCAACAACAGTCTTTATGTCATTGCCGGCAATGAAACCTCAAAGTGGAACTACAACACAGGTGAGATGCTTGGTTCCTTTGCTTACACTTCGGCGAACTCATTCTCCGCAGTTCGTCCTTCTGGGGATCGGGCGGCATTTTTCATCAGTGGAAGCAATGTTCAGTTGTACGGCTTTCCGACGGCGGGTTCTGGTATTGGAACGCCGACTGTGTCCGGTGCCCTCTTTTCCACTGGCTTATGGACATCCAACACTTCCTTTGTTGCATTTGACTTCAACCAAACTCGCATGGCAAACTTCAACACAAACGCTTCCGGCACAGTGGCAACGCTTGGAGTGATCACCCCAGCCATTGGTCTGACGAACGGATTTGGGCAAATGTGCGTTAACGGAGGGACTAGCGAGCTGATAATGGCAGGCGGAAACTCGGGCCTTTCTCGAGTTTACGTTCCAGGGGCTTCTGCCTTGGCAACGGGGATACCTACGACTGCAAATACTATGAGCGCGGCTTCCGCACACTTTGGCTTCTTCCTGGGAATGAATGACGGAACGACAGGACGAATTGAATATTACAGCCAATTCCGAAATCTGACCCGAACATTTGGAACAGGAACCGTTCTCAGGCCGATCTCCATGCAGACGGTACTCGCTCCGGAACCGGGTTCGATGGCGGTTTTGGGTCTTGGACTCGTCGCTTTGCTCAAAAGGCGCAAGAATTAAACAAAAAGACTTGCTCATTTGTCAGTTTTTAGATACAATTAACCCATGAATACTCGCATTCTCGTGATCTGCCTGTCCCTGCTCGCAGTTTCAGCCCGCGCAAGCTTTGAACTCCTGCTCGTGGCGGACAATGGAAGCAACACTTTCGCCACTCGCGCGATTCATCGCTTTGATCCAGCGACAGGAGCCTATCTTGGGAAGTTTGGAGGCTTTAATTTAACCATTGCCGCCACCTTTCTAGACCAGGCAACCAACAGTTTGTACGTTACTGCCGCTAACGGGACTACGCGGTGGAACTACAACACCGGCGAATTCCTAGGATCATCTACCTTCGCCACCGCCGCGGGTCAAGTGGCTGTCCGTCCAGGAGGCGATCGAGCCGTATTTCTCAACGGATTGACTGATATGCTCTTTACTGACTATCCGACTATCGGGGGCGGTGCGAATTTGGGATTTCTAGCGGGGGCAAGTTATTCCTCAGCCATGTGGACGTCAAAAACATCCCTCGTCGCGTTTGAGACAAATCAAAGCAGAATGGTCAATTTGACCACTAACCTCGCTGGAACCACCGCTACCGTGGGGACGATTTCGACTGGCGGCGCCGCATCCGCAGATTCTGGCCAAATATGCGCCAATGGGGGAGCTACACAACTTATCGTAGCCGGTGGGACGGGCGGAAATGCGCGAATCTACGTTCCCGGAACTACAGCGGTGGGCACTTTGAACAGCGTAGGCGGCAACGTGATGAGCGCGGCCAGTGCTCACTTCGGTTTCTTTCTCGGTTCCAATCAAGGAGCGGCCGGTCGGGTTGATTTTTACGACAATCGCTTTAACTTGACTCGACAATTCGGGCAAAGCGTGCTGGTCAACCCCGTCTCCATGCAGAGTGTTCTCGCTCCAGAACCAGGTTCGATGGCGGGTTTGGGACTTGGTCTCGTTGCATTGCTCAAAAGGCGCAAAATTTAAACCCACAAAAAGGAAAATCTAACCATGAATACTCGCATTCTTGCAATCTCACTCACTCTGCTCGCGGCTTCGGCGCACGCGAGCTTTGAACTTCTGCTCGTGGCCGACAACGGAAGCAACACGTTCGCAACCCGAGCGGTTCATCGCTTCGATCCGGTAAGCGGAGCCTACCTTGGGAAGTTTGGAGGCTTCAGCGGGACCATTAAGAGCACGTATTTGGATCAGTCAAACAACCGTTTCTACGTGACAACTAACCTTGAAACATCCGCATGGAACTACAACACCGGAGACTTGATCGATACCTACACCTACGCAACTAGTGCCACCTCTGCAGTAAGACCGTCCGGTGACCGAGTGGCATATTTTGATGTTTTTACGGATATCCAAATATTTTCGTTTCCCGACATAGTAGGGGGAACTGCTCTGACTCCGGGAGTAGCCGGGGCTCAATTCCGCTCAGGAATGTGGACTTCCAATACGTCACTCGTTGCTTTCGATGCTGCCCAGAGTCGGATGGTTAATTTCACCACGAACGCAGGCGCAACAAGCGCTACTCTCGGCGTAGTCACCGCAAGTGCCGGCGCCGCAGCCGGCTCTGGACAGATGTGCGCCAATGCGGGAACTTCCCAGCTGATTATGGCGGGCGGTTTGGGTGGAAACTTCCGCACCTACATCCCCGGAGATACTGGCCTCGGGACGGTCTTTGGCGTAGGCGGGGACGTTTTGAGCGCGGCTTCTGCGCACACCGGATTCTTCTTGGGTTCAAACCAGGGCGCGACGGGACGAATCGACTATTACAGCAAGAACCGCCAACTCGTGCGGCAATTTGGCTCAGGAATCGTCCTTAATCCCGTCTCCATGCAGACTGTCCTCGCTCCGGAGCCAGGTTCGATGGTGGTTTTGGGACTTGGGTTGGTTGCTTTGTTGAAGCGGCGCAAGGCACAGGAATAAGTTCTCGAGATTGTGGGGAAATTCAAGATATTCTCAACGCAGAGATCCTGCTCCCGAGAACCAAATTTCCCCTCCCGGTT
>JAIOPU010000027.1 GCA_021413725.1 Armatimonadota bacterium | reverse complement strand
GGTAAATCGAAAAATCTTTTTTTCTGTTAAATTTCGAAGTCTGTGTCAGGTTCCATCGGTTTTCTTGATTCTTTTCGTATAATAGTATCGTCAGAAACTAAAAGCAATGGCTCGGAAGGACTTTTCGGATAGGATACAGACCACGGAGGTTTGGACGGACACCATAACGCGTGTCGCTCCAAACGCTGTGCCTCATGCCTGTACGTGTTTTCGTGCGGGCATTTTTATTGGCTAAGGAGGGAAAACATGGCTACACGCGAAGTGCTTCTTTTGAACTCAGACTATGAGCCGCTGAATGTCTGCAACATCCGGCGCGCCCTTTCCTTGATCTTGCTGGGAAAGGTGGATGTTGTGGAATCCAGTGAACTCCCGATTCGAACCACGGGCGGCGAGTTGCAGCCACCTTCCATCGTGAAGATGCGCTACCACGTCCGACGTCCCATGCCGCAACTGAAGTTATCGCGCCATTCCGTGCTTGCACGGGACAACTACACCTGCCAGTACTGCGGGCTCAAGGGCAAGGACCTCACCATCGACCATGTGATCCCGCGTTGGATGGGCGGGCCTCAAACTTGGGACAACCTGGTGGCATGTTGCCGTAAGTGCAATCTCAAGAAGGGCGACAAGACGCCGCAACAGGCAAGGATGAAGCTCCTTTCGACGCCACGTCGGCCACACTTTATTCCTTACATCTCCTTGCCCGCCTATCTCAAAGCCGTGGATAACGAGGACTGGGCGTTCTACCTCCCGGTGTTCGAGGCGTTTGCGAAGAAGGAAGCGCACGGATAAAAAAAGGGGCCACCCATGTGGGCAGCCCCTTACTTACTCATTGATTAGCGCTTCATGTTAATCAATTCTTGCATCATCTCGTCGACCGTCGTGACGATCTTCGTGTTGGCTTGGAAGCCACGCTGAGTGATGATGAGATCAGTGAACTCGTTTCCAATGTCCACGTTGGACTGTTCCAAGAAGCCCGAGTTGACGATTCCTCTTCCGCCGCTTCGAGGTGTTCCGACGACGGGAATTCCAGAGTTATCTGTATTTCGCCAAAGGTTGTTACCTGTTCGCTCCAGACCACCCGGATTCGGGAAGATCGCCATCGCAAGCTGACCCAAGGGCCGGGTGAGGCCGTTCGTGAATAGGCCGGTGATGACGCCATCGGTGGACACCGAGAAACTCTGAAGCGATCCTGGCGGGAAACCATCCTGCTGGTCAAGGTTGAGCGTCAAAGTCAAGCGGCTCTCCTTCTGGGGTCGCGCCATCTGATTGTGCAATTTCAACACCGCTTTCGTCGAGGGCTCGCCATTGGAACCGAGAGGTAACTCCGGGGGCGGCAGGGACGAACGGGGGATCTTGGCGGTTGAAAAACTCAACCGTCACATCGTGGGCACCACCTTGTCCATCGTACACTTTGTACTTGCTGGACCAGTCAGGCTTGCCAGTAGCGGAGCGTGGATCGCTGCCTGCCACAGTGTAACCAGAAAGGTTTCCGGCCATGGAGGCCTTGGTTGTCGCTTGAACTGCGTTCAATCGTCCAATTGGAATGTTCATTCGGCTGGTTGCGTCAATCGGGGCAGAGGTGGATTCGGTTGTCTGTTTGATAAAGTCCCAACCAAGGGCTCGCTCTCCAGTCGCACGGTGAACGATATCACCGTTGGAATCCAGGTCGAATGCTCCGTCTCTGGTGTAGGACATCTTGGCTCCGTCACCGGTGAGGAAGTAGCCGTTGCCCTGGATGGCAAGGTCGGTCGGTCGGTTCGTCGCGTTCAACGAACCCTGTTCGTTGTTCACATCGGTGCCGGCGATCAAGACACCAAGCCCGAATTGCAGCGCGTTGGTTCCACCAAGGGCGTCGGTCGGACGACCGGCACCGCGAATGGTCTGCGCGAGCATATCTTGGAAGGTGACACGGCTGCCTTTGTAGGCGGTCGTATTGACGTTGGCAACATTGTTACCGATGACATTCATACGCGTTTGTTGCGCTTTGATACTGGCGACGCCAGCGAGCATGGCTTGTAGCATTTTATTATTTTTCCCGTACGTTAAGGGTAATGCAACTCTATTTTGCGCTTTGAGTACTTCGGACTCTCAGCCATGCTTTCAGTTCCTTCGAACTGATCCAGCACTTCTTACCCTTTGTTTGTCGTGAACCGTTTAACCGGTTAATATAGTTGTCGGAGCCTTAGCTCTTACTCGTTAGGTCTGATCGTAAAATTATTAAACAATAATCGCACTATCGATGTTGGTGAAAACGTTATCTTTCAGTTGAGTCTTGTCAACCGCAGTGATGACAGTTCGGTTTTTGACCGAGACCACCAGGGCGATGTCGTCAAGCATCACGAGAGACTCCTTCGCACCCTTGGCGGCAGCCTTATCGACGCCTCCCATGACTCGGTCCCACTCCGCCTTTCCCAGTTCAATATTTCGACTTGCGAGCCGAGTTTGAGCGTGGCCAGAGACTTTCAGGCGATCCGAGAGGAGAGCCTGAAACCCTTCTTTGGATTCCTGAGTCCCCGGCGTTGGCCTGGGTTGGACGACGGCGCGATTCGCGAGAATTTCGCCGATTTTCGAGTTTTGTATAGGGGTGCTCATTGACTAAGGTGTACCAAAGGCTGTGACTGAATTCAGTGGCAGTTTGACTACGTTACCAAGACGGTCCTTCGCTGACAAATACACCACGCCTTTCTCGAAACTGACGGTCTGTACAATCGACTCCATAACCTCGGGGTTACCTGCGGCATCCTTCAGAGTGGGGTGCGGAGCCGTGACCTTTTTGCCAATGAGATTAGCCGCACTGGCAGCGTCGAGTATCTTGGAAATCCCGTTTGAGGTCGGCGTTGCCTGGATGCTTTGAATCGCGTCGGCTGTTACCTCGGCGACGCCACCATTGGCTTCCGTGACCTGCAGATAATTTGCACCGTTCCGAACAATCATCCCGGTGACAACACCCGAGACGAGGGTATCGTTTACGACGCCTCCCGGTGAGTTGGGTCGAAGCGCGGTGACGGTCTTTCCGATCATTCCTTGCGCCTGGGTCACTTGATTACCTTTATCAAGTTTATCAAGACCTTGGACTTGTCCAAGTTGAGCAACTTGCGCAAAAAAGTCGGTGTCCTTCATCGGTTCCAGAGGGTTCTGGTGTGAGAGTTGGGTCGTAAGAAGACGCATAAAGGTCTCCATATTGAGCGCTGATTTCGGTTTAGCGGCGACAGCACCATAGTACTGACTGCCATTAACCGGACTAACTACTTGATCTGGCATAGTTTTCTTTTTCTCCGTTTAGATTACGTAATTGAGGCCGGCATCCTGAGCCGAACTCGGTGAGACGTTTGCCACTGGGGCAACGTCGGAATTCGCGAATGCTCTCGTCATTTGGGCCTGACGATTCATTTCCTGTTGGGTCTGTTGTGGGTCCGCTTGGCCACCCATCGCCGAGTCACTTAAGGTCACGTTGAGTGATCCTAGGGTGAGGCCCTTGTTTTCGACCTGTTGGACGAGACTGGCCTTATTGGCTTCGAGCGACTGCTGAACCTGATGGTTTGAAGCCTTTATTTCGGCCTTGATTCCATCGTTGGTGTTTTGAATGGTCAAAGTGATTGAGCCAAGCTCCCGCGGTTCAAGGTGAATCGTGATCGCACCGTCGCGCTTCATCGCAAGGAAGTGGTCGGCACGCTCGACAACCTGTTTAACGATTTGTTCGTTCTTGAGTTGAGTATTCGCGTCAAGTTTGCTTTGCGCAGACTCGACCCTGGCATCAACGGGGGCGTTCTCCGCTGGTTGTGCGTTCAGTCTCGCGCCAAGACTTGCGACCGGGGGTTCGGTGTCTGATATTGCTTTCAGGTCTTCTACTGGACTCTCGGTGCTAATCGCCTCGGTTCCGACGAGTTGGAACGTCATTTCTGGTCCTTTCGCTTCAGTTTGCTCTGTATTCAGCATTGTCAGCTTAGCATCCGGTGCGGTGACCGGTTCGGCGATCAGCTTCGTTTCTGGATGCGTTTGGAGCAGTGTTTCGAGCGTCATCGCGGGCTTAGCCGTCGGTGCTACCGGCAAGGGAAGCACAGACTCTTCAATACGGCGAATCGTCATATCAAGGTCTTCAGAGAAGGCTGTTTTTGCGTTCAACAATCGATCATCGAACGCGAAGAGTGATTTTATTTTCGTTTCCTTCGGGCTTGCTGCAGCGCTAGGTGCCTTGGCTTGCGCCGGTGGGATCGTCCCACTGTCAAGAGTTGACTTGAGCACCGGGGCAGTGATTGCAGTTCCGAGATCAATCTTTACCTCAGCAGGTTTGAGGATTTCGCCCGTGAAAGGATTGATCGCTGGCTTTTGCGCCGTAGGTGCGAGAACGGGTTCTTGGGTCGCAACGATCCGCACCGGGTTCAGCTTTGCGGCCTGGTCGGGCGACATGATCTGCGTTCCGGTGTCAACTTGTGTGAGGTTCGGATCAACTTGAACTCCTGTACCCCCTGCGGAGGGATTCCCAGGAGCGAGGCTGAATTCGACGGGCCGTGTGGTGACGATAGTATCGGTGTTTAGGACAGCGGCAAGAATATCAGCACGCCCCTCCGCTGTAGGTTCAAACGTGAGCTGCTTGAAATCTGCTGTCGAGAGTACAGGTGCCTCTGAGGCGACTGCCTTTGCCGAGACCTCGAAATTTGTGGGCGTCGTTTGCACGTCCTGTGTAAGGGTGAGCGCAGGGAACTGCATGCCCGCGATCAATGCAAGGGCGTGAACATCAGGGCTCACTTGAAGCTTCTCGTCGTCGAACTTGGCTTTGGCTTTGAGTTCTGTGGTCGGGAGGTCCGGCGATTTCTCAGTTGCATTCGGCATTTCTGAGTTCGCCCCCTGGATCACAGTCGGATCGAGCGGCACTTCAATGAGCGGCGGCCCACCTGGCGGCGACCCGGTTGCGTTCGCCAACAGGCCGGCGAATACGTGTGCGTCCTCGGGGACAGGGGCTGAGGCCTCCGCCGTTTGGGCGTTCACGAAATTAAGCAAAGATTCGATCTGCATAGTCTCACTGGTAGATGTCGGCAGCAAGACCTCGCAACTTTAGGGGGATTTTTGAAAAATGTTTTAAAACGGAGCAGTGACTGGAGGATTGGCCTCAGCCTGTCCCCCGGCGCAAGGACCTTCGTCCGAACTCTTCAGTCCAAAACTCAATAGAAGATCACCGTTTTTTGGCAATAGATATAGAGGCAAGAAATACAACCCAACCCACACTTCCCATATCTCCCACCTCAAGCCCCCGGTTGACGTCCAACGCACGCGAGTCCGAAACCATACAATGCAAGCATTCCAAAATTACAAAAACACTCCCAGGGGGAAAGAGCTACTGTGAATGAACATGCGACTAGGTTCAAAAAATCCACTTTAGGTTCAAACGCAATTCACAAGTTCACAAATTTATTGTCTAATTTACATCCAAATGCTTCTTTCGTCGATCTCTGACGGCCTTCGACAAGGTGAGCAGGATATCGTGGGTCACACCCCAGTCCAAGCAAGCATCCGTGATACTCATCCCGTACTCAAGTTCCCCACCGAGGTCCTGGCGACCGGCCTTCAGGTGGCTCTCAATCATCACTCCAAAAATCCGGGTGTCACCACCCGCGACTTGCCCAGCCACATCCTTCGACACCGCAACCTGTCGCTCGTGGTTCTTTTGGCTGTTCGCGTGGGAGAGGTCTATCATAATTCGCGGCGCGAGGCCGGAGGCTCCCAGAGTGCGCGAGGTTTCGTTCACACTCGCCGAATCGTAGTTTGGCTGCAAGCCGCCGCGCAAGATGACGTGACAATCCTCGTTGCCCCGAGTGGCGACGATCGCTGAAATCCCGCCCTTGGTAACCGACAAAAAGTGGTGGGGCGCCGCGGCGGCTTTCATCGCATCCACAGCGATTTTGACATTTCCGTCTGAACCGTTCTTGAATCCTACCGGACAGGAAAGCCCCGAGGCTAGCTCACGATGAACCTGAGACTCTGTCGTCCTCGCCCCAATCGCCCCCCAAGCGACCAAGTCGGCAAGGTACTGAGGCGTGATCATATCGAGATATTCGGTGCCGGTGGGGACACCGAGTTCATTAATTTCTAAGAGTAGCTTCCGAGCGAGCCGAAGGCCTTCATTGATCTGATAGGACCCGTCTAAACGCGGATCGTTGATAAAACCCTTCCAACCCACGGTGGTTCGAGGCTTTTCAAAATAGACCCGCATCACCAGAATGAGGTCCCGGGTGAACTCGTCCATCGCGGTTCGGATGAGATTTGCAAAATCAACTGCTGAAGCGTAGTCATGGATCGAGCAAGGACCTACTACGACTACTAGTCGGTCGTCGCTGCCATGAAGTACGTTGTGAACGGATTGCCGTGCATCCACAACCGTGTTTTCTGCGGTGGGCGAAAGTGCAAATTCGCGCAGCAAGTGGGAAGGAGGTGCTAGTTCAAGAATCTCGCGCACGCGCAAGTCGTCTGTACGGTGTCGATGCGGCATGGGCTAGAGTAGATTGTTCCATCTTTTAACTCATCAAAACCAGCACTTGAACAGTCTTTAGTCCCAAGATTTGTTATTCTCCCTCCTTTTCGCCGAGGGAAGACGTATACTCTTGAGATGTCAGGTTCATTTGCACCTGACGAAGCAAGTTGTTTTTGGGGAACCGATGAAGAAGGCTGTTTGGATTGTAGGCGCGATTGTGATCGCGATTTGTGGGATTGCGGGAATCGCACTCAGGGGCCTGAAGAAGCCCGAGGTGGCGAAAGCCCCGACCTATACGGTTTCTAAGGGCGACCTCGAATCCAAGGTAGTTGAATCCGGAACGATCAACGCGATTGAAGTCGTGGAAGTCAAAAGTCAAGTCGGCGGACGTGTCAAAGAGCTTCTCGTCGAAGAAGGCGACGTCGTCACCAAAGGCCAACTCATCGCCGTCATTGATCCGCGCGAAACTCGAAATACCGTCGAGCAAAATCAAGCGCAACTTCGCGGAGCGCAAGCAAGCGTGACTCGCGCTGGCGTAGAGATCGCCCAACGGCGTGTAACTTCGCAGGCTGCTTACGACAGAGCTAAATCCCGGCTCCTCCAACTTGAAAAAGAGTCCAATGTCCAGCCCCAGCTTACGCGGCTTTCCATTCAGTCGGCAAAATCAGTCTACGAAGCCGCCGTAGTTCAGCGCGATACATTGCTTAAAGCGACTCAACCCAATGAGAGGATCGAAGCACAAAATGCGGTCCGCGAGGCTGAGTCCACATTTAACACCGCTCAGGCCGAATATAAGCGTGAATCCGAGCTCTTAGCCGTCGGTTATTCGGCAAGGCGCGACGTAGAGGTCGCCAAGAATTCGCTTGATCTCGCAAAATCCAGACTCGAAAATGCCAAGGACAAGCTCAAAAGGCTTGGCGACAATCAGGCCCTAGAGTTGAAGAACGCCCAGGAACGAGTGGTTCAGGCCAAGGCCGATTTCGACCGCGCCAAGGCCAATCAGTTTCAAGACGCCAACAAGCGCCGCGACTATGAGCAAGCCGTTGCGAGTCTTCGCGATGCCGAAGCAGGCTTGCGAGACATCGATGCCCTCATCGCCGGTCGCAGCCAAAGCCAAGCGAGCGTGGACCAAATTAAGAGCAGTCTCAACGAAAGTCAAAGGCAACTCGGAGAAACTGAAGTTCGCTCCCCGATTGATGGCGTTGTATCGCAAAAGAAGACCCGCGTCGGTGAAACCGTCAGCGGCCTCAGCGGATTCTCCGCGGGAACTTCCATCGTCACGGTTGAAGACCGTCGCGCCCTGGTGGTCAAGTTGCAAATCAACGAAATTGACGTTGCAAAACTGGAAATGGGGATGGATGCTGATATCGAGGTTGACGCCATTCCAAGTCGAACTTTTGCGGGCAAAGTAAGCAAGATTTCTCCCGCAAGCACCGCCTCAAGTGCAGTAGACACCGGCGCAACAATTGAAACAAAAGCGGTTGTCAAGTACAACATCGAAATCAAGCTCCAAGATGTTGAGCCAGCGCTCAAGTCTGGCATGACCGCCAAATGCACTGTTGTCACTGCAAAACGAACAGGTGTAGTTCAGATTCCCTACGAATACCTCGGAATAGACGGCAAGAAACGATTTGTCATGATCGCCCCGGCTAAGGTCGGCGGAGCGGGAACCAAGCGCGACGTGACGGTTGGCCTCACAACCGGAACGTCAGTCGAAATCACCAGCGGTCTGAAAGTTGGCGAAATCTTGGCAAAACCGGACTATAAAGGGCCCGAGAGAAAGGGAATGCAAATGGGACGAGGGGGCTAGCGCATGGGCTTTCTCCAAAGTTTCCTAGTCGCGCTTAATATGCTGCGCTTGCACAAGTTGCGAGCGTTCTTAACCATGCTCGGCGTCATCATCGGCGTCATGAGCGTGACGCTGATCGTTATGCTCTCGGAGGGCTTCAAAACCTACCTCGCCGACCAATTTTCAAAGATCGGTTCCGACACGATTTACTTAACTTTCAACCGCAGGGAGCTTCAAAGAGGGGACACCTCGGGGGGAGTCGAGCAGCTGACGATGAGCGACAAGCAGTACGTCCTTGACCGTTGCAACATGATCCAAATCGCTTCTGGTTATCGAGAAGCCGGGAATCGGACTGTCCGAGCCGGTGAAACGGAGCTCAAGGATGTCAAAGCCCGTGCTGTGGACGCAGGTTTCTTTGAATTGAATCGCGTGCCATTGCTTCGCGGAAGACTCATAAACGACAAGGATAACGAATCAGTCAACAGCGTGGCGGTCGTCAGCGAATCTGCGGGAAAGAAGCTCTTTAAGGGCACCGATCCGATTGGCAAGACCGTAATTATGGATGGCCTAACCGTTGAGATCGTAGGCATTTCAGAGAAGCTTGAACTCATGGGCGAGCGAAGCGACGACCTGATATTTGTTCCGCTCAGCACCGCAAATAAGAAATGGCTCGGTGGAGATCAAGTAGACCTCATCCTCATGCGGGCAAAGCCAGGAGCTAAAGTCGCCGAAGCGCTGGAGCAGGTCTGGCAGGCCCTGATGACCAAGACCGGGAATCGACCCATTTATAGCGTAGAATCCTCAGAAAACGTCCTGAAAATATTCCAAGGGATCATTGGCGGTGCGGGAATGGTACTGGCCGGCATTGCCGCCCTGTCCCTGCTCGTCGGAGGCATCGGCATCATGAATATCATGCTCGTCTCCGTCACCGAGCGCACTCGCGAGATTGGGCTACGTAAAGCAGTGGGAGCAAAATTCGGTGCAATCCTCACTCAGTTTTTAATTGAAGCTGCGACACTGTCGCTCGTCGGGGGCCTTATCGGCATGGGCATCGCCTATCTCCTCGGCCTAGTCATTACAAGTGTTACGGCCGGAATGCAAATTCCGGACAAGAATGGATGGCAAACGGCGTTCCCCATGGGAGCCGCGATTATGGCGTCCGGGTTCTCCGCCGCGATCGGCATGGTGTTTGGATTCTTCCCGGCGATGACCGCTGCGAAACTTGACCCGATTGTCGCGTTGCGAACTGAATAATCTATTTCGCGGCAGGCTCCAAGGCGATCTTCAAAACCTGGTCCACATCACTTGCAAAATGAACCTTGAGCACTTCGCGGATGGCCGCTGGGACCTCTTCTAAGTAATCCTTGCGGTTGTCCTCTGGCAAGATAACAGTTGTCACTCCTGCCCGATGGGCGGCAATGATTTTCTCCTTGATTCCACCGACCGGCAGCACGGTTCCCGTCAGAGTAACTTCACCTGTCATCGCTAACCGGTCTTGCACTTTTCGACCCGTCAAAAGGGAAGTGAGGGCGGTTACCATCGCGACTCCCGCGCTTGGGCCGTCCTTGGGAACAGCCCCCGCCGGAAGGTGAACGTGGATTTCATTGTTAGCGTAGAAATCAGGATCAATCTTGTACTTGACGACGTGATTGCGAACGTACGACAAAGCTGCAGTGACACTTTCCTTCATTACATCACCGAGTTGCCCCGTCAGAATAAGTCCCTTAGTTCCGGGCAAGAGAACAGTCTCAATAAACAGAATTTCGCCGCCGACCGGAGTCCACGCTAGCCCCACCGCCATGCCAGGTTTGAGTTCGCGGTCTTGAACTTCATCACGCTCAAAGCGCGGAGCACCGAGAGCCTCTTCGACAAATTTAGGTGTGATCGTCATTTTCGCCTTTCGACCCTCTGCGAATTGCAACGCGCCCTTACGGATAACGCCCGCAATTTCGCGCTCCAGATTTCTCACTCCCGCTTCGCGAGTGTAACCATGAATGATCAGCCTCAAGGCTTCATCCTTGAATGCCATCAAGCTTGGACGAAGACCGTGCTCTTCAATTTGCTTCGGCAAAAGATGCCGCTTCGCAATCTGGAGTTTTTCCTCTTCTGTATAACTTCCGACCTCAATCACTTCCATGCGATCACGGAGCGGTCCCGGAATGGTGTCCAATCGATTTGCGGTAGTAATAAAGAAAACCTTGCTCAGATCAAAAGTTGTGTCCAAGTAATGGTCCCGGAACGTGCTGTTCTGCTCGGGATCGAGAACTTCGAGTAGAGCGGACGAAGGATCGCCCCGGAAATCAGTCCCGAGTTTATCAATTTCGTCAAGAACGAAGACTGGATTATTGGTCTCAATTCGCCTCAGGCCCTGAATGATTTGCCCCGGTAAAGCCCCAATGTAGGTTCTCCGGTGCCCCCGAATCTCCGCCTCATCGCGGACCCCGCCCAGGGACATCCGGACGAACTTGCGATTGGTTGCCCGGGCGATGCTTTGCCCCAATGAGGTCTTGCCCACGCCCGGCGGGCCCACGAGACAGAGGATCGGCCCCCTGAGCTTCTTCACCCGCTGCTG